>CAXAVL010000144.1:0-11307 GCA_963971905.1 uncultured Cellvibrio sp.
GCCGCCCGTGAAATGCGTGCGCGGCTGGATGAATTGTTTGCGCAGAACGGCCAGCACATCAACAGCCGCACTATGTGGGTGGGCACCTTCCACGGCCTTGCCCATCGCCTGCTCAAAGCCCATTGGCAGGATGCAAAACTGCCGCAAAACTTCCAGATTCTGGATAGCGATGACCAGTTGCGGCTGATCAAACGCGTCTACCAAGCGCTTAATATCGACGAAAACAAATGGCCGCATAAACAGGCGCAGTGGTACATCAACGGCCAAAAAGACGAAGGCCTGCGCCCGCAACATATTCAGGATTCGGGCGATCCGTTTGTGCGCACTATGCTGCAGATTTATCGCGCCTACGAAGAAGATTGCCAGCGCGGCGGCATGGTCGATTTTGCCGAAATTCTGCTCCGCGCTCACGAACTCTGGCTACACAAACCGCACATTCTGGAACATTACCAGCAGCGCTTCCCGTTTGTATTGGTCGATGAGTTTCAGGATACCAACAGTGTGCAATACGCCTGGCTGCGGGTGCTCGCCGGTAAAACCGCCTGTGTCTCGGCAGTGGGCGACGACGACCAATCGATCTACGGTTGGCGCGGCGCAAAAATCGAAAACATCCAGCGCTTTTCGCAGGATTTTGTCGACACCACGACTTATCGCCTCGAACAAAACTATCGCTCTACCGGCAATATTCTCAAAGCCGCCAACGCAGTGATCAAACACAACTACGGCCGCCTCGGCAAAGAGCTGTGGACGGAAGGTGACAAGGGCGACCCGATTTCGCTCTACGCCGCCTACAACGAGCAGGACGAAGCGCGTTTTATTGTTGAGCGTATTCAGGAGTGGGCGCGCAAAGGCCGCGAGAAAAAAACCATCGCCATTTTGTACCGCTCCAACGCCCAGTCGCGGGTATTGGAAGAGGCGCTGCTGCGCGAGGCGATTCCCTATCGCATTTACGGCGGCCAGCGCTTTTATGATCGCCTCGAAATTAAAAACGCCTTGGCCTATATGCGCCTGATCAGCAATCGCCACGACGATGCCGGTTTTGAGCGGGTAATCAACACACCTACACGCGGCATAGGCGGCAAAACTGTCGATGATATTCGCCTGTTTGCGCGCGAACAGGGCTGCTCGCTCTGGGCGGCTGCAGAGCAAATGGTAGCCAAGCGGGTCTTTGCCGCGCGCGCCGGCAATGCGGTGCAATCGTTTTTAAATTTGATTGAAAAGCTCGCACAGGATGCCAACGCGATTGATATCCACGGTGATATCGCCTCGCTCGATATGATCGCCAAACAAGTATTGGATGAAACCGGCTTGCTGGCCTTTCATCAAAATGAAAAAGGTGAAAAAGGTCAGGCGCGCGGCGAAAACTTGCAGGAATTAATCACTGCTTGCCGCGCATTTGATGCCGAAGAAGCGGATGATGAGGGCCTCACACCACTGCAACAATTTTTAGACACCGCCGCGCTCGACGCCGGTGAAACCCAGGCCGATGAATTTGAAGATGCAGTGCAATTAATGACCCTGCACTCGGCCAAGGGGTTGGAATTTCCGCTGGTGTTTTTGGCCGGTGTGGAAGAGGGGTTGTTCCCGCATAAAATGTCGGCGGACGACCCGGATCGCTTGGAAGAAGAGCGGCGCCTGTGTTACGTGGGCATCACTCGCGCTATGGAAAAGTTATTTATTAGTTACGCTGAAACCCGTCGCTTGTACGGCAATGAAACCTTTAACGCGGTGTCCCGTTTTGTGAAAGAAATTCCTGAAGATTGTATCGAAGAAGTCCGTTTAAAAACCGCGGTTACCCGCCCGGTGAGTTTTAATCGCCCGGCCTTAACCCAAGCCTCCAAACGCGCCCCCATGTACGAAACCGGCGAAGACACCGGCTTCCGCCTCGGCCAGCGCGTCACCCACGCCATGTTTGGCGAAGGTGTGATTTTGCAATTCGAAGGCACCGGCCCCAACGCGGTGATTCAAGTGAAATTCGCCGAAATTGGCATCAAGCGGTTAGTGATGCAATATGCGAAGTTGCAGGGGCTGTAAGGCCCCTGTGTTATTGCCTTACCCTACTACCCATTAATTTCGTTTATACATAAGCATCTTTAATTAGGCCATTATTGCTCCAAGTCTTTATGATAGGTGTAGCCAAAAAAGCTACAAATGTAGCAAAATAAGCTACACCTGAGTCTTAAGGGCATTGATATGGCCTCTCCTATCGCCGAACTTCTATTTAGTGACTATCGCCGCCGCGTGCTGGGCTTGCTGCTGATGCAACCTGAGCAGGCTTATCATGTGCGCGAAATAGCTCGCCTTACCCAAACCCAGCCGGGCACCTTGCATAAGGAGTTGAGCCGTTTGGCAGAGGTAGGCATTTTGGAGAAAGTGGCGCAGGGCAACCAGGTGCTGTATCGGGCTAATCGCCAGTCATTGGTATTTGATGAGTTGGCCAGTATAGTGCGCAAAACCTCGGGCTTGGGGGATGTGCTGGCGCAAGCGCTGGCGCCTTTGGCAGGGCAGATCGACTTGGCTTGGGTCTTTGGTTCGGTTGCCAGTGGCAAAGCGAATCTGCACAGTGATGTGGATTTGTTGGTGGTAGCTGACGTGGAGTTTAGCGAGTTGGTTGCTGCTATTTACCCCTGTCAGTCGCTGTTGGGGCGGGAAATTAATCCCAAACTTTATTCGCCTGCCGAGTGGGCAACAGCAATAAGTAACGACTCGGTATTTGTCCGGGAGTTGTTTGAAAAACCGATTATCGAAATTATTGGAACAAGGAATCAAGTCAGGAGACAGGCATGACGTTGGATAATTTAGTAGGGATGACGCTGGAAACGATACAACCGGATCCGTTGACTATTCGCCGTTTGTTGAATGCTGCGCAGCGCAATTTGCAAGATGCAACATTGGTTCAGCTGAGCAATGAAAACCGTTTTGATACAGCCTATAAAGCCATCATGCAAATGGCCAATGCGGCTTTGCAGAGTCAGGGGTTTCGTACCTTGACCAGTAAACCGGGTCATCACCAAACCATGATTCAAACTCTGCCTAAAACGCTTGGTATTAGTCGGGAGCAAATGATCGTATTGGATGCATTGCGCAAGCAGCGCAATGTGGCTGATTATTCTGGTGATTTGGTTACCGAAGCCGCCGTTGTTGAAGCCATTCATCAAGCGCAATCCCTGTGGAAAATAATAGAAACTCAAACCTCTTTGCTAAAAGAACAATAACACCATGAACAATAAATCCATCAATTGGTATCCGCTGGTTATCATCGTTTTGATTGCGCTGTTTGCCGCGACTTTTACGGCCTTGGTATTGGAGAAATCCAAACCTAAACGTGCGCTGCAACAAGAGGCGGCAGCTGAGCAAGTAGCCGCCAGTGTTTCTACCCAACAATACCATTGGAAAATGGTGACTTCTTGGCCGAAAAATACACCCGGCTTAGGGGTTGGCGCGGAAAATATTGCGCGGGTGATTAATGAGATGTCCGGTGGGCGTTTGCAAATTCATGTGTATGGCGCCAATGAATTAGTGCCCGCCATGGGGGTGTTTGATGCGGTGTCGTCCGGTAGTGTGGAGATGGGGCACTCGGGTAGTTATTTTTGGTGCGGCAAAGTGCCCGCTGCGCAATTTTTTACTTCAGTTCCCTTTGGTATGAACGCGCAGGAACTCTACGGGTGGATCAATCACGGCGGCGGTTTGGAGTTGTGGCGCGAACTGTACGCGCCGTTTAATTTAATCCCCTTTCCGGCGGGCAATACCGGTGCGCAAATGGCGGGGTGGTTTAATCGCGAAATTAATTCAGTAGACGATTTGCGCGGCTTAAAAATGCGCATTCCCGGTTTGGCCGGTGAAGTGTTTAATATCGCCGGTGGCACCTCGGTGAATATTCCCGGCGGTGAACTTTATACCGCGCTGCAGACCGGTGTGATCGATGCAGCTGAATGGGTCGGGCCGGAAAATGATTTGGCCTTTGGTTTCCAGCAGATCGCAAAATATTATTACTACCCCGGTTGGCATGAGCCGGGTCCGTCGATGGAATTGATCATCAACAAAACCGCGTTTGAAAATTTGCCCAAGGATCTGCAAGCGATTGTGACCTACGCCGCCCGTGCGATGAGTCAGGATATGTTCGACAGCTACACCGCGCATAACAGCCGCGCGTTGAAGGAGCTGGTGGAAAATCAGGGTGTGCAAATTCGCAAATTGCCGGATGAAGTGTTGCAGCGTTTTTATGAAATAGCGCAGCAGGTATACGCGGAGCAGGCGGCCAAAGATCCGCAATTTAAAAAGGTGTACGATTCTTATTCAGCGTTTATGAAAGATTCGGCGGCCTACCAAAAAATTTCTGAGCAGACCTACTACGAAGTGCGCGAACAGCAAACCCAACGGCACTAACACGATTAAACGCTCGCGCTCGATGACTCGGGCGCGAGCTTATTGTTCGCTAGGTTCCTCGCCCTTTTGCGCCTCATCTTGAGCGGTAATTTCCACCAGCGTGGCAATGCCATTGCTGCGCAACTTTTCCATCAATCGCGCCAGCTTTTCTACTTGGGCGGCATCCAACTGTTCACCGTGGGTAAAACTTAAACGTTTTTTGGCTACCAGTTCACGCACATAGTCGGGGCGCACGCGCAGGCGTTCGGCGGTTTGGGTGATGGAGAGTAATTGGCGCAACATAAATAACTCAGGAGTTGATCTGTGGGTGTGGCTTACTATGCCATATTAATGTGCCTTTATGACCTTATGCTCGCTCGGCGACGCCATTTTGCGCAGTGATTTGATCGATTCACTGCGGAACTTAGCTACCTTGGCTGTGAGTTCCGGCAAGCTGTGCCATAATTTCCCCCATCAATTGAATGCCGCCTCCACTTACTGCTGATTAAGGTTCTTTCATGGCTAATCTTGGCACCCTCTATACCGTTTCTGCGCCCTCGGGTGCTGGCAAAACCAGTCTGGTCAGCGCGCTGGTGAAATCCAATCCGGAAGTCTGCGTCTCTATTTCCCATACCACCCGCCCTATGCGCCCCGGCGAAGTCGATGGAGTGAATTATCATTTTGTCGATCACGCGACGTTTGAATCTATGCTGGAACAGGGTGCTTTTCTCGAACATGCGCGGGTGTTTAGCAATCTCTACGGCACTTCGCAGCAGTGGGTGGTAGATACCCTCAAGCAGGGTATAGATGTGATTTTGGAAATTGATTGGCAAGGTGCTGCGCAGGTGCGCAAGTTGATGCCGGATACGGTTAGCCTGTTTATCCTCCCGCCTTCACTGGCTTGTTTGCGCCAGCGGTTGACCGGCCGTGGGCAAGATGATGAAGCGGTGATCGATGCGCGCATGAGTGAGGCGATTAGCGAGATGTCTCATTATGTCGAGGCGGATTATTTGATTATCAACGACGACTTCACCGTCGCGCTGGCGCAATTTCAGGCGCTGATTACCAGTCAACATATCCGGCTTGCACGGCAGGCGGAGCGCCATAGTCAGCTACTGAAAGACTTATTGGCTTAAATTTAGTCATGCGCGGTTGGCATAGTTGCTGCTGCTGACGCATAATAGCCGACCGGACTGCAGCTGAGCTGTATTTCCCCAAGCGCCTATTCCCAGCGCCCATAGATCATCCATAGAAAGTAGAGCACACAAAGTTATGGCACGTATTACCGTTGAAGATTGTTTGGATCACGTTGACAACCGTTTTGAGTTGGTAATGGTTGGCAGCAAACGCGCACGTCAATTGGCCATCGGCGGCAAAGATCCACACGTTGCCCCAGAAAATGACAAGCCTACCGTTATCGCACTGCGCGAAATCGAAGAAGGTTTTATTGATGCGAGCATCCTGTTGGAAAAAGACACTCTGCCGCAACCTAAGCCAGAGCGTGTGTACGAAAACGATATCTAAGTCGATTTTTTTTCTGCCAGTACCCGCTATCTTCCCCGGCGGGTCTGTTGTCTGGCGCGATTTATGGCGTGATTTCTGGAGAGGGACGTGCAAACCATAGAGGCTTTGAGCCACCGGCTTTCGTCTTATCTGGAACCTTCCCAAATTAATTTGGTGAAGCGCGCCTACTTCTACGCCGAACAAGCCCACGACGGCCAAAAACGCCGCAGCGGCGAAGCCTATATCACCCATCCCCTCGCGGTTGCCGACATCCTCGCCACCATGCATATGGACCATCAAAGCCTGATGGCGGCCATGCTGCACGATGTGATTGAAGACACAGGCATCAGCAAAAAAGCCATCGCCGGTCAGTTTGGCGATTCAGTGGCAGATTTGGTGGATGGCGTGAGTAAACTCACCCAGATTGAGTTTGAATCCCACGCGGAAAAACAGGCGGAAAACTTCCAGAAAATGGCCTTGGCCATGGCCAATGACTTGCGTGTGATTCTGGTCAAACTCGCCGACCGATTGCATAACATGCGCACTCTGGGCGCCATGCCGCCCGACAAAAAGCGCCGTATCGCCAAAGAAACCCTCGAAATCTACGCGCCGATTGCCCACCGTTTGGGCATGAATGAAGTGCGTTTGGAGTTGGAAGACCGCAGTTTCTACTGCATGTACCCACTGCGCGCGACCCGCTTGCAAGCGGCGTTGAAAACCGCGCGCGGCAACCGCAAGGAATTGGTTGAGCAAATCCAAACCTCTTTTGAAAAGCGTCTGCTCAAAGAAAATATCAACTCAATTGTCATTGGCCGCGAAAAGCATTTGTACAGCATCTACGAAAAGATGCGCCTGAAGAAAAAGTTCTTCAAAGAAATTATGGATGTCTACGCCTTCCGCATCATTGTGGACACGGTGGACACCTGTTATCGCGTGCTGGGAGTAGTGCATAACCTGTACAAACCCGTCGCCAGCGAATTTAAAGATTACATCGCCATTCCCAAGGCCAACGGCTATCAATCGCTGCACACTGTGCTGGTGGGTATGCACGGCGTGCCGATTGAGGTGCAAATCCGCACCAAGGAAATGGACGAAATGGCCAACAGCGGTATTGCCGCCCATTTCCTCTATAAATCCAATAGCGATGAACCGATCAACGCCAGCCACAGCCGCGCGCGCCAATGGGTGCAAGGTCTGCTGGAAATGCAGAAAAATGCGGGCAACTCCCTCGAATTCATCGAAAACGTCAAAATTGATCTCTTCCCTGATGAGGTTTATGTATTTACGCCGAAAGGCAAAATTGTCGAGTTGCCCACCGGCGCAACACCGGTCGATGTTGCCTACGCGGTACATACCGATGTGGGCAATACCTGTGTCGCCTGCCGTATCAATGAGCGCATGGCGCCGCTGTCGCAGCCGCTATTGAGCGGCCAAAAGGTGGCGATCATCACCGCACAGGGCGCCCAGCCTAATCCCAACTGGCTCAATTTTGCGGTATCGGCCAAGGCGCGCTCGGCGATTCGTCATTACCTCAAACATCAGCGCCATCACCAGTCAGTTACTCTCGGTAAGCGTATGCTCAGCCGTGCGCTGGCAGAAAACCATATAGATTTGGAACATTTGAGCGAAGAGCAGCAGCATAAATTGCTGATGGGCGCGCAATTGGAATCCATGGACAAACTCTACGAAGAGATTGGCCTTGGCAACAAAGTGGTTTATTCGCTGATCAAATTGCTGCAGCCAGATGCGGATGTGAAAGGCCGACCCGGTACGCTCAACTCGGCGATTACTATCGATGCCGCCGAAGGCATGATGATCAGCTTCGCGCGCTGCTGCCGCCCAATTCCCGGAGACCCGATTATCGGCCACGTCAGCTCTGGCAAAGGCTTGGTAATCCATCAGGATACCTGCCGTAATATCGCCGAAATCCGCAACTATCCCGACAAAATCAGCCAGGTAAACTGGGCTGCCACAGTCAGTGGTGAGTTTTTGGTGGATGTACGGGTGGAAGTGGAAAGCGACCGGGGTATTATCGCCACCCTCGCCACTCGCATTACCGAGCAGGGGGCGAGCATCGAACATATCAACGTACACGAGCGCGATGCCCACAACAGTGTGATTCACCTGTGTATTGGTGTACACAACCGTATCCACCTCGCCAACATCATGCGCCGCATCCGCAACCTGGGTTTTGTGATTCGGGTCAATCGCAGTAAAAACTAGCCATTATCTTCTATACTTTCGCTTCTACTCTTCGCTTTTCCATTTATTTAAAAACGCCAATAAGGTTCACTTATGACCAATAAAGCTATTATTCACAGCGATAACGCCCCCGCCGCCATAGGCACCTATTCCCAAGCCGTAAAAGCCAACAATACGGTTTACCTCTCCGGCCAAATTCCGCTCGACCCAAAAACCATGCAAATGGTTGAAGGCGACTTTGCCGCGCAAGCGCATCAGGTATTTAAAAACTTGGCCGCCGTATGCGAAGCCGCCGGCGGCAGTTTGAAAGACATAGTTAAACTCAACATCTACCTGACCGATCTGGCTAACTTCCCAGTCGTAAATGAAGTGATGGGGCAATACTTTCAGCAACCTTACCCTGCGCGTGCAGCGGTAGGTATCAATCAACTTCCCCGCGCTGCATTGATTGAAGCAGATGGTGTGATGGTTATTTAAATAAAAACACACTGTATTTTTTATATAAAAATGCCCGGTTTTCCGGGCATTTTTTTAAGTGTTTTTGTGCACAATTAAATAAACGATTATTAATGAATCGTGTGTGTTTTGTTTTTGCGATAAACTCGCGGCCGCATCGCAATTGATGGGTGTCTCGTGTAGAAATAAATTTTGCCGCTATGAATCGAGAAAAAAGGATTACTCATGAAAAATAATGTAACTCTGTGTTTGGTGTTTTTGCTTTCCTTCTTTTGCTCCTCACTTACTTTCGCTGCCAAACTCGCTGTCCAAGATTTTGGACAATTACCTGACGTCAGCCATTTAGTTTTATCCCCATCGGGTACAAAGCTGGCATCGACAGTGCGGGTGAGTGTTGGCGAAACTCAAGGCGTTGCAGTACAAGTGACGGATTTGTCAACCAAGAAAAATAAAATGGTGCTTTTTACCGATAACTCCAAGTTCTTTTTTAAATGGATTGGCTGGAAAGACGATACGACCTTGATGGTATCCACATTTACTCCAGCTGAGCGCGATACTTGGGTTGGCATGGGCTTGGTGCGTTTTAAGACGCGCGACCATGATTTGTTATTAATCGATACCGAGTCAGAAAAAATCACGCAGCCAATCACAAAAAATTTTTTAAAGCGTTACAAAATTACTCCGTCAGTACGCGACTGGGTGGTAGATAGTTTGTACGATGATCCTGAACATATTCTGATGGCATTTCCAGGTGTGGACGCCGGATTTATGAGTGGACTTTTGGTATACAAAATCAATATCAAGACACAAAAAGCAACTGTATATCACTCGAGTAAATCAAATGTTGGGAATTGGATGACCGATCAACAGCATCGTGTTCGGGTCGGCACTCAGGTCAAAGACGATCAAGTGTCTATTGTGGTCTATGATCTGGATTCTAAAAAATGGAAATCCCTTTGGGTCTATAAACTATTTTCTGAAGATCAAGTAGATCCTTTGGGCTTTGGTAAAGACCCTGACGAATTTTATATCCGCGCATATCATCAATCGCGTCAGGCGATCTTCAAAGTGAATTTGAAAGATCCAGAATTGAAACGTGAACTTGTGCTTGCTGATCCAAACTACGATATACAGGGGCATCTCGTATATTCGCCGGTAAACGGTGAGGTAGTCGGTGTTAGTGCATCAGCAGAGGGCGGTACACATTTTTTTGATAAAGAGATGCAGGCGTTACAAGTAAAAATTGATAAGGCGGTTCCCCATCATCGTAACTACCTATATTCAATGACTAACGATTTGAAGCAATTTTTAGTGTTTTCGTCCAGTAGCACTAACTCTGGTACCTATTATCTGGGGCAAACACAGCCCGTAAAACTTGATGCTGTTGCCTATAGCTACAAAAAATTATTGCCAGAGCTAATGAGCGACACCAAGACTATTCAATATAAAGCCCGAGACGGGTTGGCGATTGAAGCATTCTTGACTTTACCCAAAGACGGGGAACGGAAAAATTTACCAACATTGGTTTTTCCACATGGGGGGCCAATGGCGCGCGACAGTGAGTCCTTTGATTACTGGACCCAGTTTTTTGTCAGCAAAGGCTATGCAGTGCTGCAAATGAATTTTCGTGGCTCCGATGGCCAAGGTATTGAGCTGCGCAATGCCGGTTTAAAGAACTGGGGTAAGGAGATGCAGGATGATATTGAAGACGGTGCGCGTAAGTTAATTGCCGATGGAATTGCCGATCCCAATGCTATCGCGATTGTAGGGGCAAGTTATGGCGGTTACGCCGCGCTGATGGGGTCGGTAAAAACGCCGGATTTTTATCGCTGTGCAATCAGCGTGAACGGCGTGTCCAATGTGTTTGATTTGGTAAAAGATAATCGCGTATTTTGGCGCAGTTACAATGCCATTGACGAACAAATCGGTAATGACAATGCGACCTTGCGCGCGATCTCCCCAGTCAACTTCGCCGATAAAATTAAAGTCCCAGTGCTGTTAATACACGGCACTGATGACCGTCAAGTAGAAATCAAACACAGTTACCAAATGCGCGATGCGTTGCAAAAAGCGAAAAAAGACGTGACCTTTCTGGAGTTGCCGAGTGAGGATCATTATCTATCAAATGAAAAAAATCGCATCGACACCTTCCGTGCGATGGATGCATTTTTAGACAAGTGTCTGCCGGTTAAAAAAGCAAAAGCTGTAGTAGGTAATTAATTGGACTAACAAAAAGCCCGAGCAGAATGATCTGTTCGGGCTTTTATTTTTTTGTAATACGCGCATTATTTTTTCAATGTCGCCTTGGGGTTGGGCAAGTCGGTAATGGTTCCCACACCTAATTCAGCTGCCAAACCAACTGATTCATGTAGAGTCGGGTGGGCATGAATGGTTAATGCGATATCCTCTACGCTGGCGCCAAATTCCAGCGCCAAGGTGAGCTCGCCGAGCAATTCACCCGCGTGTACGCCGACTAACCCTGCGCCGAGCAGGCGATCGGTTTTGGCGTCATAGATGAGTTTGGTTTTGCCTTCGCTGCGGTCGGCGGCGATGGCGCGGCCACTGGCGGCCCATGGGAATACGGCGGGTTTGAAATCCAGCCCCTGCTGTTTGGCTTCCTTTTCAGTCAGGCCGACCCAGGCGATTTCCGGGTTGGTGTAGGCGATGGAGGGAATTGCCATTGGTTCAAACGCGTGTGGATGCCCGGCAACAGCAGCTCCTCGAGGAAGCGCTCCTGTGCAATCAGGAAGCCGGCCTTTTGATTGACAGGAATCGCGTTGG
>CAXAVL010000145.1:0-11279 GCA_963971905.1 uncultured Cellvibrio sp.
GGATTTGTTTACTGATGCCAGGTTGAGAGGTGTAGAGACTCTGTGCAGTAGCTGACACGTTTAAATCGTGATGCGCCACTTCCCAGATATAGCGTAATTGTTGCAGCTTCATAAGCCCTCCGATTGGCTCACTCACTGGAGGTATTTGCCAAAGGCATCGACCAGAAAAACCCTGAAGCGAGCTCAGGGTTATAAAATGTAGTTAAATTATTCGTTTAAAGAATAGAACAACATGCCTACCTGTGCCCAGCATTATGAATTGTGCTACAGGCCGACCTTGTTACAACTTTAGACTATATCCCGGAAATTCAAAGTTTTTGGTGAGGGAATATTACAAAAACAACAAAAACCAAGTGAATCACAGCCTATATTGGATATAAGTTGCCGGGCTCAGCCTTTCAAGTATTAGGTCGATTGGCGATTCCATGGGGCACATGCCCCGTAGCCACATGCTCACGGGCTGACTCACAATGCATCTGTTGGTCATCAAAAAAAACATCTGCCCCATAGGCTTTCAGAAAAGTACCTTTGGCCAGCCCACCCAAAAATAAGGATTCATCAATCCGGATATTCCAGGCACGCAAGGTGCGAATCACCCGTTCATGGGCCGGTGCCGAACGCGCGGTGACTAATGCAGTACGGATCGGGCAGTTCTCGCCAAACTCTGTTTGCAACAGATGCAACGCCGCTAAGAAATGCTTAAAAGGTCCGCCACTCAAGGGCTCTTTTGCCGAAGCTTTTTCGCTTTGGGTAAATGCAGACAAGCCTTGCAGTTTATAAATTTGCTCCGCCTCATCCGAGAAAATGACTGCATCACCGTCAAATGCAAAACGCAATTCATCTTCATTCTCGACCTGATTCTTGGAAGCGATTAGTGTCGCCGCTGCCATGCCATGGTCAAGCGCCTGCCGAACATCATCCGGCTCGGTCGAGAGAAACAGATGACAACCAAAAGCCGAGGCATAGCGATAAGGGGACGTGCCACCACAAAACGCTGCGCGGCTAATTTTCAAACCGTAATGTTCGACAGAATTGAATACACGCAAACCGGTATCCGCGCTGTTGCGCGATAACAAAATCACTTCAACGCGCGGTTCATCACCCAAACGTTCATTGAGACGCAATAGTTTTTTAACCAATGGAAATGCATCACCAGGCGCAAGAATTTCATCTTCATGGTCAATTTGATACTGCGCATAGGCCGCCAAGCCTTGATTAACATACACCTGATGACTCTCATCCAAATTGAACAGCGCACGGGATGAAATCGCTATAACAAGTTTATCGCCGAAACCGTTAGGCATGATTAATAGACTCCATTACCACTCAGATTGATTGCTGCAATATAAACTCATCTGCATCCAAATAGGCGGGAAATTTTTCGCGGTATTCGATTAAATTTTCCGCATACAATTCTACCGTTATTAATTCGGCTTCCTGACTTGTAGCAATTAACTCCCCCGCTGGACCGTAAACGCTGGAATCACCGGCATAATGCTGCTCTGCTTCGTCCATGCCCACACGATTGACGCCAAGAATGTAGCTCAAATTTTCTATCGCGCGCGCTTGCAATAACCGATTCCAATGCAGGGCGCGTACACTCGGCCAGTTGGCAACATAAAGTGCAAGATCGTAATCGTTGCGATTGCGACTCCACACGGGGAAACGTAAGTCGTAACAGATCAAGGGCAGCACACGCCAACCTTTAATCTCTACTAGCACCCGCTCTTTGCCCATCGCATAGCGCGTATGTTCGCCCGCCATGCGGAATAGATGGCGCTTATCATATTCGGTATAACTACCGTCGGGGCGCATCCACACTAAACGATTAAAATACTGCTCGCCATCTTTTACAACCAAGCTGCCCGTAACAACAGCATCGTGTTTAGCTGCCTGTTGTTGCATCCACTGATAGGCGCGGCCGCCCTCAACTTCTGCATAATTGCGCGCGCCGGCGCAGAACCCGGTGGTGAAAACTTCGGGCAATACAATCAAGTCTGTTTTAGTGATTGCCGTCATCGACTGGGCAAACACGTCGAGATTATGCAGTGGATCATTAGGCACTATGACTTGCTGCACCAGCGTAACAGTCAAATTATTCATGATGCGTTTCCCCTACTGAATGAACAGGATGCAACCAAACATAACAAAGTATAAATGCCAAAAGTGCAGCCACAGCAGCCAACATAAATGTGATCACTGCACTATAGTCCCACAACAGCCCCCCGACTAATGCACCGGCTGCGCCACCTGCACCAAAACTAGCAGAGCTATAAAGCGCCTGAGCCTGCCCTTGATTTGTGCCTTTAAAATGAGTGCGAACTAACTCAATGGAAACCGCATGGGCAATACCAAAGCTACAGGCATGAAGCAGTTGGGCAAATAACAATATGCTTAAAAATTCAGCACCATAAGCAATTAACAGCCAGCGCCCGCCAGTCGCGAGTAAGCTAAATAACATTAAAAAGCGCAAGCTGAAGCGGCGCAATAATTTATGCATCACGATAAAAATAGCCACTTCTGCCACAACACCCAATGCCCATAACAAACCGGTTGCTGTGCTGCTGTAGCCGTAGTTTTCGACCAAGTAGAGAGTATAAAAAGTGTAGTAAGGGCCATGACTCAGTTGTAATAAAAAGCTGGCGACTAAAAAACACAGAATAGTTGGCTGTAAAACCAGCGCTAAAAAATTCTGCCGTTGGCCATCGCTTTTTTTCGCGCTCAGATCTTTTAAACTGAGACTGGAAAGCCAAATTAGAATCAAAAAACTCAGTATAAAAAGTGGCAGAAAACGGATTGGCATTACATCAAACACCAAGCCCAAGCCTACTACGGCCGCGATAAAACCGATTGAACCCCATAAACGGATTTGACCATAACGGTGATAATTATCACCCAGGTAACCCAGTGTGATTACTTCAAACTGCGGCAGAACTGCATGCCAAAAAAAAGTATAACAACTCACCACCAATACCAGCCACCAATAGCGCTGATCGAGCAGAATGCCGGCAAAAATAATACTCGCTGCCAAACTCCCCATACGAATAATGCGCAACCGCTGTTGTGTATGATCAGCCAACCAACCCCAAAAGTTTGGGGCGATAATACGGGTAGCCATAATGATGGCCGTGATAATGCCGACATCTTGCGATGAGTAGCCCAGCGATTTTAAATAAATACCCCAATAAGGAATCAGCGTGCCGACTACAGCAAAATAAAAAAAATAAAATCCAGACAGACGCCAATAGGGAATTGCTTGCTGCGCAAAAGAAAGGGACATATAAAAACAACTGAAGGAGTGAATTGCACATTGAGTTAGTTATCGTATAAAGGATAACTAACTCAACACACTCTTGAAGAACTTATTTCACACTTGCAGGTATTACGGGTACAGAATGTTTAACCGCACCGTTTTGCGCGCGTTGGCGCAACAAATGATCCATCAGAACTAACGCCAACATAGCTTCAGCAATCGGCGTTGCGCGGATACCAACACATGGGTCGTGGCGACCTTTGGTGATCACTTCAACTGGGTTGCCATGCACATCCACACTGCGGCCGGGGATATGCAAACTCGAAGTTGGTTTAAGTGCGAGGTTGGCAATAATATCCTGCCCGGAAGATATACCACCTAAAATACCGCCCGCATTGTTTGACAAGAAACCTTCCGGCGTCATTTCATCGCGATGCTCACTACCGCGCTGCGCAACACAATTAAAGCCCTCGCCTATCTCAACACCTTTTACCGCATTGATACTCATTAATGCATGGGCAATTTCGGCATCGAGGCGATCAAAAATCGGCTCGCCCAAGCCGGGCGGAACATTGGTGGCGACAACAGTAATTTTTGCGCCAATTGAATCGCCTTCTTTATTAAGTGCCTGCATAAAAGCTTCCATTTCTGGAACTTTGCTCGCATCCGGGCAAAAGAATGGGTTTTGATCAACCTGATCCCAATCGACGGTTTCAATTTTTATCGGTCCCAATTGCGACAAATAACCGCGCACTTCAATGCCGTGAAAATCTTTCAAATATTTTTTTGCGATCGAACCCGCTGCAACACGCATCGCCGTTTCACGCGCCGATGAACGGCCACCGCCGCGATAATCGCGCACGCCGTATTTTTGCATGTAGGTGTAATCGGCATGAGCCGGGCGGAATTGATCTTTGATATTGGAATAGTCTTTGGAGCGCTGGTCGGTATTTTCAATCATCAAACCAATCGGTGTACCGGTTGTTTTGCCTTCAAATACACCGGATAAAATCTTCACCGTATCATCTTCACGGCGCTGGGTGGTATAGCGGGATGTGCCTGGCTTACGGCGATCCAAATCAATTTGAATATCAGCCTCGGTCAATTCAAGACCGGGTGGGCAGCCATCTACGATTGCACCCAAGGCCACACCATGGCTTTCGCCGAAGGTGGTAACAGTAAATAATTTGCCGTACGTATTTCCAGACATTAGCTATTTCCTGATTTAAGGGATTTCCCAATAGATAAGAATCCAACAACAGATCGAAAAAAAAGTGCGCCAATTATACGTGACTTACCCCACTGGCGCATCGACATCCTTGCCTCAGAGCACCCCCGCCGCACGCGCATTGCGCAAATCCTGAGCAGTAAGAACAAATACCCCATGGCCACCACGCTCAAACTCCACCCAGGTAAACGGCAGGGCTGGATATGCAGTTTCTAATGCAGGCCATGAGTTGCCAACCTCCACTACCAAGAGCCCATCTTCTGTTAAAAAATCAGCAGCTTCTTGCAACAAGCGCCGGGTAAAATCCAAACCGTCATCACCAGAGGATAAACCCAACTCAGGTTCTGCATGGAACTCATCGGGCAGACTGGCCATATCCTCTGCATCCACATACGGCGGATTGGAGACGATCAAATCAAAACGCTGTCCGATCAGGCTTTCAAACAGGTCTGACTGGAGTGCAAAAACTCGCTCCGTCATGCCGTGTTGCTGGATATTTTCCTCGGCCACAGCCAACGCATCGTAAGAGATATCACTGAGTTGTACATAGGCATCGGGAAACGCATGGGCGCAAGCGATACCGATACAACCACTGCCAGTGCACAAATCCAATATGTGTTGCGGCTCGTTGATTAACCAGGGCGCAAACCGTTTTTCGATCAGCTCGGCAATGGGCGAGCGCGGCACCAACACACGCTCATCAACCACATAGGGCAAGCCCGCGAACCAAGCCTGACCGGTAATATAGGCAGCGGGTATACGCTCTTCGATGCGACGCTGAACATTGGCAACAACACGCTCGCGCTCGCTGCGCATTAGGCGCGCATCCAACCATTCATCGCCCAGCGGCGGTGCTAAGTGAACTGCATGCAACACCAACTGCTCGGCTTCGTCCCACGGGTTATCGGTGCCATGACCGTAAAAGAGTTTCGCGGCAATAAACTCACTGGCTGCCCAGCGTAAAAAATCGCGAATGGTAAATAATTCTTCGCGCGCCTGATCAAAAACGGTAACAGATGTAGTCATGGATAACCTCGAACTGGGCAGAGAGCGGGCATTCTACCCAATAAATTGGCCAAATCAGGATTTATGTTTTCTAGAAATTGGTCGAAAGCGGTAAACTGCCGTTTTGTGATGGGCAGAGCATCGCTGCCGCTAGAGGAGTTTCTGATGAGAGAACATTTTGCGAACATTATCGCGGGTATTGGTGAAGATTTAACCCGCCCTGGCCTGCTGGATACCCCTGATCGCGCGGCCAAGGCCTTTCAATTTTTAACTCGCGGCTACAACCAAACCCTTGAAGACGTGGTCAACGATGCGCTCTTTCCATCTGACTCAGATGAGATGATTATTGTAAAAGATATCGAACTCTATTCACTCTGCGAGCACCACTTGCTGCCTTTTATTGGCAAAGCCCATGTTGCTTATATCCCAACCGGCAAGGTGTTAGGTTTATCCAAAGTTGCGCGCATTGTTGATATGTTTGCCCGCCGCTTGCAAATTCAGGAACAGCTCACGGTACAAATCGCGGAATGTATTCAAGAGATTACCGGCGCATCCGGTGTCGGTGTAATTATCGAAGCGAAACACATGTGCATGATGATGCGCGGAGTTGAAAAACAAAACTCGTCAATGAAAACCTCGGCCATGCGCGGCACCTTCCGCAGCAATCAGGCCACCCGCAATGAATTTTTATCGCTGCTGCGTTAGTCACTTTCACAAAGTTAATTTTCATTCAATAAAAAGGCGGCATCACCGGGTGATGCCGCCTTTTTTGTAAGAAAATTATACGCAATAAAAATTAATCACTTACCTTGACCACCTCCACTCGCGCACTTCTATCACCCCGTCCTGCTGGCGCAAGACTGCCAATACCATAAGCCGCGACACGTTTAGCAGCTATACCTTTTTCTTGTAGTGCTGTGCTTAATTGTTCGGCATAACGCTGTGAATTTTTTTGCTGCTGTGCAAGTGGTACAGGTGCGTAATCATGCCCTACCAGTGCAACCTTCCAATCCGGCTGCTGTGTAAGCACATCAATTAAAGCCTGAATATGTGCGGGCTTAATGTTGATGTTTGCGTTGTTTTTTGTATCACCAGCAACAAAATCGGGAAATACATAATAACCGCTGGCAAGCAGCGATTTAATAATTGATTCAGGGCTCGACGCTATCCCCAACTCGATAACGCTATCAACATGCAGTACATCCAATTGCAGATACACACGTTTATTGCCTCGTTGCACTGCGTAAAGCGCCACATAAAAAGGTGTTTCATCGGCGGTAGTCACTTCGTACGCGCCATATTGTTGGAATTGATCCAAACCATACAGCAATTGAATTTTGAAATGGTTATTGGCCCATGAATTACTGGTGCCGCAATCGCGGCCATTGCAGTGATACAACTCGCGAAAATTAAAATTCTGCAACTGATCCAAATAAAAATCAAAACCATTACTGGCACTGTGCCTCTCCGGCAACTCCAGCGTATAGCGCGCAAGGCGTCCACTTAAACGCTGTTTCCGATCCACTCGCCAGCTGCCCGCAATTTTTTTATAGCTACCCAACGCCAGCAAATATTCATCAACGTCGGCATTAGTTTGAAAAATCACGCGGGCATTGTGATAGTTTTGTATTGGCAGCTCAGCTGCGAAAAGGACTCCCGCCGCCAACACCAACATCAAACCACTCATAAAACGGATTAAACGCATAAGCTCTCACTGTACAATAGTTGCAATTAGCAATCTGAATTACATGGCAAAACGGGCAAAAAATGCATTTAACTTTTCGGCAATCACATCAACCTCTTGCTCCATATGAAAATGGTGCCCGCCGGGTAACAACTCATAATCCACTTGAGGGAACTGGTTTACCTCATGCAAATAATTAGCATAAAGCTTTGGTAAACCATTTTCTGCCAATAACAATTTTATTGGCGCATTAACCTGATTAATAAAAGCATGCAGCTGCTCGCGCGATAATTTAATCATCGAAGGCGCCAGTAAACGGGGATCTGTACTCCACGAAACCCCTCCTTCTTGTGCCACCACGCCACGCTCAGTTAACGCCTTTGCAGCCGCATACCCAAGCGGAAACATACCGCGTTCACGCGCTTTAATGGCAAGGTTGATATCAGGATAGATAGAACGTTTTTTTTGCTGCTGAACACGCAGCCCTTGAATAGCATTTGCTAGTTGCTTAGGCGCGTCTTCAGGATGCGCAGGTTCCGGTAGCAGCCCCTCAACCAATCCCAACGCAATAATTCGCTCAGGAAATGCACCCGCAGCCAGGGTACCGATAATAGCGCCACGGGAATGCCCCAAGAGCGCAAAGCGATCCCAGCCCAAGTAATCGGCAACGGAAAAAATATCGTTGATGTCATCCCAGGGGGTATAGGCCATTTGACCGGGACGATGCTCACTCCTGCCATGGCCAGCCATATCCAATGCAACAATATGTAAGTTTTTCAGGCGAGGAGCTAATGCGAAAAAGCTGGCGGCATTATCCAGCCAACCATGTAAAGCAAGCACAGGTACTTGCGTTGAGTCGCCCCATTCCTGCGCAGCGAAATTCATTCCATTAACATTAAAACGCAGCTCACGCGGACTGGTTGATTGCGCCATACACTTATCCAACACAACTTAAAGGTTGTTTTATTTTAGGCGTGATCCAGCCAAAGTAAATCGCCCATGTTTGCAGCGATGATTTCAGCTCGAATTGCGGCGAGAGAACTCGTACCCATCGGATAATAATCCTCTGGCTTACAACACAACATATTGACCAGAGTGCCCACTAAGGGCTGATGACTGACAAGCAATATGGATTGATTGGATGACTTCGCATTGAGCTCATCCAACCATTCAATGAGAGCCTGTGGATTAGCTTCCGGCACTAATAATTCTGAAGTCTGAATAGATACGCGGGAAAAATAGCTTGCTGCAATAGCCGCTGTTTGTTGCGCGCGTACCAAGGGGCTCGCCCAAATTTGCATCAAGGGATTCATATCGGCACTGCGCGCCTGCACAACTCTGGCCGTATCGCTACGGCCTTTATCGGTGAGCTGGCGCGCCTCATCTGTGGTGATCTGAGCTTCTGCCTGACCATGACGAAGAATAAAAATTGTCATTTAATCAGCCGCTTTTTCGGGCGCATCAGACAAATCTTTAGCTTGCATTGGTAACTCAACTGTATCGGAATCCGCTGGCCAATCCGCAAAGGGAAAAGGTTTTTCTTCGCTGCTGTAGCACAAAAACTTTAATACATCATAAATATAAGTAGAGAGTGAATGGCCGAAACGGCGCAGATGTTGATTGTCTTCACCGGTAATCAGTGAAAACACAAATTGTACCGCGACTAATATCCACATCACCAAACTAGCGAGCTGCAATACCGCAGCAAACAGCAACATAAATACCAAACGTAACCAGTGCTTGCTGGAGGTGATATTTGATTTTAATTGTTCGTTATCCATTAATTTCCCCTTAAATATTCAACATCATCGGCTTGTTCGCCCACCATTAAACCACGCGCAACTTCTGCAATGGCTTTTTGTTCGAAGAGCACCGCATATAGCCCCGAGACTAACGGCATATACACTTGTAACTCATCTGCTTTTTGTTTTACCTGACGTAATGTATTTACACCTTCTGCCACCTGCCCTAACGAGGCAACAATTTCATCCAAAGGCTTACCCTGCCCTAACGCAAAACCAACGCGATAGTTACGACTCAAATCTGAAGTACAGGTGAGAATCAGATCACCTACACCCGCCAAGCCCAGAAAAGTCATAGGATTAGCGCCCATCATCTGCGCAAAACGCCCCATTTCAGCAAGGCTGCGAGTAAGCAGCATCGCCTGGGTATTATTACCAGCACCTAGCGCCGCTGCCATACCGCAAATAATTGCGTAGATATTTTTCAGCGCGCCGCCTAACTCTACACCATAGCGGTCATGATTGGCGTACACGCGAAAAGTGGATGACTTCAAAGTTTCCTGCACACAACTGATAACATTTTCGTATTCGCTGGCGATAACCGTGCCGGTCTGCTGTTGCTGCACTATCTCTTTCGCAAAATTGGGGCCGCTTAATACACCAATAGGATGCCCCGGCAACTCCTGCTCCAGAATCTGGCTCATCAGTGTGAACCCTTCTGGCTCTATGCCCTTGGCAGTACTAACCACCATGGTGTCGCTACCCAGCAAAGGCTTCATCTGCTGGGTGACCGCACGAAAGGAGTGACTCGGAATCGACACAAATACTAAATCGGCCCCAGTAACTGCCTGCTCCAGATCCGCGGTGATTACCAATTCTTCATGCAGCATATAGCCGGGGAGATAGCGAGCATTCTGGCGCGCAACTTCACAGGTCTCAGCTTGCTCTGAAGAGCGCATCCAAAGAAAAGTTTGATGATTGTTACAGGCGATGATATTGGCAATTGCCGTACCAAAACTACCACCACCGAGTACAGCAACCTTCAATCGTTTACTCATAAATAAATCCAGTGATTTGACCGAGAAAAAACCCACTGAAATTCGTCACCTGTTACGGAATAAAAGATACAAAACACACAAATTGTAACTTTTCTGCACAAAAACCTTCATCAAAATTTTGTCCACATTTTCTGTGGATAACTTGGTGGATAGTTTTTGGGAAACCGCCTCAAAGGCTTATAAAATCAGTACCAACAACAGATTGATTAAAAAACAACCAATAAAATAATTTCCTTATATTTCATAATGTTACATAAAAAAACAAGTTCAAAAGCTCATTTTTTCGTGTTTTTGGTCAAGCTATAAACGTCTTGACCAAATAAGCACAGGAGGTGTGCATAAAGAGTTAGTGATCATTAACCTTCAACAGCCGATAGACACGAAACATTCATATTGCAAGGCAAATTTTTACTAAATGTTTGCGTCATTTTGAATCACGGGATTGAACACAGAGGCTCGACTATCCCCCGCGCCACAATCCCAACTGATGCGATAAATAAAATTCAGCCTACTGACGTGTAAATGCACCATAACTGCCATCGGCATAAAGCAACGGATCCACCTCTGAACCATTGAGAATCACTTTATGGATAACCCCGATAATAATTTTATGGGTTCCATAGGTGGTTACCTGATCGGTTTGGCAAACAAATACGGCTTGAGCATCAGCGAGAACAGGCAGGCCTGTATCATCCTCTTCCCAATGGCCCACATCAAAACGATTTCGAGCGGGCTCGCGCCCAGCGCAAATGTTTGAGACATCCTGATGAAATGTAGAAAGGACATTAACGGCAAACTGACTGCCCAAGGTTGCCAAATGTCCCTGCTGCGAAACTAATTGATTAATGCACACCAACAAGGATGCAGGAGAATCAGACACAGAAGTCACAGAAGAAACTGTCATAGCAAAACGTTGATTGCCAGGTAGCATCGTCGATAACACACACACACCAGATGCCAATCGGCGCATTCCCAACTTCATCGAAACAGCTAAATTATTGTCTTGCATAAACTCTCCCAAACGATAGCCGCTTATTCTGACCAGCTGATGACCGACACACAAGCCTCAACAAAGACTTAGCCACTGTCTTCTCAGTATTCGGTGCGCTGGCAGCCAACTCGAACAGCCCTTGCACAAGCTGGCCAGAATTTAACTAAATGCGCTAAATATTTTATTTTGTTGTGTTTTTTTCGTTGACGATACTGCAACTCACCGTTAATATGCGCACCACTTGAAACGCAGTCAGTTTTAAGTCGTCGGAGTGTAGCGCAGCCCGGTAGCGCGTCTGTTTTGGGAGCAGAATGTCGG
>CAXAVL010000146.1:0-11098 GCA_963971905.1 uncultured Cellvibrio sp.
AGTATTTTTATTTATCCCGGTTATGAGTTTTATGTGGTCGATGCGCTGGTGACTAATTTCCATTTGCCAGAATCGACCTTGATTATGTTGGTGTCGGCCTTTGCTGGATATGGTTTTACCATGGCGGCTTATAAAGAGGCTGTCGCCCAGCAATACCGTTTTTTCAGTTACGGTGATGCCATGTTTATCACCCGTAATCCCGCTGCTGCGCAACAACCAGTGAAACAACCAGTGGGCGCTTCTGTTTAAATACTACTTATCTGAGCCGAGAGAGAAGATCGTGACCAATCAATGTTTTATGGAATTTGAATTAGATAGCCAGACGGGCAGAGCGCGTCGTGGCCGGTTGAAGTTTCCGCGCGGCACAGTCGAAACTCCGGCCTTTATGCCGGTGGGCACCTACGGCACCGTGAAGGGCATGACCCCGCGCGATATAGAAGATATAGGCGCGCATATCATTCTCGGCAACACCTTTCATTTAATGCTGCGTCCCGGCACTGAAGTGGTCAAAGCCCATGGCGACCTCCATGATTTTATGCAGTGGAAAGGGCCAATTCTTACCGATTCTGGTGGTTTCCAAGTATTTAGTTTGGGCAAGTTGCGCAAGATCACCGAAGAGGGGGTGACCTTTAGATCGCCAATCAACGGCAGCAAAGTGTTTATGGGGCCGGAAGAATCGATGCAAGTGCAGCGCGATTTGGGTTCCGACATTGTGATGATTTTTGATGAATGCACACCTTACCCCGCGACTGTTCATGAAGCGCGGGATTCGATGGAACTATCGCTGCGCTGGGCCAAGCGCTCTAAAGTCGCTCATGGCGATAATCCTTCAGCGCTGTTTGGCATTGTGCAGGGCGGCATGTACGAAAACCTGCGCACTGAATCGCTAACCGGTCTGGTTGAAATTGGTTTTGATGGTTATGCGATTGGCGGTCTGTCGGTCGGTGAACCTAAAGAAGATATACTGCGCGTGCTTGAGCACCTTACGCCACAGATGCCCAAGCACAAGCCGCGCTATTTGATGGGTGTGGGCAAACCCGCCGATTTAGTAGAAGGTGTGCGTCGCGGTGTGGATATGTTCGACTGCGTCATGCCGACACGCAATGCGCGCAACGGTCATTTGTTCACCAGCGAAGGTGTGATCAAGCTGCGCAATGCGAAATATCGCGATGATACCGGCCCGCTGGATGCGCAGTGCGATTGCTACACCTGCAAAAATTTCTCCCGCGCTTATCTGCATCACTTGGATAAGTGCAACGAAATGCTCGGGGCGCAACTCAATACGATTCATAATCTGCGCTACTACCAACGCATCATGGCCGATATGCGTCAGGCTCTGACTGATAATACATTTGACGCGTTTTTAACGGATTTCTATGGCCGTCAAGGCTTGGAAGTCCCGCCTGCGCCCCCAGTATGAGTGCGGCATCGTTGTTGTGAGTGAATTAAAGGGTATAATCCGGCGCGCTTGACCATACCTCAGTCAGATTGATGACTGCGAGCAAGTAAAATTAAGTTGGGAAACCCCTATGTTAAATCGCTACCCGCTCTGGAAATATCTACTGTTGATCTTTGTGACCATCGTAGGTTTCGTCTATTCCATTCCAAATATTTATGTGCCTGATCCTGCTGTACAAGTCTCTGGCGACTCCAGCGCAAAGGTGTTGGATGCTGCGACCCTTGCCAAAATGGAAGCTTCGCTCAAAGAGGCCGGTATTGATTACTTCGGTGCTGAAGTAAATTCCAAAACCGCCATGGTGCGTTTAACAGCGCGCGATCAACAAATGCTCGCGCGCACAACTATTCAGCGCGCACTCGGCGATGGTTTTGTGGTGGCGTTGAATAATGCCTCGACCACACCTGACTGGTTGCAAGCGCTCGGTGCTGCGCCGATGAAATTGGGCTTGGATTTGGCGGGCGGCGTACACTTTTTGATGGAAGTAGATACTGCATCAGCGGTAGCAAAGCGTCAGGAAGTGAATTCTGATGAAATGAAATCCAAATTGCGCGACGCTAAAGTTCGTTATTCGTCAATTGATGCGAATAAAGATAATCAAATTGTTGCGCGTTTCCGCAGTGCAGAAATTCGCGATGCAGCCTTAAGTGAACTGCGTGGCGATTACCCTCAATTATTGTTCGCCACATCCGATGCAGAAGATAGTGCGGCTGATGCCACTTTCGTTGCAACTTTCAGTGAAGCGGCAGTGCGTGAAATTGAGGATTACGCCGTAGGCCAAAACCTGATTACGTTGCGCAATCGTGTGAATGAATTGGGTGTGTCCGAGCCCATGGTGCAACGTCAAGGTCGCAATCGTATTATTGTGCAGCTTGCGGGCATTCAAGATCCTGCTGAAGCGAAACGTGTAATTGGTAAAACTGCGAACCTTGAGTTTCGTCTTGGCGCCAATGATAAAACTCTGGTTTCGAACCGTGAAGAATTTCCCTATAAAGATGAGTTGACCCAAATGCAGCGCGGTAACGCAGTGCTTGAGCGCTCAGTTATTGCTACCGGTGATCGCGTCTCTAACGCAACCAGCAGTTTTGATCCGGAAACTAATCAGCCACAAGTAAACATCACTCTCGATAGTCTTGGTGGTGCGAAAATGCACCGTGTTACGCGCGACAATGTTGGCCGCGGCATGGGTATTTTGTTTATCGAATACAAAACCCGCACCACGGTCACTAAAAATGCAGCGGGTGAAGAAGTTGAAAAAATGACTCAGTACGTGGAGCGCAAAGTTATTAGCTTGGCGACCATTCAAAGTGCGTTGGGCGTGCAGTTCCGTATTACTGGCTTGGATAATCCTGCAGAAGCATCTGAACTTGCGTTGCTATTACGCGCAGGTGCATTAGCAGCACCTATGCATTTTGTTGAGGAGCGCACCATCGGGCCGTCACTGGGTGCTGAAAATATTGAGCGTGGTTTGAAATCAGCCTTATGGGGCTTCGCCATAGTGGTGGTATTTATGTTCCTCTTTTATGGCGTGTTTGGCGTTATCGCTAATATAGCCTTGGCGATGAATGTACTTTTGCTGTTAACCGCATTGTCTATGTTTGGTGCGACTCTGACTTTGCCTGGTATTGCCGGTATCGTTTTGACGATTGGTATGGCGGTAGATGCCAATGTGCTTATTTTCTCGCGTATTCGTGAAGAGTTAGCAGCAGGAGCTTCACCGCAGCAGGCGATTTATGCGGGCTACGAGCGCGCCTTTGTAACCATTCTCGATTCCAACCTGACTACCTTGATCGTTGCCATTATTTTGTTTGCGATAGGTACTGGACCGGTGAAAGGTTTTGCTATCACGCTCACCTTGGGTATTTTGACTTCGTTATTTACCTCTATTGTTGCGAGTCGTGGCTTGGCTAATCTTATCTATGGCGGGCGCAAGAATTTGCAGTCAATTGCTATCTATCCGCTTCCTCCTTTTCACCGCTTTCGCTAAGAGAGATTGCTCATGACTCAGGAAATGAAAATTATCAACTTTATGGGCATACGGAAGTTTACTTCCGTAACCTCAATCGTATTAGTGCTTGCCTCTATTTTTTCGATTGCTTTTTTCGGTTTGAAAGGTGGTTTGGACTTTACCGGCGGCACACAGTTGGAAGTGCTGTTTGATCGCCCCGCCGATTTAAACAAAGTACGTGTAGTGCTTGAAGAGAAAAAATTAAAAAGCCCTGTGGCTGTTTTATTTGGTTCTGATCAGCAAGTAATGATTCGCACTCAGGATGAAATGAAATTAAAAGGACGCGAGTTAATCGCTGAAAAAATTACCGCTGCTGGCGGTACGTTGGAAGCTATTGAGCGCCCATCCCGTGAATACGAAGGCTTTGCTGATGTGCTGGTCATTGCCAATCTCAGCGCAGAGGCATTACAGCAAAAAGCCGTGATTAGTGAGGAAGATTATGGCCGGGTGCAATATGCTCAACGCGACGGTAAAACATTGGTGGCTTTAGAAAACTCGCTGGACTCTGTTTATCTCAAAGCGTTGTTGGCTGATATGGAGGTGGCTACAGGTGCAAAAATTGAATTGCGCAGTTCTGAATTTGTTGGGCCGCAAATTGGCGATGAGTTGCGCGATCAAGGCGGTTTGGGGTTGTTGACGGCATTTGTGTTGGTATTCCTTTACGTTGCAGTGCAATTCCAATGGAAATTTTCAGTGGGAGCGATCGCAGCGCTGTGTCACGATGTGATTATCACTTTGGGTATTTTTGCGGTGTTTCAATGGGACTTTGATTTAACTGTGTTGGCGGCGATTTTGGCGCTGATTGGTTATTCTATTAACGACACCATTGTTATCTATGACCGCATCCGCGAAAACTTTCGCATCCTGCGCAAAACTGATGCCTATGAGATCATCAATGTTTCGCTTACGCAGACTTTAGGGCGTTCGATGATGACCTCGGGTACCACGCTCTTGGTGTTGGTGTGTTTGTTTTTGTTTGGCGGTGAATTGTTGCGCGGATTTTCAACGGCGCTTATTATCGGCATTTTGGTGGGTACTTACTCATCTACTTATATTGCGGCGCATATCACTGCGGCCTTGGATGTCAGCAAGGAAGATCTGATGCCCAAAGAAAAAGAAGGTGCTGAATTAGACGATGCACCCTAATTTTTCGTTTTGAGTCATCTACAACAGCGCCCTCGGGCGCTGTTGTTGTTTGTGGGCAGTGATTTTTGCTGCGATTGTACAATCGGAATATCTCGGGTATCGTCCTCTCAATCTCCCCTTAACGCATCCACTAAAATTCTATGATCGAGCACATCAGTTTTAATCCTGCATTGCAGTTGAGTGATGATATTGAGTTGCTGCGCACCACTGTGGGTCGCTTTCAGCGCATTTTTAACGGCAGCGGTTACGGTTTTTGGGAGTGGGGTTTACGTACTCACCATATAGAGTGGTCGGGTGGGTTTTGGGAGCGGCTGGGTTATGGTTCAGACGATGTGGGCGGGATCAGCGATGCAACTAATGTGTTGGCCTATATGCATCCGGACGACCGCGAATATGCGATTGAGGCGGCGCGCCAGCATTTGCGCAGTGGTATCCCACTGGATGTGTCTTATCGTATTAAAACCAAAGCCGGTGATTATATTTGGACTCAGGTTCGCGCCGATTCAATGCGCGATGAAAAAGGTCGCGCGATTATTATGTCGGGTGTGAACTTTGATATCACTGAAATTAAAAAAGTTGAAGCCGCGTTGCGGGAGAGTGAGGCGCGTCAGGTACGCATCATTCAGGCGTCTAGTGACGGCATTTGGGAGTGGTATGCCGATCGTGGCGGTTTTCATTTTTCCCACCGCTGCTGGGAACTATTAGGCTACCAAGATCTGGATGATGTGCTGACAGAGGGTGAAGATCGCTTAAAAATTTGGCGCAGGCATATTTATCCGCTGGATCTGTCCAAATTTGATGATGCATTAGTGGAGCATATGGCCGGGCGTGCCCCGTTTGATGTGGAGTATCGGCTGATTAACACAGATGGCGAGATTCGCTGGATTCGCGGCCGTGGACGCGCTGTGTTTAATGATAAAGGTCAGCCGATTATGATGTCGGGCAGTAATATGGATATTACCGAAGTTAAGCGCGCCGAAGAGCGGGTTATTCAAGCAAAAGAGCAGGCTGAAAAAGCCAATCGCGCCAAGTCTGAATTTCTGTCGAGCATGAGCCATGAATTGCGGACCCCACTGAATGCGATTCTCGGTTACACCCAATTGTTTGAATACGATGGCAATTTGAAATCCCAGCAGATCGACAATGTGCGCGAGATTCGCAAAGCGGGCGAACATTTGCTGCAGTTGATTAACGATGTGTTGGATCTTGCCAAAATTGAATCGGGCAATATGACTGTGTCGCTTGAACCGGTATTGGTGTCGCGCTTGATTACTGAGTGTTTTACCTTGGTGCAACCGCAGGCTGATGCCAAAGGGATTCGTTTATCTTCATCGCTGGCAGAGTTTTCCAATACCTATGTAATCGCCGACCATGTACGTTTCAAGCAAGCTTTATTAAATTTGCTCAGTAACGCAGTGAAATACAATTTTGTCGGGGGGGAGGTTGAGGTGAAACTGTTTGCCCAGCAGGGGCAGCAGTTGCGTATCAGTGTGCGTGATACAGGGCGCGGCATTCCCCTGCAGCGCCAAAGTGAAGTTTTTCAGCCTTTTAACCGGTTGACCGCAGAAAACACCAATATTGAAGGCTCTGGGGTGGGTCTGGTAATTACCAAACAACTGGTAGAGATGATGCAGGGTCGCCTCGACTTCACCAGTGCAGAGGGGGTGGGTACTACCTTCTGGATTGATTTCCCCATGGCGACAGAGTGGAATGCAGAATCGATTGTGCGCATCTCATCAAGCAAAGATTACACCCCGGCAACGCTGGATGTTCAACGTCGCTGCAAGGTACTTTATGTAGAGGACAATCCAACCAATATTCGTTTGCTGCAGCAAATCTTTACTCGTTATCCGCAGCTTGAGCTGGATATTGCAGAGGAGGCATTTCTGGGGATTTATAAGGCGCGCAGTACTCGGCCTGATTTGGTGATATTGGACATTAATTTGCCAGGCATGGATGGTTACGATGTCTTGAGTGTGTTGAAAAACGACCCTGATACTCGCGCAATTCCGGTGATTGGTCTCTCAGCCAATGCAATGCCTTACGATGTGGAACGTGGGCGCAATGCAGGTTTTTATGATTATTTAACCAAGCCCGTTGATATTCATCGCTTGATAGATGTATTTAATCTGTTGTTGCACGATCATTAACGCAAATAGTTTGATGGCTATTAAATAAAAAACGGCGAGCCGAGACTCGCCGTTTTCTACAGGGCCTGTTGAAAAATTATTTCAAATGCCCAAGATTTTTTTGCACTACCTGTAACACAGGTTTAAATACTTTGGGTGCACCACAGACGATATGGCCGCTTTCCAGATAATTGCTGCCACCATTAAAGTCGCTGATCAAACCGCCAGCTTCTTTAACTAACAGAATTCCGCCAGCGATATCCCACTCGTTTAAATTCATCTCCCAGAAGGCATCAAAACGGCCAGCAGCAACATAAGCCAGATCCAAAGCGGCTGAACCGCAGCGGCGAATGCCTGATGTTTGGCCTGCAATTTCCTGCACACAGGCAAGGTATGGGCCGATGTGCTCCAGTGCGTAACCACTAAAAGGAATGCCGGTGCCAATCAATGCACCTTCAAGATTGCGGCGGCTGGACACACGAATACGGCGACCGTTAAGCGCAGCGCCACGGCCACGGCTAGCAGTAAATTCTTCGCGTTTGATAGGGTCTATAACAACGGCGTGTTCGATCTGGCCTTTGTATTTGCAAGCGATGGAGATAGAGAAGTGCGGAACCCCGTGAATAAAGTTGGTAGTGCCATCAAGCGGATCGATGATCCATTCGTAATCGGGATTTTTGCCTGGTTGGTGGCCGCCTTCTTCGCCGCGAATACTGTGGTCGGGGTAGGCTTTACGGAGGTGGTAGATAATTTCTTTTTCGGCGGCTTTATCGACTTCGGTAACGTAGTCGTTGCGGCTTTTGGTTTCGATCGTTAACAAATCAACACGCTCAAATGCGCGTTCAATTAACTCGGCAGCTTTGCGCCCAGCGCGCAGAGCAATAGTCAACATGGGTTCCATAAAGCACCAATTCAGTAGGCTGAAAGTTATTAGCCAATGTTAAACAAGCAATTAGATCCTATCGATTAGATAGCGCTAATTCAGGGGGTCGGGATTGTATAAAGAGCGGGGCCGCAGGTGATTTGAGCAACTCTTGCCTCACACCTCTCGCCAAGGGCGCGAATTATAGCGGCAAGTCCTCACTGGAGGCTAGTGATAGTTGACTGTATACTGCGCGCCTTTTTACGTGACGCACTTTCTCACTTCAATTCACCGCGAGATTTACCTATGTCAGCCCAGCCTTTTGCCAATATCCGTATCGTTTTGGTCAATACCAGCCACCCCGGCAATATTGGCGGTGCCGCGCGGGCGATGAAAAATATGGGGTTATCGCGTCTTTATTTGGTTGCACCGCAGGATTTTCCGTCCGATAAAGCTGTGTGGCGCTCCGCCGGTGCGACTGATGTCTTGGATGATGCGGTGGTGGTTGAGACACTTGATGAGGCCATCGCTGGCTGTAGTTTAGTCGTGGGCACCAGCGCTCGCGAACGCCGAATTCCATGGCCGCTGCTTGATCCGCGCCAATGCGGTGAAAACGTGTGGGCAGAGGCGGGCAGTCATGAAGTGGCAATCGTATTCGGGCGCGAAGATCGCGGTTTGACTAACGAAGAACTGCATAAATGTAATTATCACGTACATATTCCAGCTAACCCGGATTACAGCTCATTGAACCTCGCGACCGCGGTGCAGGTCATCAGTTATGAAGTGCGTATGGCGTATTTGCAGGCAGCTGAGGGCAATACGCTGCCGCAGCACCAGTGGGATATGCCGCCGGTTGAGGCTCAAGCCTACTACGAACACCTTGAGCAAACACTCGCTGAACTGAACTTCCTCGATCGCGATAACCCCAAGCAGACCATGACTCGCCTGCGCCGCCTCTATAACCGTGTGCGTATGGATCAAATGGAGCTGAATATTTTGCGTGGCGTGTTGACGGCGGTGCAGAACTACATCCATTACAGCGGCAAGGTTATGACTAAATTTGGCAAAACGCCGGGTTTGGAATCTATGCGAGAGCTAACCAAGGACGACAAGCCGGCGGAATAGTGCCTAAATACAGACGATAATCTGTCGCAACAAGGATTGCCCGTTGGAAAAAGTTGAATACTTGAGTAAAATACTCGGAATTGGCGTCGTGTCTGCATTTGCGTGCTATTTCGTGCGCGGCAACACATGCATTCCGGGATTTTGCAGCGAGGCTTCTCCGCTATGAGACTTACCACCAAAGGTCGTTATGCCGTAACTGCCATGCTTGATTTGGCGCTGCATAGCGATGAAGGACCTGTCAGTCTGGCGGATATATCCACACGCCAAGGCATATCCCTTTCGTATCTGGAACAGCTATTTGCGCGCTTGCGTCACTTTAAATTAGTGAAAAGTGTGCGTGGGCCAGGTGGTGGTTATCGCCTGATGAGCAGCACGGCCGATATCTCTATCGCTCAGGTGGTAGATGCAGTGAGTGAGTCATTGGATGCGACCCGCTGTGAAGGCAAGGGTAATTGCCATGAGGGCGAAGTCTGCCTGACCCATCACTTATGGGAAGATTTAAGCGCCCAAATCCATCAGTTTTTGAGTGATATCACCCTCGCTGACTTGGTGGCGCGCAACGATATCCAGTCAGTTCGTGCGCGTCAGGATTTGCGTGTAGTGAGTATGCAAAAGGATGAAACGCATATTGCAGTCAGTGAGATTTTGTAACTCTTACTGTGAGTTTATTGTTTTAGCATCATGTTTTTTCACCGTTAAGGTATTAACTGTTTTGCGCAAGCCCATATATCTAGATTACGCCGCGACTACACCCGTTGCCCCTGAAGTGGCTGCGCGTATGGCCCAGTGCCTGACTTTGGAGGGCGCATTCGCGAACCCCGCATCGCGTTCACATCTTTACGGTTGGCAAGCAGAAGAGCTGGTAGAAGAGGCGCGTGCGCAGGTTGCCGGTTTAATCAATGCAGATCCGCGCGAAATCGTGTGGACCAGCGGCGCAACCGAAGCAAACAATTTGGCGCTAAAGGGAATTGCTGAAACCTATCGCGCACAGCACAGCAGCGGCGGTCATATTGTTGTATCGGCGATTGAACATAAGGCAGTACTCGATCCGGCGAGCTGGTTGGAAACACAAGGTTTTCGCGTAACCCGCTTGCAGCCGACCAATGAAGGGATTATCACCGCAGATGCGCTCGCATCTGCTCTGCAACCAGATACTTTTTTAGTCAGTGTCATGCAGGTCAACAATGAGTTGGGTTGCATTAATGACATTAAAATCTTAAGTGAAATTTGCACAGCGCGCGGTATTTTAATGCACTGCGATGCCGCGCAAAGCGCAGGCAAAATTTCCATCGATGTTAAAGCGCTCGGCGTGGATTTATTGTCGCTCTCGGCACACAAGTTTTATGGCCCCAAAGGTGTTGGTGCGCTTTATGTGCGTCGCGCTGGCGAAGTAAAAGTTGCCGCGCAAATTCACGGTGGTGGTCATGAGCGCGGTATGCGTTCCGGTACTTTGGCAACCCACCAGTTAGTGGGTATGGGCGCAGCGGCAAAATTGGCCGTTGAGCATCTCGCCACAGATGGCGAACGTATTAAGGTGCTGCGTGATCGTTTCTGGCAAGGCATTGCGGATTTACCGGGCATTAAACGTAATGGTTCAAGTCTTGATTGCGTCAGCGGCATTTTAAATATCGCCTTTGGTGATGCCGATGGTGAAATGCTACTGCTCTCTTTGCGCGATCTGGCTATTTCAAGTGGTTCTGCGTGTAATTCCGCGAGCATGTCGCCCAGTTATGTGTTGAAAGCGATTGGCTTGAGCGACGAAACCGCACAAGCGTCGCTGCGTATTAGTCTCGGCCGTTACACTACTGCCGATGAAATTGAATATGCGATTGAACACCTTCGCGGTGTTATCGCCAAGCTGCATAAGGCCTAGTGTTGTTTTGCCAGTCCTCTGCAAAAAAAGGTAAATGTCATGTCTGAACAAGTCGAACATCTCATTAAAAAAGAATACGCGGCGGGTTTTCATACCATCCTCGATTCAGAAACCCTGCCACCCGGGTTGAATGAGGATGTTATCCGTTTTATTTCGGCGAAAAAAAATGAGCCGGAGTGGTTGCTCGAGTGGCGTTTGAAGGCCTATCACGCATGGTTGGAAATGGACGAGCCGGAATGGGCGCATGTCAAATACGACGACATTGATTTTCAAGCTGTTTCTTATTATTCCGCGCCTAAGTCCATGGATGAAAAACCGAAAAGCTTGGATGAGGTTGATCCGGAATTATTGCGCACCTATGAAAAACTCGGCATTCCTTTGCATGAGCAGGCGGCACTTGCCGGTGTGGCGATGGATGTGGTGTTTGACTCGGTTTCAGTAGTAACGACTTTCCGTGAAAAGTTACTTGAGGTTGGCGTTATTTTTTGCTCGATCAGCG
>CAXAVL010000147.1:0-11086 GCA_963971905.1 uncultured Cellvibrio sp.
AAAGTCATCCGGGTCGGTGCCGCCTATGTCAGTGGAAATAATTACTCTGGGGCGCGATTGTTCAGCGGCTGCCAGCGGCAGCGCCAAAAAAAAACTGAGCGCTATTAATAACAAGCGATTCATTAGGTTTCTCTCAGGTCGATTTATTTTTTAATTGTTTTGTAATTGTTAACAGCGTGTTGAATTTAGTCTGATTGGTTTTTAGCTCAGTTGTTTTTAACTCGATCGTTTTTAACCCGCTTGATTTTTAGCATTGGCGCGATCGATAGCAACCGCCACCAAAATAATTACACCCTTGATTACCTGCTGCCAAAATGGCGACACATTCAGCAGGAAGAGTGCATTGTTTAACACCCCAATAATCAGGCAGCCCAAAACGGTGCCCATAACACTGCCCTTGCCACCCGACAAGGAAGTTCCGCCAATAACCACGGCGGCAATAGCATCTAATTCGTATCCTAAACCGGCATTAGGTTGCGCCGAATCAAGACGGGCAGTGACCAACAAACCGGCAATACCGGCGAGCCCGCCACCCAGGGTATACACCCAAATTTTGATATTGTTTACGCGCAAACCCGTCAGCAGTGCAGCGCGCTCATTGCCACCAATCGCATAGAGATAACGACCAAAACGAGTTTTACGGGTAATCACTACAAAAATGGCAACCAAGATCGCAGTGATCCAAACCGGCATAGGTATGGCTAAAAAATTGCCCGTTCCTAAAAAAGTAAAACCGTCGCCCAAGCCAGTCACTGGAAATCCGCCCGTCCACAACATCGTCAAACCCCGCGCAATACTGAACATACCGAGCGTGGCAACAAATGGTGGAATGCGAAATTGGGTGATCATAAAACCATTAAACCAACCCAACATCAGGCCAACTAGCAAACCGCTGACGAGCGCGCCAGCGAGGGTAAATTGAATAAGCAGATCAAACATGGGCAGCGCTATACCATTTTTAAGTGCGCCCGCCGCGACTGCTCCGGCTAATGCCAAAATCGCACCGACCGATAAATCAATTCCGCCGGAGAGAATAATTAAAGTCATGCCGATGGACAGACATAAATTCACCGAAATCTGACGCAAGATATTCCAGCCATTATCGGCAGTCAAAAATGAATCCGATAAAAATGACATGGCAATAACCATGATTAATAGCGCAATCAGCGATTGTGATTTTGCTAGCAGCTCTTTATTGGCAAGCGTCTGGGACAAATTATTTTTCGGCAAATTAGTGGGTAATTGTGTACTCACGTGTTAGATGCTCCTAGAGGTAAGGCGGCGCTGATAATAGATTCAGCCGTTGTTTGGCTTGGGTAGAATTCGGCAGTTTTTTTACCTTCGCTTAACACCATGATGCGATCTGATAACGCGAGTATTTCCGGTATTTCCGAGGACACCAGAATGACGCAAATACCACTGTCACTGAGCTCATGGATGATTTTATAAATTTCAGTTTTTGCATTGATATCAATGCCGCGGGTAGGCTCATCCAATAACAAAATATCGGGCTGAATCGCCAACCATTTGCCAAGAATCACTTTTTGTTGGTTGCCGCCACTGAGATTGCGAATAAGTTGTTTGCAGGAAGGTGTTTTTACGTTAAAACGAGCGATAGTATTATTTGCCAATTGCTGTTCGGCAGATTGATCGATAATGCCCCAGCGCTCCATTTTTTTTAAACAGGCGAGACTGGCGTTCTCCGCTATGGTCATACCCAGAATAATGCCTTCGTGTTTTCGATCTTCCGGTGCCAGCGCAATGCCTTGGGCAATTGCATCGTCCGGCGATTTAATACTCACCGCATTATTATTGATAAAAATTGCACCGGATGAAGTGCGCGGATGCAAACCAAAAATAGTTTCCAATAACTCGGTTCGCCCTGCGCCCATCAAACCAAAAATACCCAATACTTCGCCGCGATGCGCGCTAAAGCTGATATTTTTCAAGATAAAATCCTGCGCGCGCGAAGGGTGTTTGAGCGATAGATTTTCAACCCGCAATATTTCCTGAGTCGCGTTTATCGGCGCGCGCGTCACAGCGGTTTCCAGATCGCGCCCCACCATCAGACGCACCATTTCATCGCGGCTTAATTCACCAATGGCTGCAGTGGTAATCAACTTGCCATCGCGCATGACGATGGCGTCGTCGCCAATGCGCGTCAGCTCTTCAAATTTATGGGTGATGTAGGCAATCGCCACGCCCTGCTGCTTTAGATTTTCAATAATACTGAACAGCGCTTCTATTTCTTGCTCAGTGATTGCCGAGGTGGGTTCATCCATAATGATGACCCGGGCGTTGCACGAAATAGCTTTGGCAATTTCAACCAGCTGCTGTTGCCCAACGCGCAATTGATTGAGCGGTGTGGTGGGTGTCAGGTTAAGCTGCAGTTGCTGCAAAATTTTTTGCGCCGCAGTATTCATTGCCTGAGCATCAATTAACCCCCAGGCATTCAGCGGTTCGCGGCCGAGAAAAATATTTTCGGCGATGGTCATATCAGCAACTAAATTTAATTCCTGATAAATCATGGCTATACCCGCATCCAGCGCGGCCCGTGGACAGCTAAATGTCACCGGCTCGCCGTCCAGTTGAATTTCACCGCCGTCGGGTGGAAATACACCGGCGATAATATTCATCAGGGTTGATTTGCCCGCACCGTTTTCACCGAGCAATGCCGTTAAGCGGCCGCGACGCAAACGAATACTGACATTATCCAGCGCGCGTACACCGGGAAATATTTTGGAAATACCGCGCGCTTCTAGCACTACATCGGTTGCACTCGTCATAGGCAGTTCACAACCATTCAATCAATACAGGAACAAGTGTCAGTGATGTTAAAGGTCCATCTTCCGTGGCGACTTCAATTCCTCCGGTAAAATGTACCTGCATGCCCACCTGCGCGGCCTGCTGTAATGTAGGCAACACTTGCTCTTCAACACGGCGATTAATGTCGGAGGAAATTGCATTAAAATGTTGGGTATTGGTAAAGTCACTGATGTTGAGCAAACCTGAACCGTCGCGAATGCTATTGCTAAATACCGGCCCCAGTTCTATGACAAGATCAAACGGAGTTTCAGCACTGACGCGAATAGTAATGCTCTCATCGCTGATGGCGCTGACCTCGCCACTACCTCTGGCAAAAAATGCGGTATTGCTACCAATACCCAATCTATAACCGAATTGTTGCGCAGCACTTTCAGGATTTTTTTGCAGCGCAGCCATCAACTCAGTGACATCAATCGCTCTATTGCTGGCTTCACCCAAGAGTTTTTGCCACAACACATCTACATAGCGCTGGGCATTAAACACACTCTCGGCAGTTTGTTGTTGCTTGGCCTTGAGCGGCACCAGATGAAACAGGGGCACGTTTATAAAAAATATAAGCGCAGCAACCAAGCCAAACACTGCGCGCCACCGGCGCGATTTAAGTGCAACCTGCAGCGGCGATTTTTCAACCTGCAGTTGATTATGGCGTTTGGCGGAATTCATCGTGAGGCGGCCAACAGAGGTGTCATTAATGTCTGCCATAATTGCCATACTTCTTAACGTTTTCTTGGTTAACTAATTCGACAGCAACGGGCGTTTTTTGGGGGAACTCCCGCTTTCCTTTAATGTAGTCATCGGCACTTTCGGCGGCGGTTCGCGCCATTACTTTTGGAAATTGCATAGCGGTTGCAGTAATTTTTCCGGCGGCGATTAATGCCACCAAATCATCTGCACCATCAAAGCCAAAAATTTTAATTTGCTCCGCTTTATTTGCCGCGATAACGGCCTGATAAGCCCCCATAGCCATGGCATCGTTACCGGCAAATACCGCATCTATATCCGGGTGCGCTTGTAATAGAGATTCAGTGACTTCCAGTGCTTTAGCGCGGTCAAAGTCTGCACTTTGCTGGGCAACCATTTCGATACCGGCGAATCGATCTACCACACTGTGAAAACCCTTGGAGCGATTCCAGGTATTGTTATCGCCCACTAAGCCCAGCAGTTCTATGTATTTACCTTTTTTATTGAGTTGTTTTACAAAATACTGCCCAAGTTGCACGGCGCCAGCGTAGTTGTCGGACAAAATTTGTGTGGTGGCGACATCGGCCACATTGATTTCACGGTCCATACAAAAAACCGGAATATTGGATTTTTTTGCTTTGCGCACGTTGGCGACGGAACCATCGGCATCGGTTGGATTAAACAAGATGGCTTGATAACCACTGGAGATAATATTTTCAAAATTCTCCGCCTCTTTCGCGGGATCATTTTGCGAATCAAAAATAGTCGCCTTGTAACCCAATTCCTGCGCGCGGTCGCGAGCCGTTTCTGCCAGCACCACAAACCAGGGGTTGTTGAGGGTAGAGATAACAATAGCGATCGGCTTGTCACTGTTATCCGTTGCACTGGTTGACTCAGTGGTATGGGATACAGGGGCGGGATTGTCACGCTCTTTCTGACAGCCGGCCAGCGTTAGTATTGAACATAAAATAGCGAAAAAAGTGAGAGCCTTTTTATTGTATATAGTCATTTTTTTCCCCTTGGGGTTGTTCATTTATTTATAGTTATAAAAATTATCGTTATTGAATTTATAGATATTACTACTGCTATTAATTTGGACGCTTTTTTAAGTACCTAATGAATGCCACTTAAAACTTGTTTAATGGCTTGCTGCCACCCACGATACAACTGATCCGTTTCTGCTAGCGCCCTCTGCGGCACAAATCGGGTTTCTACCAATGCCAGCGTCTGAATTTCCGCGAGTGATTGATAGTGCCGCAAACCGAGCAAACCCATCAAACATGCACCTAATGCCGAGCAATCTGCACTCGCCGGTAGAACGAGATGGGTGTGCGTAATGTCTGCGGTAAATTGCATCAATAATTTATTAGCGGTGGGGCCGCCATCTGCTTTTAACTCGCTCAATCGCACATTGCTTTCTTGCTGCATGGCATCCAGCGCATCGCGCAGTTGATAGGCGATAGACTCCAACGCGGCGCGCACCACATGACGGCGATCGCTGTGGGCCGATAATCCCACTAGCGCAGCTCTGGCATTGGGCTGCCAATAAGGTAGACCCAAACCGGAAAACGCGGGCACTAAAAATACTCCGCCGGAATCACTCACTTCACTGGCGAGTGTTTCTACTTCGCCAATCTGTGTGATTAAGCCCAATTGATTTTTCAGCCACTCAAGTGTTGCGGCGGAATTAATAATAATGCCTTCAAACGCATACACTGGAGCGCCTTGCTGCACCCAAGCCAAACTGGTCACTAAACTCGATGATGAAAATAAAGGGGTGCTGCCTATGTTTAACAAAATCGATGAACCTGTGCCAAAAGTGACTTTGGCCGTGCCGGGTTCATAACAGCGCTGCGCAAATAATGCGGCTTGGGAATCCCCCATTACACCCACAATCGGCAGGGCTGACTTGAGCAATCCGTTTAGTGATGATTCACCAAACCTTGCATCACAAGCACGGACTTCAGCTAAGGCGCTGCGCGGAATATTCCACAGCTCGCACAGCTCATCGCTCCAATCTAATTGACTGATATCGTAGAGCAGCGTGCGGCTGGCATTAGTGGCATCCGTCGCATAGGTTTGCCCCTGGGTAAGGCGATAAATTAAATAGGTATCCATGGTGCCCAACAAGGCATCGCCCGTTTCAATCTTGCTGCGCAGGCCGGGAATATTTTCCAATAACCATTGAATTTTTGACGCAGAAAAATACGGATCAATACGCAGCCCCGTCAATTGCTGCACGCGCGCATTTTGATTCACTGCAATATGAGCCGCACAAATGGCTTCACTGCGCCGACACTGCCAGACAATCGCGGGCGCCAAAGGCTTGCCGGTAGCGCGGTCAAATACCACGATGGTTTCGCGCTGATTGGTGATGCTAATGCCTGCCAACGCATTAAGGTGCTGTTGATTTCTGGCCAGCAAGTGTTGCGCTACCGCGAGCACATTTTGCCAAATCTCCTCCGCATCATGCTCCACCCACCCGGGTTGTGGGTAATGCTGTTTATGGCTTGCGGATTCGCGATCCAGACATTGCCCCTGCTCATTAAAGAGCAGCGCCTTGGTCGCGGAGGTGCTTTGATCAAAAGCAATGATGTAGCCCATGGTCATTAGACTTCCCACAGCTTACGCATAATTTCGGCAAGCCCTTCCATTGAGATCCCATAGTGGCGAAAAATATCGGCCTGGCTGCCGGTGACTGTATATTCATCGGGAATGCCGACTATGTTGAACCGACACTGACTATTGGCTTGTGCGATCACCGCAGCGCAGGCTTCACCCAAACCGCCATGCACCATATGCTCTTCCACGGTGATGACAGCGCGACACTGGGTTGCGGCAGCGAGAATTGCTTGGGTATCGAGCGGTTTAATACTGGGCATACTAATCACGCGGCAGCGCATACCTTCAGTAATTTCGAGATATTTTGCAGCCAACAGTGCGTGAATCACTGTCTCACCGGTGGCGATAAATGCTGCGTCATCACCCGGGTTAATAACACGCGCCTTACCCAATTCAAGCGCTGCAGCATTGGGTAAATGGTAGGTCGGCGCTTTGCCAATGCGCAGATAAACAGGTGTGTTCATACTGCGCGCAAGCTGTACAGCCGCGCGGGTTTCATGATTATCGGCAGGCACCAGGATGCTGATATTGTTAACGGCGCGGAGCGCCGCCAAATCGTGCAGCGAGTAATGGGTTGAACCCAGTGCGCCATAACTCACCCCGGCACTAATACCCACCAAGGTCACTGGATTATCTGAGTAGGCCACATCATTTTTAATTTGCTCAAACGAGCGCGCTGTTAAAAAACACGCGGGCGATATTGCAAATACATTTTTATCCACCGAAGCCAAACCGGCGGCAATACCCACCAAATTTTGCTCTGCTATGCCCACTTCAATAATTTGTTTAGGCAGTGCTTCAGCAAACGGAACCAGTTTTCCCGAGCCACGCGAATCACTGGTGACAATGACAATATCTTGATCGGCACGGGCCAATTCCAACAGCGTTTGGGCAAACACATCTTGATTCGCTTTGCCCATTGTCAATTGCAATTGTTCGGCAACCTGACGAGCTGCAGCAGAAAACATTGAGGGTGCAGGTGCACTCATAGCGATACCTCCGCGAATTGCGCGCGCGCCGCATCCAACTCTGCGATTGCCAACTCGTATTCTTGATCGGTGGGAACACGATGGTGCCATGCTGCAACATTTTCCATAAAGCTAATGCCTTTTCCTTTAATCGTGTGCGCAATGATGGCGCTGGGTTTACCCGGCTCGATGGGCTGGCTCAGCGCAGCGCTAAGCTCCGCAAAATTATGGCCATCCACCCTGCGCACCGCCCAGCCAAACGCCGCAAATTTTTCCGCTAGAGGTTCATTGTTCATCACGTCACATGTGTGGCCACTGATTTGCAAACTATTGCAATCCACAATCGCCGTGAGGTTATCTAATTGGTAGTGCGCGGCGGCCATAGCGGCCTCCCAGTTGGAACCCTCGGCAAGTTCACCATCACCCAGCAGGGTAAATACCCGAAAATCGGCTGCATTTAATTTGGCTCCAATCGCCATGCCTGTACACATAGGTAACCCGTGCCCAAGAGCACCGGTGTTTTGTTCAACACCGGGAATTTTACGCGTGGGGTGACCAACAAAATGGGATTGATATTGGCACAGAGTGGCGAGTTCTTCTGCCGCAAAAAACCCCCGGTCGGCAAGCACGACAAAAAGTGCCTCCGCCGAGTGACCTTTACTTTGTACGTATCGGTCACGTTCCGGCGAGGCAAGACTACTACGAGGGGTCACGCGGAGAACTCGGTTGTACAGCACATTTAAAATATCAACACAGGATAAGCTGCCACCTGTGTGACCAGCACCTGCGTGTTTAATCCAATGCAAAATATCGCGGCGATACTGCAGGGATTTCAATGCGAGTTGTTGATCGTTATACATGATTAATCCTGCGGCGCGTTGTGGTAATAAACTTCCCACCCCAGATAGCGGCTGAAGGCTTCATTGAGCACTGCGGCCGAGTGCGAGGCGCTCATTACCGCGTGGTGCTCAAAACCTTCGTTGCAAATGTACTGCAATAATTTTTGTAATTTTGGCACCTGGGCCACGGCGCGGTTGCCAAAGGTTTTTAATTCATCATTGGTGAGCTGACCTTCACCTATGTAAGCGCGAATCACACCATTGGTGTCATCGGTAGTGATGCGGGCGTAAGTCAGCGGGTTGGCCGGTGTGCGGCCATCGAGTGCGCCCCAGGTATTTTCTTCACCGGCGATGGTGCCCAAAATTGGCGCCGTGGAAATTTGAATATCGGGAATAAAAGATTTGGCCCAGTTGCCGCAGTGGAAGAGCACACATTTCTCATCGTCGGTGCCGTAATTGTTGTTCCAATCCACCAGTGCGCTCGGTGTGCCAGAGGCAAGTTGCAGGGCATACATAGTTAATACACCGGTGACGTCCACCTCGCAGGCGCTCGGCATAAAACTTTCACTCATCATGCTCATGCTGGTGCACACGTTACAGCCGTGATTGGATTGCACCGATGTCCAACATTGAATGGCGGTGCAATCGAGTTGGTTTTTACGCACAAAATCATCTAACACCACACCTAGGCGAGCCATTTGTACCAGCTTGGGCGAAGGCACCGCAGCGGTGGAGGCATAGGCATCAATTTCTTTTATCTTTTCTACTACGCGAATATCTTCTGCCTGCAGTTTTTCGGCTTTGCCCAGAATTTCAGACAGGTCGACGGTGGTAACACTAATGCCGTTGCGCTCAAGAATTTTTTCACTGTAACGCACAGTGTTAAATGCACCCGGGCGAGCACCTACAGCGCCGATGCGTAAATGACGCAAACCGCGCACCACGCGACAGACCGCAATAAATTGTTGCAGGTCAGCTTTAAAGGAGGGGTCGCTCGGGAAGACTACGTGCTTACTGGTGATGGAATAGGGAATGCCCGCTTGCCGCAAATTGTTGCACACCGAGATTTTGCCGCAGAAGGCATCGCGCCTGCGCACTACATCCAATTCATCCAGGTCATCGGGATAGGCCTGCACCAGAATGGGCACATTCAGGTCGGCGTATTTCATGGTATCGGCAACGGCTTTTTCATCGCCGAAGTTGGGTAACATCACCAATACACCTTCAATGCGATCGCGGTTCTGGCGAAATAGCTCGGCACATTTGCGCGCGTCGGCATGGGTTTCTACCCCACCCAATTTGGTATCTTCATCGCCCAGCAGTACCGCATCAACCCCAAGGGTTTCAAACAATTGCAGAATTTCACGGCGTGCATCGCCAATTAATTGATCCGGGAAAAAATCGCGATTACTTAAAATTACCCCAAAAACCGGGCGGCTGGACGAACGGGAATATGACATGGGAGACCTGCTGTTTTTATCGTAAATAGGGATGATGCGTTTTATGTTTTAAGCAGATTAGGCTGATTTTGCAGAGGCTTCATCCTGTTTGCTGGTAAAAACATCCTGAATTCTAAGATCAGTCGCAGGTCTCATGAAGATTTTGACGACAGGGTAAAATTGGCGCGCCGCGCAGTTAAACTCGGGCAGAAACTAGAAGAGACTGAGGCCTCACGTTGAGGCCTCAGGGTGGAGCGAGTGTTACTTATAAATCCGACCGCGATTAGATAAGACTGTTGAGATACTTCTCCAGCATGGTGTAACCCACGCCATCCTTTTTGTTTCTATCGCTTGCATCGCTGGGGTTCAGGCCGTTGGCATTTTCCCAATCGTCAGGCATACCATCTTTGTCGCTGTCTTGTGGTGCAGTGCCGCTATTCAGCGATGGCCAGCCACCCACCTCTTGCTGTGATTCGATGATGCCATTTTTTCCGTAAGTGGCGGTGCCATTGCGCACTTCTTCGATGATGCGTGTATCCACCGAGTCGCGCACTTTGGAAGCACCCGCTTTCGCCAGAACCGATAGGTAAGCTTGTTCTGCCGTTTCTTGCTTGATCGGCATAGACGGCCAGGGTTTGGTCAACTTCGCCGCGGCAGCGGCGGGCTGTACACCGCCATCCCAGTTATCTGCAGTTACTCTGGCGTTGCCGACCACGTAGTTATCAGCCACATAAAAATGGCCGTAGTCTGCATCGCCATTGCGGGTGGTTGGGTTCAGGATACGGCTGCGCACCGCGTTTGCAGTTGCCGGGCCCGGTTTGTAGTAGTTAGCCACCATGTTGATGTTAGAGAAGTTGAAGTTGGCATTGCCCACTTGTTGTTGCTCACCACCATAGGCGCTGTTGTAACCCCAGTTGTAAATCACGTTGTTGCGATAATCCACATTGCCGCCACCCGAGGCAAAACGAATCGCGCGGCTCACGTTGTGGGCGATGAGGTTGTGGTGATGACTGCTGTAAGGTGAACCCCAGATACCGGCAAAACCATGATCGCCGCCACGGTTGAGGGTTTCGGTAATCATGCTCCACTGAATGGTGACGTTTTCGCCGTGGTAAATCGACATGGATTCGTCGTCGCCCCAGCTGGCGGAGATGTGATCCAAAATAATGTTTTTGCGATAGCGCATAGAGATGGCATCAGCATCATTCTTTAACAGATCGCCGTAACGAGAACGAATATAACGAATGATCACATTGTCGGCGTTGATCACTAATGGATAACGCTTCAGCGTAATGCCATCGCCCGGTGCAGTTTGACCGGCAATGGTGATGTTGGGGTTGCTGATGGTCAGGTTACTTTTTAAATCGATAGTGCCTGAAACACGGAACACAACAGTTCTGGCACCCGACGCTGAAACCGCCGCACGCAAGCTACCCGCGCCTGAGTCATTCAGATTAGTCACTTCGTAAACCGCGCCGCCACGGCCACCGGTGGTGTGTTTGCCATAACCTTCAGCAGTTGGAAAGGCGAGCAACTCAGTGACGGTTGCACTACTACTGGAAGAGCTGCTCACACTCGGCGTAGAACTTTTAGGCGTTGAACTGGCTGCCACACTACTAACCGCCGGTTTACTGCTAAGCGCAACCGAGGAGCTGCTAACTGCGGGCTTGCTGCTGGAACTACTCGAACTACTTGCGACCACACCGCAAAT
>CAXAVL010000148.1:0-11075 GCA_963971905.1 uncultured Cellvibrio sp.
CCCCCGCCGCTTCTGCTTCGCTGGATGAAGGAAAATCCAGGAAAGATTTACTGCGATCCTCCGTCAATCCCAACTGCATACACACCGGATAATCACCGGCAAAACTTTTTTGGTGTATCCAATTAATTTTTAACCGCACACCCTTTGTTGTGTGCGGTGTATCGGTAAGCAATACTGCACCCGCACCGTCAGACAACATCCAGCGCAGAAAATGTGCATCAAAATCACTGCTGTATCCACGCGGGGCAAAGCGGCTCTTTTTGAAAATACGCGAGGGCATTTCTGCAGTGGCAACTAACGCGTATTGATGCGCACCCAGCTCGATGGATTGCGCCGCATAATTTAATGCCGAAATACCCGCAGCGCAGACGCCAAGGCTCGATAAGGTTTCCATCGGCGGCGCGCCCAACTCACCTTGCACCATCGCAGCAAAACCCGGAATCAAGGCATCGCTACCCGAGGAGCCGACCGAGAGTAAACTCACATCACTCAAGTTTGCATTAGCGCGCGCTAAACAATCGTGAATCGCATTGGCGGCAAGCTCGGTGTGCGAAGTCACTGTCTCGCCATTTTTATCAATCGCATAATGACGGGTTTGAATACCATTTTCCGCCAGAATTTTATTTTTGATGCGCAGCGAGATGCGATTGATCGGTGCAATAAAATCATCCATCTCCTGATTAGTAATGGGCTCACCCGGCAGGTGGTAGCCAGCGGCTTGAAGGTAAACACGATTGAAGCGAGTAGGCATAAATTAGTCCTTGTGATGTAACGAGCGGCTGCGCCAACGCGGGTGCAGCAATGCCAAAAAATAAGTGCGCAGCATATAACACAGCAAACTTTTTTCCTGTAGCGCAGGATGAATTTGTTGCACATAGGTTTGATGCAATTCCGGCAGCTGCGACCAATGTGCACGTGGATGCTGATGATGTGCAGTATGCAACCCAATATTAAATAATAGGGGATTAAGCCAACCATAGAAATTGCGCGCAAACTGTAAATTATTTCCGCGGCCATCGGCGTGAGCGTGCTGTAAATAATTGGTCGCGAGCAGCCAATGCAAACCATACAACTGCGGAATCAATACTAACACTAACCATTTTTGCCAATCGATCAAAGCCAATACCAGCCACAATCCAATAACAAGAAGATACTGCAGTACACAATAATAAAAATACGCGCGCTGAAATTTATATCGCCGCTTCAAATAACGGACAAACTCGGGATACAACACGGTTATCGCCTGCAGCGGATGCAATAAATACCCCAGCAGATGATTAGTGTCGCCGCGTGCACCGGGTGTATTAAAACGGTAAGTGCGGGTTAGATCCTGTTCGCCATGATGATAGCGATGATGATTGGCAATATGGGAGGGATAAAACACAAAGGTGGGATGCCCCTGCAAAAGCGTAACCCACAAATCTGTTAAGCGATTTACACGCCGCGAAGTCCAGATGCGCACATGGGTGTGATTGTGGTGAATCACACCCACACCCAGTGTTAAAAATAATTCTAATAGATAAAGCGGCCAACTAAATCCCTGCTGCCACTGCCACAGCACCAACAGAGGCAAAACCAATAAATATATTACGCTCTGCCAATCGCGCCAGTTACGCATAACAATTAGCGCACTCGCCAGCGATTAATTTGTTTGTCTGCGGCATCCGCTGGCAATGCTGTTTTGAAAATCCAATCCATAAACGGAAACATAAAGCCGTAATTGCCGTTAAAACACGCGTGATGTAAATGGTGGCGGCGCGCACCGTTAAAAATAACGCGCGGTGAACGAGGGTTAAAATCAAAATTAGAATGGCCGATGCTATTAAACAACAGACTAAACAAGGGCACTGAAAAAAGCGCATAGACACTAAAATCATGCAGCATCATGGGCAATAAAATCACATTGCCCAACATCATCGCTTCAACCGGATGAAACGCATAAGTAGACCAAGGCGTAGTGACTACCGAGCGATGATGAGGCAAATGAAACTGCCGCAACCAACGGGTATGCAGCAACCAATGGTTGATATAAAAATGGATTTCATTCCAGATAATCAACACAAAAATTTCCAGCCCGATTTGCAAGCCCGAAGGATTTATCGCCAACTCAGCCCAACCAAGCTGCAGCAACCCCCAAGGAAAAATCATCCCCACCCCAAAAATCCCAATCGAACTCGCGGACAACAACAACTCCCGCCGCAACTGTCCCTCACCCAACGGGCGAGGATCAAGTTTGATGCCGATATGCAAACGCGGCAACAATTGCTGGGTAAGCATTAAACTGAGCGCGCCAAACAACAAATAAATCCCACCAAAAAAAGCGAGGCCAACCCCGGCAATTTCAAAAATATTGCAATTTAAAATAAAGTCGCGCATGAATACCCTTAAAAAACCAAGTCACCTGAAATATCAACTGACAGAACCTTGCTTCCGCAAATTTTATTGAAGCTCCTGATATTGATAATCAGAGCAGATAATGTTTTTTAGAACGGCATTTTTATTCAAAAGTACCGATGATTTATGATAGTTAATGATTACATCTCCACTTTTCGTCTTCCAAGATGTTTGCGGCTCTTCATTGAGTTCAAATAATTTTTCAATTGTCGCTATTTGATTTTTAATTTGTACCACATAGAGAGAACCAAAGCTCACATCAAGATGCCTGATCTGGGGCGACAGCGTGCGAACCCCACCAGCAACTACGAGATACCCAAAGGACATAACGTAAATATCCTCAATGGGTTCATTGAGTAATTTGGTAGGCTTATTCTGGGAGTTTAAATAGGCTAGCACTCCATGCTGAATCTCACTTGTATCAAAGTAGGAGGATCCAACTAGCCATCCATCTCTAGTTCTTAGACCAACTGTGGGGATTTCTTGACGTTCATAAGCACCATTTTTAACCGTATAAGCTAGCGCCATTAGTTTTTGTTTATGATCTTCGGATTCATAAAAATACAACTTTTCTTCTAAAGTTGTCGATGTGGCATACTCATAATCACAAGATATCTCATCAAACATGGGCTTCGCTTGCTCATTTGCGTCACAAAATAGGACACCAAAAGACAAGAACATAACACCAATCCGTAGGAATTTATTAATCATTGCGATGCCCCTTGGAATTAGCGCGCTCACATTGAACTCTATGCAGCTCTGCCCTGTGCGTAAAAACAACATGAGCATTTTTCATGTTAATTAAAACGTCTCCATTTTTTAGTTTTTGTGCATCCAATGGAATTTCTGAAAGAGTAAAAAACTTCTTCGCTTCAAATTTTTTTCCTTCTTTAGTTAGCAAATAGATATTGTTACCTCCACTACCCACAAGCATCGACTCCCTCGTAATAACGACAACACCAAGTGGGACTTCAAAAATATCAAACACCGCGCCACCTATAATTAGCGTAGCCTTCATTTTCTCATTGATAAAGACCAACTCGCCACCACTAAACTCACTGGACGACCCAGCCAACCATCCATCCTCTAATCTTAAGGCTATCGCGGGCTTCAATTTTATGTGACCGTTTTTATCTAGCATTTGCTCATATTCATTTACGCTGACAATGATTTTTTTATCCGATGAATAAGATAGGCTTTCAATTCCAACACCCCGTGCGGACTCATATATTTTATTCACCTCATGCTCGCGAACTATAGACTCTTTACCGCAATCCAGATAAGTCACGTATTGCGTGTATTGATCAGCCGCACTCAAATAGGTCGAACCGAGCAAGGAGACCAATATAAGATGTTTGATAAATCTGTAGCCGTTTACAATCACTTTGTGCATGGATTTCAATTTCCTTTAAGAAAAAAGGCCGATAACTTCACAGCTATCGGCCTTCCGAGTGTCAACGTAACAACTTACAAACTCAACACTTTCTCACCGCGCGAAATGCCGCACACGCCGGTGCGCACCACTTCAATGATAGAAGCATCGCCGACGGCTTGTAAAAACGCGTCGAGTTTGTCGCTCGCGCCGGTGATTTGAATGGTGTAGAGGGTGCTGGTGACATCTACGATTTGACCGCGAAAAATATCCACGCAGCGTTTTACTTCTGCGCGTTGTGCGCCAGATGCTTTGACTTTGATCAGCATGAGTTCGCGCTCAATGTGCGAACCTTCGGTCAAATCTACCAACTTAACCACGTCAATTAATTTATTGAGGTGTTTGGTGATTTGTTCGATTTTGTGATCATCGCCCAGCGTTGTCAGTGTTAAACGCGACAGGGTTTCGTCTTCCGTTGGTGCAACGGTCAGGCTTTCAATGTTGTAACCGCGCTGGGAAAATAAACCTACTACGCGGGACAAAGCACCGGGGGCATTTTCAACTAATACAGAAATGATACGTCTCATATTAGGTGCGCTCCGTTTTGCTTAACAACATATCGCGCATGGAACCATTGGGCGCAACGTGCATTGGATAAACGTGTTCGGATTGATCGACCATGATATCCATAAATACCACGCGGTCTTTCAGTGCAAAACACTCCGCTAATTTCGCTTTCAGCTCTTCTTTTTTGGTCACACGAATACCAACGTGGCCGTAAGCTTCGGCGAGTTTGATGAAGTCTGGCAATGAATCTTCATACAGACTTTCCGCGTAGCGGCTGGAGTACTGCATGTCTTGCCATTGACGCACCATGCCGAGGGCTTGGTTGTTCAGGCAAATAATTTTTACCGGCAAGTGGTATTGCGTGCAGCAAGAGAGCTCTTGAATACACATTTGGATTGAACCTTCACCGGTCACGCAGACTACGGTTGCATCGCGATGCGCCATTTGCGCACCCATCGCCGCAGGCAAACCAAAGCCCATAGTTCCGAGGCCACCGGAGTTGATCCAACGGCGCGGTTTGTCGAACAAATAATATTGCGCGGCAAACATTTGGTGCTGGCCAACATCGGAGGTGACATACGCATCGCCTTTGGTGACTTCCCAAATCGCCTGGATAACTTCTTGCGGTTTGATTTTATCGCTGGAAGTATCGAAACGATTTTTGGTGTAGATGCCGTGACGCTCGCGCCACTCGTTAATTTGTTCCCACCAGGATGCAAGTGCTTCAGCATCCGGTTTTTCATCGCTCTCTTTGATAAGGGCGAGCATTTCGCCCAGAACGCTATCTACCGCACCCACGATAGGCACATCGGCGGTAACGGTTTTGGAGATAGATGCCGGGTCAATATCGATATGGATAATTTTGGCATTCGGGCAGAACTTGCTAACGGTGTTGGTGACACGGTCATCAAAACGCGCGCCCACCGCGAGGATGACATCGCTGTGATGCATGGCGGTATTAGCTTCGTAAGTGCCGTGCATTCCCAACATACCGAGGAAGTTTTTGCCAGTGCCGGGATAAGCGCCCAAGCCCATCAAGGTATTGGTCACTGGGTAATTCAGCAGATCAACCAATTCTTTGAGCAAATGCGAGGCATTGCCCTGCACTACACCGCCGCCGGAATAGATCATCGGACGCTTGGCGCCGAGCAGCAGTTGCACGGCTTTTTTGATCTGGCCGGAGTGACCGCGGGTCGCTGGAGTATAAGAGCGCAGCTTGACCTTATCGGGATACTCATAAGGAAAGGTGTAGGCCGGATGAGTCAGATCTTTAGGCACATCGATAACCACAGGGCCGGGGCGACCGGTCGCGGCGATGTAGTAAGCCTTTTTCACTGTCTCAGCAATTTCGCTGGCGTGTTTGATCATAAAACTGTGTTTTACGATCGGGCGGGAAATACCCACCATGTCGGTTTCCTGAAAGGCGTCTTCACCGATCAAGTGGCTTTGCACCTGGCCGGAGATCACTACCATCGGAATAGAATCCATATAGGCCGTCGCAATGCCGGTAATGGCATTGGTCGCACCTGGGCCGGAGGTTACCAATACGGTGCCGACTTTACCGGTCGAGCGCGCATAACCATCGGCAGCATGAGTAGCTGCTTGTTCGTGGCGAACCAAAATATGTTGAACGTCAGATTGACGATAAATAGCATCATAAATATGCAGCGCAGCGCCGCCTGGATAGCCAAAAACGTATTCAACGCCTTCGTCTTTCAGGGCGCGGATGAGCATATCTCCGCCGGAAAGCATTTCCACGATAATTCCCCTTTTAGGATGTGAATCGCATATGCGCGTGTGTCTTTTACCAAAAGGCTGCTGCAGCCGTTAGTTAAGGAGGCAAAGAATCACACAGGAAAGTATTGGCACTTAGGGCAGGCCAACACCGTGAATGATCCACGATCAAAACCCGGCAAGGTCAGGATCGGATCAGCGAAAACCGTGCAGGTAAACAGCGGCTTTCTAAGGTGATGCTCTGGTAGGAGCATCGCCAGCAGAGGGTTCGCCAAGAGGGTGACTTGGCGGGAGGCAAGTGGTGTCCGGGATTATCGGCCAGCTGCCAGCCATCTGGAGGACTGGCAATTTTCGCAAGATATGCTTTAAAGTCAAGCAATTAACTTGCTTTTGCGCACTTTTTAATCGCGCCGTCCTAATATCCAGCCTGTCCCCAGCGTGAAATAAGCAACAACCGCGCTTATGGCGCCTGCTTGCGCTCTCTCACAGATTTACGCATCCCGGTTTCGCTCCGCAGACATAAGGTCTATAGTGCTCTAAAGGCCGTTAATGGCCGCATCTATATTGCTCATTGGCGTAGAAGGATAAGATTCATGAAGTGTTCACGCGTACTCGGGGTTATAAGTGCCTTAATTCTGGGGCTGGCAATCAGCCAATCAGGCTTCGCTAAAGAAAAAGTCTACACTTGGACAGATGCCAAGGGTGTAGTTCACTACGGTGAGCGCCCCCCCAAAAACGTTAAAGCAACACTGGTGAAAACCCGCACTGGGCATAGCGACCCTACGCCGGCACAAACAGCAGCAACAAAAGCCAAAGCTGAAGCAGCTGCGACTGAAAATAATCAGCAGTCATTAAAAAACCCTGAACGCTGCGCCAGAGCCAAAGAAAATTTGGCGATGTTAAATTCTGTAGCACGAATCAAAACCACCAATGCCGACGGCGTTGATGTCGTCCTCACAGAGGAAGACAAAACCAAACAGCGCGAAATAACGCAGCAAATTATTGATCAAGCTTGTGAATAGGTAACACGCAAATCCAATCCGCCCCCCCACAATAAAAAACGGCCATTCAACGATGGCCGTTTTTAATGTACTGCAATATGCACTATTAGTTCAGCCGTTTCGGATCAAACACGATTTTGTCACCAATTAAGTGACCGTGAATAATCGCGCCAGGCATAAATTTACCGCCGAGAATATCCTGCGCGAGCGGGTTTTCAATCAATTGCTGGATCGCGCGTTTTAGTGGGCGCGCACCATAGACTGGGTCAAAACCAACTCCGGCCAGTTTATCCATTACCTCATTATCCAACTCCAAACTCAGTTCGCGCTCCGCCAAACGGGTGCGCAACAGCTCCAGCTGAATATCGGCGATGCCGCGAATTTGTTCGCGTCCGAGTGGATGAAACACCACCACCTCATCGATACGGTTGATAAATTCCGGGCGGAAATGCCCGGTCACTACTTCCATCACTGCATCTTTCATTGCGTTGTAGCGATTCTCGTTATTTAACGAGTTATTTGAATCATCGCTCACAAAACTATCGAAGCTCACCGTATCAAACGATTTATCTTCCGCTAATTCCTGAATACGATCCGAACCTAAATTCGACGTCATTACAATCACGGTATTGCGAAAATCCACTGTGCGCCCTTGGCCATCGGTTAAGCGGCCATCGTCCAATACTTGCAGCAAAATATTAAACACATCGGGATGCGCCTTTTCGATTTCATCGAGCAAAATTACCGAATAGGGTTTGCGGCGCACAGTCTCGGTAAGATAACCGCCCTCTTCATAACCCACATAACCCGGTGGTGCGCCGATCAAACGCGCCACCGAATGTTTTTCCATAAATTCCGACATATCGATACGCACCATAGAATCGGTGGTATCAAATAAAAATTCGGCGAGGGATTTACACAACTCGGTTTTACCCACACCGGTCGGGCCTAAAAATAAAAACGAACCATTGGGGCGATTGGCATCGCTCAAACCGGCGCGCGAACGGCGCACCGCGTTGGATACAGCAACCACCGCTTCATGTTGGCCAATAACACGATTATGCAGCGCCTCTTCCATGCGCAATAATTTATCGCGCTCACCCTCCAACATTTTGGATACGGGAATGCCGGTCCATTTAGAAACCACTTCGGCAATTTCTTCTTCGGTGACTTTATTGCGCAGCAGTTTCATTTCCATCATTTCGGCTTGGCTGGCCATATCTAACTGTTTTTCAAGTTGCGGAATAATGCCGTACTGCAATTCACTCATGCGCGCCAAATCACCTTTGCGGCGCTTGTCTTCCAACTCCAAACGCGCCTGTTCCAACTGGCTTTTAATTTCTTGTGAACCTTGCAACGCCGCTTTTTCTGCACGCCAAATTTCTTCCAAATCATTTAACTCGCGCTCGAATTTATCAATATCTTGATCAAGTTTTGCAAGGCGTTTTCTGCTCGGTTCGTCCTCATCTTTTTTCACCGCTTCGCGCTCAATTTTAAATTGAATCAAGCGGCGCTCAAGGCGATCCATCTCTTCCGGTTTGGAGTCGATCTCCATGCGAATACGGCTTGCCGCCTCATCAATTAAATCGATGGCTTTATCGGGTAATTGGCGATCGGTGATGTAGCGCTGGGATAATTTTGCCGCCGCGATAATCGCGGAGTCAGTAATATCCACCCCGTGGTGCACTTCGTAACGCTCTTTTAAGCCGCGCAGAATGGCAATGGTGTCGGACTCATTCGGTTCATCCACCTGCACTTTTTGAAAGCGGCGCTCCAGCGCGGCATCTTTCTCAATGTATTTGCGATATTCATCGAGCGTGGTGGCGCCCACACAATGCAATTCACCGCGCGACAACGCCGGCTTGAGCATATTGCCTGCATCCATTGCGCCCTCGCCTTTGCCGGCGCCGACCATGGTGTGCAATTCATCGATAAATAAAATAATGCGCCCTTCTTGTTTGCTCAATTCGTTGATGACTGATTTCAAGCGCTCTTCAAATTCACCGCGAAATTTTGCTCCGGCGAGCAAACCGCCCAGGTCGAGCGATAGCAGGCGTTTATCTTTTAAACCTTCAGGCACTTCGCCATTGATAATGCGCTGGGCAAGACCTTCCACAATCGCGGTTTTACCCACGCCTGGCTCGCCAATCAATACCGGATTATTTTTGCTGCGGCGCTGCAGTACTTGAATGGTACGGCGAATTTCGTCATCGCGGCCAATCACCGGGTCGAGTTTGCCGGCTTCGGCGCGCGCGGTTAAATCGACCGTGTATTTTTCTAACGCTTGACGATTGCCTTCGGAATCGGCGTCATCCACATTTTCACCGCCGCGCACTTTTTGAATCGCCTGCTGCAAGCGTTGGGCATTGCCAAATTTTTTCAATAATTCCGGCACAGCGCCTTGCGACTCCAGCATCAGCACCAGCAACACCGAATCACTGGAGACAAATTTGTCACCCACTTTTTGCGCGTGACGATCCGCGAGATTCAACAAGCGCACCATCTCCGGCGACATAGTGACCTCGCCGGTGGGATTTTTGATTTGCGGTAAATTTTCCAGATATTCATTGAGCGCTGTGCGCAAGCCCGCCACATCAAATCCGGCCTGACTCAACAACAAGCGCACACTGGCCGCACCCTTTTGGTCGATCATCGCCAATAACAAATGGCCTGGGTCTAATTGACTGTGATCCTGCCCCAGCGCGATGGATTGGGCATCGGAGAGTGCAACTTGCAGCTGATTGGTTAAACGGTCGATTCGCATGGATTACCTCAAACGATGTGTTACTCGGTTGAAGCTGAGGTGGGGCGTGAGGAGGGGGATTTCAAGCAGGCCAGCAGCCTGCTTGTCATGTTTGCGGAAAATAAAACGGGTTATTTGCGCCAGATCAATTTTGCGGCTCAACCGGCGTTACCGGTGCACGCGGAGTTTCTTTGACATCAAAAAATTTAATCGCCATAGGGTAGTTTTTGATGATGCCCTTATTGGCATCCATCGCCCCCATAATGGTGAATACTACAGAGCAGATAAATAGCAAAATTAACAGCGGAATACCGATCAGGATAAAACACAGAATAATGCCGACAATGCCATAAATAATCGAGCTACACACCCAATTCATCACCACCTTGCCCTGCTCGTTTACATAGGGATCTTCTTTTTTCGATTGCCACATAATCAGCGGCACAATTAAGCCCAAAAATGGAAACAACCAGGAACAGAATTGGGTGAGGTGCAACACCATCGCATAATCGAAGTTGTTGGTTTGCATGGTAATGGTATGGGGCTGCGATGTAGATGCGGCCTGTTGCGGCTGGGCACCCAAAATACGCTCCTTGGCTTGTTGATACTCTTCTTCACTGATTAGGCCTTTTTGTTTCAGGTCATTCAGTTTTTCAATTTGATCGAGATCCATAATGATTCCTTGTGGGCGTTGATAAAAGTAAAACTCACCAGATTAGATGCCAATAGTGCCCACTTGGATGCAGTAGGGCAAAAAATTTATGCCAACCAAATCAAACTCGCCATGCGGCCGGTGGTTCTGTCGCGGCGATAAGAATAAAAACGCGCGTCATCCTCGTAGGTGCAGTAGTCGCCACCATAAACGCATTTCACCCCCAGCGCATTTAACTCGGCGCGCGCGAGGGCGTAGATATTGGCATAAAAATGCAGCGGCCGCTGGGCGGAGATAAACGCAGTGGCAATCTGCTCCGCGTGCTGCGGGTTGCGCGCCGCTTTAAAAAACGCCTCAAGCACATCCACCCCAACTTCAAAGTGCGGTTGGGAAATAGCGGGACCGAGATAGGCGAGAATATCGCCCGGTGCGCCGCTGAACTTTTGCAGGCCGCGCGCGCAGATACCCTTGGCCAAGCTGCGCCAACCGCAATGCAATGCAGCTACTTGGGTGCCTTGTTTATCGCACAATAAAATCGGCAGGCAATCGGCAGTCATCACCAGACAGGCTTGGCCGGGTTTATCGCTGTAACTGCCATCTGCGGTGCGCACC
>CAXAVL010000149.1:0-10944 GCA_963971905.1 uncultured Cellvibrio sp.
AAGTGGGTGTCTTGAATCGCGCCCCAGTGACTGCACCTGCTATTCCCGCTGTTGCAGCCTCGATTGCCGATGAATTCCCGGTGCATCTTGAAGCCGGTTCCGCTTGTAGTCGCTATGTGGGTCGTGTGATCCGCAATATTGATATTAGCCGCCCAAGCCCAGCATGGTTACAAGACAAGTTGGTGCGTTCCGGCTTGCGCAGTATTGATGCGGTTGTGGATGTGACTAACTATGTGCTGCTTGAGTTAGGGCAGCCTATGCATGCGTTTGATCTGTCCAAACTCAGCAATGCAATTCATGTGCGTATGGCGCAACAGGGGGAGTTGCTCCGCTTGCTGGATGGCCAGGAAATCAAACTCAATGCCGATACCATGGTAATTGCCGATCAACACAAGGCCTTGGCCGTTGCGGGCATTATGGGTGGTGAAGAAACGGCAGTAACTGAGGCAACGCGCGATATTTTCCTGGAAAGCGCGTTCTTTAATCCATTGGCGATTGCCGGTCGTGCCCGCTCATACGGTCTGCATACCGACTCATCCCATCGTTTTGAGCGAGGTGTAGATTACAGCTTGCAGTTGGATGCCATTGAGCGAGCTACCGCTCTGCTGCTGGAAATTGTCGGTGGTGAAGCTGGTCCGGTTGTCCATGTGACCAACGAACATTTGCCACAGGAGCGCCAAGTCAGCTTGCGTAAGGCGCGTATTGTCAGCGGTTTGAGTCTGGAAATGGCCGATGATGAAGTGGTCGATATTCTGGCGCGTTTGGGTTTGACGTTGCTATCGCAAAATCCGGAAGGTTGGGTATTTTCAGTGCCCAGTTATCGCTTTGACATCTCCATTGAAGCGGATTTGCTGGAAGAGTTGGCTCGTGTGTATGGCTATAATCGTTTGCCTACTCGTAGCTTGGCGGCACCGCTCGATATAGAGCCGCATCCCGAGGCGAAAATGGGCTTGCCTGCGTTGCGTAATCAGCTGATCGCACGCGGTTATCAAGAGGCAATCACCTACAGCTTTATTGAGCCAAAATTATCGGCTCTGTTTGACCCCAATACTGCACCAGTTCTGCTGCGCAACCCTATCAGTGCCGATATGGCGGCCATGCGTACCAGTTTGATGCCGGGTTTGGTGAGTGTCTTGCGCAACAACCTGAATCGCCAGCAAAATCGGGTGCGTTTATTTGAGTCTGGCTTGCGCTTTGTTCCATCTGCCGATGGCCTTAAGCAAGAAGCCATGCTGGCCGGTCTTATTTACGGCAGCCGCGCACCTGAGTCTTGGGCTAATACGGCAGAAGCTGTCGACTTCTTTGATCTCAAGGGCGACCTTGAGTCACTTTTGGCCCTAACTGGTGATGAGTCTGCATTCACGATTAAGTCAGGTTCTCATTCGGCGCTGCATCCTGGCCAGACGGCCGATATTTATCGCGATGGCGAATGGCAGGGTGTTATAGGTGCGCTGCACCCCAGTTTGCTGCAACAGTTGGATATTCCTCAATCAGTCTATTTGTTTGAAATGCGTGTTAGTTCCCTGTTGAAAGCCCGAATTCCCGCTTTTGCGCCACTGTCAAAATTCCCTGAAGTGCGTCGAGATTTGGCACTTTTGGTGGATCGCGATGTGGCTGCTGAGCAGTTGTTAAAAGCGATTAAAGAGCAGGCAGGAGAACACCTTATCGACTTAAAGGTATTTGACGTATATATGGGCAAAGGTATTGATCCACATAGAAAAAGTATTGCAATGGGGTTGACCTTTCAGCATCCTTCACGCACTCTTAATGAAGATGAGATCAACGCCTCCATTGACTCGATTGTTCAGTATCTGGGGGTGAATTTTTCCGCTACCCTCAGATAGGGAATAATAATTATGTCGGACGGCGCTCTGACCAAAGCTGATTTGGCCGAGAAACTTTATGAGGATCTCGGACTCAATAAACGGGAAGCCAAAGAATTGGTGGAACTCTTTTTTGAAGAGATCCGCCACGCTTTGGAAAATAATGAACAGGTCAAACTTTCAGGTTTCGGCAATTTTGAATTGCGCGATAAAAGTCAGCGTCCGGGCAGGAACCCTAAGACGGGTGAAGAGATTCCTATCAGTGCCCGGCGTGTGGTTACTTTCCGTCCAGGACAAAAACTTAAGGCACGAGTAGAAACATATGTTGGAACCGAGTCATAACGACGAACTTCCCGTAATTCCCGGCAAGCGATATTTCACTATTGGTGAAGTTAGTGAATTGTGTGCGGTAAAGCCACATGTGCTGCGTTATTGGGAACAGGAATTTCCTCAGTTAAAACCAGTTAAGCGCCGGGGGAATCGTCGCTATTATCAGCGTCAGGATGTGCTAACGATCCGCCAGATTCGCAGCCTCTTATACGATCAGGGTTTTACTATCGGCGGTGCGCGTCTGCAGATGTCAAGCGAGAATACTCCGTCCGAATCGGGCCAGTTAAATCAATTGGTTGTGCGCATGATTGATGACTTGGAACATCTGCTAGACCTATTGAAGATTAAATAAAGTGAGCTTTATAGCAGTTCTTTTTCAAGTGATTGTTTGTTAATTGAGCATCGGTGTTATTTCTTAATTCTTTGATTGCATTGACAATAAATTAAGGTATTATGCCCATCCCTCGCGATACAGGCGCTAAAGTTTGTGTTCGCAAAAAATATCGGAGCGTAGCGCAGTCAGGTAGCGCACTATACTGGGGGTGTAGGGGTCGTGGGTTCAAATCCCGCCGTTCCGACCAAAAACCTCTATAAATCAGCCGCTTACGAGCGGCTTTTTTATTGCCTAAATATTTTCTCCGTATTTTCTCCTTGGTTTCTCCGTATTATTAGCTCTACGTGATTGGTAATCGCAGCTTTAATCTGAACGAAAAGCTAGTGGAGTTAGTGATTTTTGAGATACTGATCAAGAAGGGCGCTCGCGTACTCCTTCTCGTTGGTGTCATCAATTGTTGTGGATGGCGTTAGGTGGGGGTAAAAAAGAACATCCATTTTTGCGGCTGCAAATCTGTGTTCATTTTCTGGTGTCTCTGTGGGGGCAATTAAAAACAGCGATGCCAATTCATGCCTTTCTTTGTTTGGCACTTTTTCGGTATCCAGTTCGTAAGCGATTTTAAGTTTCCCATCAGTATCTTGGAATGCAAATTCCCCAAGCTTTTCTGATTCTTCAGCGTCAATCTCAATTAGTCCGGTGAATGTGGCCATTCTTACTGCTCCTTAATTAGTTTTGGTTATTCGGTTTCAGCGAGTTTTTTAAGTCCAGCTGAAATTCCAGTTTCCCAGTCAACGGTGGATAAATCAACCGCACCCAACGACAACCCCGCATTAACTTTCACCGGAGCCTTGCGCTCATGCCCGTCAAAATAGTGCGCCTTCATTTTCTCGCTGGCGTGACCTGCAAGTGCCATGATGTACTCGTCTGAATATCCCGCCTTTGTGTAAAGCCAAATCCCTAAAGCTCTGATTGAATGAAATCCTGGACGCTGCAATTTTGGAAGGTGATTGTACACTCCAACCTTGTCGCGAATTTCGGAATAGGCGCGAGTCAAATAATCTTCCGGCACCGCGAACGGGTGAGGGCGACTATCTCGCATTTGCTTTGTGATTCGCGCTGGGCAATGATGCACAAGGTACGGGCAAAGCACGTCTGATTTTATGGATGCCATAACCGCGGCGAACAGCTCATCGCCCATCGCAATATCGATATGCACCGGCTTATCGTAGTTGCGGCTTTTCTGCTGGAGGATTCTTATTGTGCGGTCTTGTAGGTTGACCTGCTCCTTCACATTGATTGCTACAAGATCCGCGCGGCGCTGGAGCGAATACAGCCCTGCGTCACAGGCATTGCGCAACCACTGGGGGCAAGCTTCGTAAATCGCTTTGTAGCCATCCCACGTATGACGCGCACGCTTTCTGCTCTCGACCTTGCGGCGCTCAATCTCTTGCATGGGTCGGGCTGTGGTAAATCCGTTACTGGCTGCGTAGCGAAATATCTGCTCAAGCAAAATGCGGTGCAGCTTGGCGGCCGATGATGTGCACTGCCGAAGGTATTGAGCCACGACAAAGGTGTCCAGATCCGCAATAACAGTATGTGGCCACTCGCGGCGATACTGACGCAGCTTGATTTTCCGAATCTCCAGTGACTGGGCGCTGTAGTTTTGCAGCGGCAGCCATTCCTGCTCGAAGCGATCCAGCACTTCAATGAATGGCGGATTCTTGGTTGTCGGCTTTGGCGGCGCATTGATAATCCGCTCGGCAACTGAGCCGCTTGGGCGCAAGGCGCGATTGAGCTGCATGGCCGCCTCTATGCTGGTTTTTCGGTCACCGTGCGCCAGCGGTTCATGCTTTCCGTCAGGCATGATGTAGTAGTAATACTCTTTGCCGCCTTTGACTGACAGCTTGATATTGGTGCCGGTTAGGTCTGAGTTGTCGGTATTGCGTTTTTTGGGTGCCATGGTAAATCTCAGCGCTAAGCGCTCACCTTATATCCGACCATCACTGATGGTGGCCTTTCACAAAAATAATTCGTTCCTGCTTTGCGCCAAAGATGCAAGCAATACGGATGACAATTCACATAATCGCTTTTGGGAGGGTGCATCTGCACCACAAAATCTTCCTCACCCCAAAATAGATTTTTCACAAAGCTCATTTCTTCCCATGTTGGGCAGCGGCTGGGAAGCGATACTGAAACGTGCTCCCAACCTTCGCGATCAGAAGCAATTGCTGCGAGGACAACTTTGATTTTTAACGAGCGAATCATGAATGCGCCGTTATTGCCATCCTCATCGGTTGAGTGAAGTGCGCCTGATTTAATTCTGTATTGATTCGGTACTTTGAACATACTCACCTCGATGCGCTAGGCGCGGTTAGATCGCTTTATGATAGGCTCGCGTAGGCAATGCTACCGTCATCGTTTAGAATCTTCATTCGCCAATATGGGTGGCAGTTGCTTACACCTTTCCAACCATCAAATCTCACGTTTAAATTGCACGCAGAATTTCCGCCAACAACAACCCCGGCTTTTCCGTCTACCACGCAGCGCATGCCTTTTTTAATTGGCGGCAATCCACGATAGGCGGCAATTTCATTTATTTTCTTCTGAGTATTTTCACTCACAATCCCCTCCGCCCATAGGGCAATTAGTTAAAAAAATAAGGTGCCCAGTGCAGACTATAGCCACTAAAGTGAGCGGCTATGAATAATGCAAGCGGCTTCTTAGTTAACACTACCAGCCTCCGCCAATCGCTTCGCCGAATTCCGAATCATGCTGTTAAACCAGCGGCGAATCACATAGCTGCGCACCAGGCTAATAAGCGTAAACCATGCGCCTATTTCCAGATTGGTGCTAAGCGGTATGTGAATGCCGACCATGGGGAAAATTGCCAGCTGAGAGAGCAGGGCGACCACATAGCCGATCAGGATATTGATCAGCGATTCGATTAGTGAGCTGAGTTTTGATTGTTCCATTTTCGCCTCGCCATTAATCCAGCTTGCGCTGAATTCGATTAAGGATTGCATTTTGCTTTTCGGTCAGCTCATAGCTTTCCGGCTTTTCGGCAATGTCGCTTATGAATTGATTTTCCCATTTCGATAATTTTTCGGGCTGGTCGAGAGCATCTTTGATGAAGCGAATTTGAACTCTGTTCATTGCTCGCCCTCTGGCTTTGGTGCTGCTGATAGTGAATCACCGGGAATAATAAATACTTCCTTGTGATTGCTGGTGCCATTCAAAACCATGCTGGTTATGAAGTAGTGGTTTTTCTTGCGGTTGTAAATAACCTCTTCTCTGTCAGTTCCAGCATTCAAAACTTCTTTTGCCGATGTGCAAATTCTTCTGCCTGCCATAACCATGCTGATAACATCGCCAACCTTGATTTGACCTGCCTTGGTTAGCCGCCATGATTCTGGTATAGCTGCTGCTTGCGTTGGCGCCAGATTGAATGGATGCTCTAATTCAAATTTTATTGCCACCTCAATATCTGAAAGCGCGTTAAGCTCATGATTTATGTAAGGACGCTCACAGTTGTTTCGTGCATGCTCATCTTCAAGCAGGGTGCGCCAAACATGTGTATGTGCGCTAACCATATCAGCAAGCGAGCTATGCCCGCAGTATCTATCAACTACAGGCTCTTGCTTAGGTTCTGGCACAGAATGGCGATAGCCGCACCAGTCATCTTCTTCAACCCACTCAACGTTTAGCGGCTTGATTACATCGCGGATGATTTCATCGATAAACTCAGCAACTAGGCTGCATTCGGATTGATCGCCGTCAACTTCCTTGTCAACAGCATCCATAAGCCGATCAACAGCATCGCGAATGCAGATGTATTCATCGTCGCTAAATTCTTGCTGAGCTTCAGGCTCTTGCTTGTTTGCCTGCTCAATTCTCGCCTCTGCCAGCTCCGCCCGATTCTTCCAGCGGTTAGTTTCGATGTGCTCGCGCTGGTATTTGCGGCGAAACTCTTCAGCCTGAAGCATTAAGGCTTCACGCTGGGCAATAAGCTCAAGCACATTAACCGGACAGCTTTGATTGATGTGCTCGATGTAATTTTCTTCGCAGTTGTTGTCGCGAAGGGCGATTGCTGCGGATTGCATTTTTTTAATGTCCATGATTAAGCCGCCTTTACTTCTTGACTGGTGATTCGGTCGTACTCTTGAATGCCCCACACGATTGCGTACAGGCACCAAAGATAATGGTATCTCCATTCGCTGCAGCCTGATTCCCAAAAGTCGTAAAAGTCGATGTGCTCGCTGTCGAACTCGCGAGTTGCTACAACAGCGCTCCATTCATCCTCGTCAATTTCAAGTAGCTGCTCCTTGACTTCCTCCCGCGCCTCTTTCCGCGCAGCTCTATCACTTTTGCCCTTTGGGAATCTATCATTGAACCATTCGCCGACACGTGCTTTGTATTTATCAAAAGAGAACTCTTCGCTTATTGCCGTTCCTCCAGCAAATGAAGCGCCGGCACAAAGTTTTTCCTGCCAGTAGCTGGGGTTAATTGTTAGCTCTTCGCGTCGGAAAAATCCGAACATGTCGTGAGTGCGTTTAAATGTGAAGTCGCCGCAATCACCAACAATGGAAAGATAGCCTGGCCAAGTGACCAAGAAAAATCGGCAATCAAAATCCCCATTTTGTGAAAACTCAATGTGGCGATACAAGCCATCATCTTTGTGAATGCGCATGGTGTGATTTGCAACATCGCGCTTAAATGTTTGCAGTAATTTTTCAGTATTCATCATCAACCCGCCTTCTTAAATTTCGCCAAAATCCCATCCGCAAGCTCAGATGCTGCGGTTTTAATTTCTACCGGTGGGTTATACCCAAACGCGGCAGTGTCATCTGAATTTACCCATACAAACCACTGTCCGTTAGGCTCTTGAACGCCGGGCAAATTTCCGCGCTTAATGTCATTGATAATCGTCTCTTTGGTGCGAGACGTGTACCAGCGCTTTGCGTATTTGCTGGCAGGCATTTTCTTTGGCCAGTGGCTATTCATTGATTTATACCTGTGCGCCAATTCTTAATGGCTGAGCGCCAGCTGCTACGCCTTCATGCAGCTTCACATCTTTGCCGCTGCGGTACCCATTGCCTGCTGCCCACTGGGTAATTGAATCTTTACCTGTGGCCTGCTTTTTCTCTTTGGCTTCTGAGACTGGGCGCTTGGTTAATTGCTCCATGTATTGAGTGTGCTCCGCTTCTTGCTGCTCGGTAATTTTTGAGGCGAACTCCGAAACTATTTTGTTGACTCCATAAATCCAGCCCTCGGCATAAGACTGTCCGATTTTCCGTTTAACGGATGGCGTGGCGAGCATCACCTTATCGCTATTAATGAATTCCTTTTTTTGGCGCATTAGCTGGCGAAGCAGAATGTCAAAGCTATACCCAGCAACTTCGGCGCAGGCATCTTTACCAACAAACGTAAGGCGCTTATAGGTGGTGAATACAGTGCACTGAAATGCCTTGCCTACAACGGTGGCCAGCATCAGAAACCAAGCAGGCGGATTCGTATAGATGGTATTAACGGCTTCGTCTTTAATCTTGAAGATGCTCATATCGTCAGAGGAAAGCCCATGCTTTTCCATCAGCTTGCGAGCCTGGCGCATTGCGGCAGCTGCTTCGTGTTCATTGCTGCTTTCCGAAAGCGCCAAGCACTTTCTAATTTTGTCCATCACGCTCTTATTGCTTGGTTCGCTCATGTGAGATATTTCCTACAAACTATTCAGACTTTCGCCACTGGTGTGGCGCCGCCTGTTCAGTAAAATGGCACCTGTTCGGAATTGAAAGAGCCGAACAATTTCATTTGATGCTCGCGCCAGCACCATAGGGATATGGGCTGGCGTTTTTTATGTTGTTTGTGACATCAAGTAAGTAATGCCAACCAAAATCACAAATACAGACACCAATATAATTACCCCGAAGCTGGATTCTTTTACCGGCTTCCATTCGGGGCCAAGCTCAATCACTTCTGTTTCTTCGCCGCCGTAGTAAAAGCATTTGCCATCGACAACCTGAACAGCGCGAACCTCGCCGGTAGATTCATTTACTGCCCAAGCATTTGCGTGCGGTGGTAGAGGGTCATTCGGGTTCATACTTCACCTTCCGTTTGTTCGCCGCCAAATGCCAAGAGCAGGGCGGCAATAAAGTTTTTAAGCTCCAGCGTCATGATTGCGAAATCGGCGTCGAACTGTTCGGCTTTGGATTCGGGGTTGCGGTCATTAGCCTTGTCCGAAATGGCGTCATCGAATTTCAAACCTTTAATTGCAAGCTGATTATCTACGGTGCAGTGAATTGCTTCTTTCCACACCAATCCGATTTTGTTCACGTGCATTCCGCTCTCAAGGTGATTGCGAATTTCGCTGGCTGTTAGGTCTTGGCGCTTGGCGCGGATCACGCGGCCGTCTTTAGCAGCTTCAAGCGATACGTCATCACCAAATTCAAACTGGTGTGGCGCTTCACTTTCGCGCAGCCAATGCGTCATAACCTGAGTGGGGATATTCTTTGGCGCAATCGGCAAGCAGCGGAGCGAACCTAACGCCTCGCGCAGCTTGCTAAGCAGATCTTCGGCACGCTTTGCTGATGCAGCATTCACAACAATTAAATTTTCCTGTGGTGCGATGTAGGCGTAATCCAGCGATGAGCGGGTAAAGGCTTTCGGCAGCAATGAAAAAATAATTTCATCTTTCAGTGTGTCGCGCTCCTTGCGGGCGATGCTGCGCGATTCGGCTTCGCTAATCGCTTTGATTTTTTCCTCAAGCTGCTCCTTGATCACACCACCGGGCAGAATCTTTTCCTGCTTCTTGGCGCAAAACATAATGTAGCCGTTGGTAGAGTGAACAAAATCAGTTCCGTGATTGCCAAGCGGTGGCACAAAGCCGTAGCGCATCGGGTCGAGGCTGCCGCAAGGATTGAATTCAAAATCCTTTAGCTTCGCGGCTAAATCTTCTGCTGAAAGTGCCCATGCTTCGGTGAGACGGTAAAGCCGTAAATTTTTGAACCACATATTTTTACCCTGTTATGAGAAAAGTCTTTGTTGTCCGAGATCTTCAAGTTCTTGTATTGAAGCCATGTATCTGAATTCGGGGTTTTCTTCTTTACAGCTTGCCAAGCATTCCTCTGCTGCCGCGCTATCCGGGTGATGCTCCTTGCAGATTGGGCACTGGTAAACTTCGTAAATTGAAACAGGGCAGCAATCGCGCGCCTCATCTTCATCACTGTGAAGATCACCGCATTCTCCGCATTTCCATTTTTCAATAATGTTCATGGTTGCCTCATGATTGAATTGGCGCCGAGGGTGGGATTCGAACCTAAGGCCGCTAAGCCCCACAACAGCCGGATTAACAAGTCCGGTGCTCCACCAATTGAGCTATCTTGGTCTTTAACATCCAGATAGCCACTAACAAGCCGCTGCGTTCTCGGGCAAAAACTCACAGCCCGCCAGTGACTATCTGGATGCCCCCTGGATATGCCGCCAAGGGGAGCGGCGATCTAATCGGCACAGTGATCAACTGCTATGAAGGATTTTCAACCCGCCTACCCATTACCTCTGCTTGCGGGGAGTGCCGCTGCTTATGGCCTTCGCGTCTGCTGCGCATGGGGTGAGCGCATTACTCTTTAAGAAAACTTTTGCAACCCTGAAAGAATTCGCGATAGCTTTTGAATTCTTCCCTCTACAAAATCAACTCTTGATGGAACGCTAGGGCTTAACTTTCTAAACTCCGAAATTAAATCCTTAAATTCGATAGCGTCTTGCGCACTTCCGCCAATTACTTTTTGGGGGGGGCGCCCGGTACAAAATTGCGCGGACATATCAAACAAGGTTCCGCACTTTTCGCGTAGCGCTTTGCGGCGCTCAATTTCTTCATCTGATAGCTTTGTCATTGCATTAACCTCTTAGCTCTTGTCTTACCCAATCGGAAAACGGTTTACCTGCCGGGCAACGCGCGCGAATGCGGTTTGTTTCACCGTGCAACTTTGCCGATGCTTCAATATTTGGAGCGCAAGTAGGGCAAGCGGCATACGAACCAAATAAAAGCCCGCCAGATTCTTTGCTGTCTGTGCAATCCTCATTGCAATAATCGCAGTAGACGCTCTGTCCAACATCTATCTCTATTACCGCTGCGCCTTCGAAACCTTCCATACAAGCTTCCTTAAAGCGGCCTACTAAGTTTCCCGTTCGGCCTTTCGTCGTTTAGTGGAGTCGCTAACCATCTACCCTTGGCGCCTCTTCCGAATTCCCGTAAGGGAGCAACGAAAATCCTCTACCGGCTAATGCGCTGGCTACTACAGCAACTCCTATTTGCATTCTTGGGCCGCTGCCGCCAAATGATCCTTAACGGCGAAATACACTTCCATACACGCATTTACATCACCGATTGCGGTGTGAGCGTTTTGGATTTCTTTGCCGGTGAAGTGTTTGTACGTTGGCGGCATCCGAGCCGGGGGCTGATGACGC
>CAXAVL010000150.1:0-10891 GCA_963971905.1 uncultured Cellvibrio sp.
AGAACTTGCCGATGTAGTCATCGAAGTTATCCAGCAGGTGTTGGCCCCAGGCACTTTCAGTCTCTTGCACAAATTCTTCAATCACGGTGCGCAGATGATGGCGATGCGCTTCCAGTGCTTCGGTATTGATACGATGGATATCCACCAACTCGTGGTTGTAGCGATCCACAAAGTCATTGGCTTCATCCAATACATAGGCAAAACCACCGGTCATACCCGCACCGAAGTTAACCCCGGTTTGACCCAGTACGGTCACTACACCACCGGTCATGTATTCACAGCAGTGATCGCCCGCACCTTCCACTACCACATGGGCACCGGAGTTACGCACGCCGCAGCGCTCACCTGCGGTACCGGCTGCAAACAGCTTACCGCCAGTTGCACCATACAAACAGGTGTTACCCATAATACTGGTTTTGTTCGATTGGAAACCCGAGCTGCGCGGTGGGCGAATGACCAGCTTACCGCCTGCCATACCTTTACCTACGTAGTCGTTGGCATCACCTTCGAGATACATTTCCAAGCCACCGGCGTTCCACACACCAAAGCTTTGACCTGCGATACCGGTCAGCTTCAGCTTCAATGGTTTGTCGGCCATGCCTTGGTTGCCGTAGCGCTTGGCGATTTCACCACTGATACGCGCACCGATGGAGCGGTCGCAGTTGGTGATATGGAATTCAAACTCACCGCCGGTTTTGGCTTCGATGGTTGGCAGCAATACCTTGATCATCGCCTCAGCGGTTTCGCCTTTATCAAACGGCTCGTTTTTGCTGACTGCACAAAGTTGCGGCTTGGTTTCAAGGAACGCATCGGTATGGATGATTGGTTTTAAATCCAATTGTTGTTGTTTAACCGTTTCGCCTTCGAGAATCTGCAACAGATCCACACGGCCAACCAGATCACCCAGAGTGCGTACACCTAAACGCGCCATCCACTCACGAGTTTCTTCTGCCACGAACTTGAAGAAGTTCATCGCCATTTCAACCGTGCCTATGTAGTGGTCTTTACGCAGCTTATCTTGCTGGGTAGCAACACCGGTCGCACAGTTGTTCAAATGGCAAATACGCAGGTATTTACAGCCGAGCGCCACCATTGGGCCAGTACCAAAACCGAAGCTTTCCGCACCCAGCATGGCCGCTTTCACTACGTCCAGACCGGTTTTCAAACCGCCGTCGGTTTGTACCCGAACCTTGTCGCGCAAGTCGTTGGCACGCAGGGTTTGATGGGTCTCAGACAGACCTAATTCCCACGGTGACCCAGCGTATTTGATCGATGTCATCGGACTGGCCGCAGTACCACCATCATAACCAGAGATGGTGATCAAATCGGCGTAGGCCTTGGCCACACCGGCAGCGATAGTACCTACACCTGGGCGCGATACCAGCTTCACCGATACCAACGCATCTGGGTTAACTTGTTTCAAGTCATAAATCAGCTGCGCCAAATCTTCGATCGAGTAGATATCGTGATGCGGCGGAGGCGAAATAAGAGTCACACCGGGAACCGAGTGACGCAGTCGCGCAATCAGCGCATTCACTTTACCGCCGGGCAACTGACCGCCTTCACCGGGTTTTGCACCCTGGGCGACTTTAATTTGCAGCACTTCAGCGTTAACCAAATAGGCTGGAGTCACACCAAAGCGGCCAGAGGCAACCTGCTTGATTTTGGAAGTCTTGATGGTGCCGTAACGCGCCGGATCTTCACCACCTTCACCTGAGTTAGAGCGTCCGCCCAAGCGGTTCATGGCTTCAGCCAAGGCTTCGTGCGCCTCTGGCGACAAAGCACCGAGCGACATACCGGCCGAGTCGAAACGCTTGATGATGCTTTCGATTGGCTCAACTTCAGACAAAGGCACCGGCTTGCAGGCATCTTCACGGATGGCCAATAGGTCGCGCAGCATGGATACCGGGCGCTTGTTTACCAAATCCGCGTAATTGCGCCAGAGCGCATAGTTACCGCTCTGCACTGCCTTTTGCAGGCTTTGCACAACATCCGGGTTGTAGGCGTGATACTCCGAGCCGTGTACATACTTGAGCAAACCGCCCTGAACAATCGGCTTGCGATCCAACCAGGCAGTCTGCGCCAAAATTTTCTGATCCGCTTCCAAATCTTCGAAGCGCGCGCCCGCCACACGGGATGGCGTGCTTTCAAAGCACATAGAAACCACTTCTTCCGACAGACCAATCGCTTCAAACAATTGCGCACTGCGGTAGGAGGTAATAGTGGAAATACCCATTTTCGACAGGATTTTCAGCAAACCCTTGTCGATACCTTTACGGTAGTTTTTGTAGGCTGTATCAACATCGCTGAGCAATTCACCGGTTTCGATCAGATCGTTGAGCACGTAGTAGCTCAGGAATGGATACACAGCGGTGGCGCCGTAACCAATCAACGCAGCGATTTGATGTGGATCGCGGGCGCTGCCGGTCTCCACAATCAAGTATGCGTCGCAGCGTAAACCAACGTAAGTCAAATGCTGGTTGACCGCACCTACTGCAAGCAGCGCCGCAATCGGCAATTGGCCTTTCACAAAGCCTGCATCGCTCAATACGATCAACACTTTGCCCGACTTAACCGCAGCAGCTACGTCGTCGCACAGCTTGGTTAATGCCGCTTTCAGATTGGTCTCGTCAGCATTGTAATAAAGCGAGAATGTTGCCTGCTCATAACCAGGGCGGTTCAGACTCATCAAACCACGGAACTTCTCTGGCGAGAGTACGGGCGAAGTCAGAATCACGCGGTCAGCATGTTCGGGCAATTCATCATAAACGGGTAATTCACGGCCGAGACAGGTTTCCAGCGACATTACAATCGCTTCACGCAACGGGTCGATTGGCGGGTTGGTAACCTGGGCAAACTGCTGACGGAAGTAGTCATACAGCGAGCGCTGCTGACGTGACAGCACGGCCATTGGGGTATCGTCACCCATGGAGCCAACGGCTTCCTGACCGCCTTCCGCGAGTGGGCGCAACAACTGGTCGCGCTCTTCAAAGCTGACCTGGAACATTTTCATATTGGCTTTCAGCGCAATACCATCCAGACCGTTTTCTTTGGCGTCGGTGTTCAGGGTAGATTCAATGCGCAGCGCGCGCTCTTTCAGCCACTTTTTATAGGGCTGGGTAGATTTCAACTGATTGTCGATATCTTTGGTGTTGTGCAAGGTGCCAGTCAATGTATCGATCGACATAATCTGGCCTGGGCCAAGGCGACCTTTTGCCACTACGTCAGCCGGATCATAGGCGTATACACCCACTTCCGAAGCCACGGTGATCATATCGTCTTTGGTGATAACCCAGCGCGATGGACGCAGACCGTTGCGGTCGAGCGTACAAACTGCGTAGCGACCATCGGTAATTACCAAGCCAGCTGGGCCGTCCCAGGGCTCGATATGCATAGAGTTGTATTCGTAGAACGCACGCAGATCCGGATCCATATTCTCTACGTTCTGCCAGGCCGGCGGCACCAGCATACGAATGGCGCGGTGCAACTCCATGCCGCCCAGAGTCAGGATTTCCAGCATGTTATCGAGACTGGAAGAGTCAGAGCCAGTGCGGTTTACTAGCGGGGTTACGCTGTGCAGATCAGGCAATAGTGGCGTTACAAATTTAGGAGTACGCGCCACCGCCCAGTTGCGGTTACCCACAATGGTATTGATCTCACCGTTGTGCGCCAACATGCGGAACGGCTGCGCCAGCGGCCAGCGCGGCGAGGTATTGGTAGAGAAGCGCTGATGGAATACGCAGATGGCAGTTTCCAAACGCTCGTCAGCCAAGTCAGAAAAGAAGCGCGGCAGGTCTACCGGCATCATCAATCCTTTATAGGAGAGAATCCCGGTACTCAGGCTGCACACATAAAAGGATTTGTCGTCAGCAAGGCGGATTTCCGCTTTGCGGCGCGCCATAAACAACTTGGAATTGACCTGCTCAATAGTCAGATCAGGGTTGTTTACAAACAGGTGATTAAAGGTCGGCAGCGATTTCAGCGCGATTGGACCGAGGCAAGTCGGATCAACCGGCACTTCGCGCCAGCCAGCTACAATTAGCCCCTGAGCGGTCAACTCTTCCGCCATAATTGCGCGCGCCTTGTCGGCAATGGCAACCTCTGGGCTGAGCATAATCGCGCCCACACCATAGATAGGAGTCAGCTCTGCACCGCAGGCTTCTTTAGCCACAGCGCGCAGAAAGCTGTCTGGTTTTTGGATTAACAAACCACAACCGTCACCGGTTTTGCCGTCCGCATTGATACCACCGCGGTGGGTCATGCAAGTCAGGGCTTCGATAGCCGTGGTAAGCAGGCGATGGCTGGTCTTGCCCTTTAAATGGGCAATCAAACCAAAACCGCAGTTATCTTTGAACTCGTCTATCTGGTAGAGGCCAGTGGTCATAGGCTGATTCTCAACAAAAAACTCTATCAAGGGATACGTGGGCTAAAAGCCTAAAGCACATGCGAAAGCTGCGCCAAATCACATCCCAGACAAAAAAGCCCCTGAGGTGTAGGGGCTAGGCAAATGGGCGCAGGATATTACCCGCTTAGCAGGCTATTAGCAAGACAAGCACCGAAGTGGCAGAGGATGAAAAGCGAACCAGATTGACGCAAAAACACGCCAACCTGACGATTACACTGCCCCCTAATCTACCATTGGCGGGACTAGGAGGATTTTTGCCAGCGCTCTGGAGTCAGGGTTTGTTTGGCGCCAAAAGCCTGCCGGTCAGCATCAGTAGCGCCATCTTTACACTCGCCGCGCACCCAGAGGTGATAGCGCGAAATACTGCGATCCAGCTCAAAAAAACCGTCGCGACAATAGCCCGCCTGTTTGACGGCATAAGCGGTATTCGTCAGCAGGCGATCGTAGGTATTGCGCCCCAGATCAACACCGCCTTGAGCAAACTCCCGGCCGGGGTCACTCCCCCTGCGCGCGACATTGATATGACTGGGAATTAACTCTTCCGGCCAGCGCAAACGATACGTGAACATTTTGCTGGTGTTGGGCAATATCTCCACCTCCAGCGTCTCGGTCATTTCGGTTTCGACATAGCTGCGCCCGTTGTTCGAACTACAGCCCATCAGCAACATTGCTGCCAAAATCAAAACTCCGCACTTACTCATGCACACACCCTATTATCAATAATGGATTTCATACCACTTTGGCACTCAAGTAGCTGTGACCTGCATCATCCGCCCGAGTTCAGCGGCACGGCAGTTGGCGACTCCGCAGCTGCACCATAATGCTCCTCTAAATAGGTATCGTGCAAAGGTAAGGTTTTTACCATATTGAAAATGGCAGAGCGCGCCAACTTCAAGGTTTTGCTAATTCGGCCATAATCGAGACTATCTACATGCGGACTGTATTTTAATGGACGAATCCCCATCCCCTCGAACACCGACTGCCAACTGCTCGCGCGAAACAACTCATCATTATCTTCGCGCAAAATTCCGTGCCCTTTAAATAACTCAATACGCTCACGCAGGGATTCGGGCAGCACCAGAGTTTTACACCAGCGCCAAAACTCGCTGTCATCGCGCTCACTGGTGCAGTAATGCAGCAGAATAAAATCGCGCACTTCTTCGTAGTCTGCGCGCATGCGGCGATTGTACTCGCGCTGCAAGCTGGGCTCGCATTCTACATCCGGAAAAAAGCGCAAAAATAAATCCATGCCGCGGGCGATCAAGTGAATCGCGGTGGACTCAAGCGGCTCGATAAATCCGCCCGACAAACCCAGCGCCAGACAGTTATCTTTCCACAATTCCGTGCGCCGCCCGGTAGTAAACTGGATCACACGCGGCTCACTTATACGCGGGGCATCCAGATGTCTTAGCAATGTATTTTTGGCTTCAGCATCGGTGCAAAATTGACTCGAATAAACATAGCCATGCCCCGTGCCATTGCGCAACGGGATACGCCAAGCCCAACCGGATTTACGCGCCGTCGCAGTGGTATAGGGCATGCGCGAGCCCGCCACCTGGGTTTTAACCACTATGGCGCGATCGCAGGGCAAATAGCTCGACCAATCTTCAAACTCAACGCCAAGTGCCTTTTCGATCAGCTGCGCACTAAAACCCGAGCAGTCAATAAAAAAGTCGCCGTGAATGCTGCGCCCATCCGACAATTCAAGCGCATCGATAAAACCATTATCCTTGCGCAGCACCTGCACACAATTACCCTCGCTACGCACCACACCGCGCGCCTCAGCGTAGCGGCGCAGATAAGCAGCGACCAGCTTGGCATCCAGATGCACTGCATAACTGGCGCCGCCTATCGGCGTATTTATCGCTTGCATGGGAGGAAAAAAACGCTCCTGCGCCGCCATCACCGCACATGGCGAAAAATCCTGCAAATCGTACTGCTCCCCGGCCATAGTCGCCTTGAGCCAGCACTGATAAAAATCTTGCGCGTCGATGCGTTTACCCAGCGCGCCATAGGGGTGGAAATAAGATTGATTTTTGGTGCGCCAATCGACGAACTTAATCCCCAGCTTATAACAGGCCTGAGTCTCACGGATAAACTCGGCCTCATCGATACCCAAGCGGTTAATCAGGCGCACCACCGGTGGAATAGTGGACTCACCAACGCCAACCGAGCTTATTTCATCTGACTCGATCAACTCGATCTCGCACCGCTCGCGCTTGAAATGAGCTGCCAGCATCGAGGCTGCAATCCAGCCGGATGTTCCGCCACCGAGGATGACAATTTTTTTAAGGGGATTCATACCTGTACTCATCGCCACATGGCATTCAATTATTACCAACCTTGCAGCGGCAGCATGGTCTGCTCAACCGCTTCCTGCTCAGTAGTGAAATTCCAGTAGGCGCCACTACAAGTCTGGATTGCCTTGCGCAGCACATCAATCGCCTTGTGGCGCGGGAAACTTGCACGCCACGCCAACCCCAGCTTGCGCTGCCCGCCCACCAGCGGACGAGCGACCAATCGATTAGCTGCACATAATCCCGATTCTGCCGCTGAACGCGGCAACACACTCACACCCAATCCTGCCGCCACCATACAGCGCAAGGTTTCAAGACTATTTCCTTCAGCCCTGTGGCGTGCCGACTGATCATCGCGCCATTCAGGATGCAATGCCAAGATTTGCTCGCGCAGGCAATGCCCCGCTCCCGGCAACAGTAAATTGGCGCTTGCGATATCCGCAGGGGTAACCTCCTGCTTACGCGCCAGCGGATGCGACTGCGGCATAACCACCACTAGCGGCTCATCAAATAATTCTTGGGTCACTACATCCGGCTCAGTAAACGGCAGCGACACCACAATCGCATCCAGCACGCCATCGCGAAGCTTTTTGCGCAAACTCTCGGCGTAATCTTCCTGCACATAAAGCGGCATATTGGGCGCTTGCTGCTTCAGGTGCGGGATAAGCTGTGGCAGCAGATAAGGCCCCAAAGTAAAAATTGTGCCCAGCACCAAAGGGTTGCTCAGCTGATCTCTCCCCGCCTCAGCCAAGGATTTAATCACTGCCACATCAGCCAACAACAATCTGGCTTGGGCAACAATTTTATCCCCTAAGAGGGTGGCGCGGACGTTGGTTTTACTGCGTTCAAACAGCACCACCCCCAACTCCTCCTCAAGCTTGCGCACCGCAATACTGAGGGTGGGCTGACTTATATGGCAGCGCTCAGCTGTTCGGCCAAAATGCTGCTCTTCAGCAAGCACAACGATATAGCGCAATTCAGTCAACGTCATAAAACACTCGATGCTAGTGAACAAACCCAGTGTGCCCGCTGCCCGACTCTGGGTAAAGTTGCCACGCAGCCCAAAATACATTTAACAAGTCACCTCAGCCCGTTAACCGCTGCCACCCACAAATAGGATGATGTCGACATTTCTTACATAAAAAATTGTTGGAGCATAAGGTACAAAACGGATCACGCAGAAAATCAAATGGTTACAATCATGGCGCAAAAATTGCCTTAGATTGCGCTGCAGTACCTACCACTACTCACCCAATGGACTTAATTATCATGCTACCAATTAAATCGCTTATTGCAGGATTCGCATTGAGCACCGGCGTCGCTATGAATGCGCTTGCTGTACCGGTCACTATCAACCTGGCGCCCAACACCGCCGGCTACACCAATTCGTTTAGCTACACATCAACAGAAGCCAATGTCGTGGTCACTGGATGGTCCAACAAATCCACAGGTGACAAAGCCATCGCACAAGATCAAATTGCACGATGGTCTGGTTCGGGCATTGGCGTCGAAAAAGCAAACAGCCCACAACACTCAGTCGACAATTCCAATGGGGATTACGATGCCCTGCTATTCTCGTTTGACAAAGTTGTCGATGTAAGCGGCCTGGGCATTGGCTGGTACAAAACCGATGCCGATGTATCCGTATTAGCTTACACAGGCGCCGCCCCCTTCTCTGGCGGCCTTACCGGCTTTGGCAGCAACTGGGCAGCACTACTCAGCAGTGGCTGGAGCGTGGTCGGCAACTACAATCGCAACGGCGTAGGTACTTTTGCAGTTAACCCTGCCGATGTGCAGGCGCAATACTGGCTGGTTGGCGCATACAACCGTGCTTTTGGTGGAACGCTTTCGCAAAACAATGATTACTTCAAACTTAAGTCCATCACCTTTGAAGCCGTTAAGGTTCCAGAGTCAGGTTCTCTGATGCTGCTTGCGCTGGGCCTATTAGGTTTGATGGCTTCACGTCGTCGCGCCGCCTAGTTCTCACTGCGAATTAGACCATTCCAAAAAGGGCGCTCTCAGCGCCCTTTTTTATTGCCTATATATTTGTATCGCTTATGATGGCGCCGGTTTAAAAAAAGATAACAAGAAACCGGGACAACAATACCCCCTATCAGCGAGGCAATAATATGTATAGACGAATCGCGTTATCCTTTGCTCTGGTCTGCGCATCCCTCTGCACCACCCTCAGCGCCCAGGCACAACAATTTAACGTTTTACTCTTCACCAAAACCAACGGCTGGCATCATGAGTCGGTTAATGAAGGGGTTACCGCCATGCGCGCTATGGCCTTGCGCCACCACTTCAATATTGATTGGCATGAAGACGCAAGCATCTTCAATGATGAAAAACTCAAAAATTACCAAGCCGTCATTTTTCTGTTAACCACCGGCGATATCCTCAACGATGAACAACAAGCCGCGATGGAGCGTTTTATCCGTTCCGGCAAAGGTTTTGTTGGCATTCACAGCGCATCGGATACCGAATACGACTGGGACTGGTACACCAAAATGGTGGGTCGCACCTTTCACATTCACCCCGTCAATCAAAGTGCCGACCTGCTAGTGCTGGATCGCAAATTCCCCGGCCTGGATCGCATGCCCGACCGCTTTTTGTGGACCGATGAATGGTACGAATTCGGCGCAGAGCGAATCAAAGGCTTGAATTACATTCTTGCGGTTGATGAGCAGACCTATGACCCCAAAGTACAGTGGGGCGAGAAAAAAGGTGAAGGCATGGGCAAATTTCACCCCATCGCTTGGTATCACGACTACGATGGCGGACGCGCGTTTTACACTGCACTAGGCCACTTGCCAGCGACCTACAGTGACACCCTGTTTCTGGAGCACATTTACGGTGGACTTTATTGGGCAGCAACCGGTAAAGGTTTGCGCAAAAAATAATTCCTGACAACAACTTCAAATATAACAACAGACATCATGAAAAATTTCATAAAAAATTACGCACGATTTATTTATCCCGCCGTCATTTTGCTTATCTCACTGGGGGTTTATTTTCCCTATTACGGCACACCGCAAGCTATGTTTTGGGATGAAAACTATCACGTTGCCTCCGCACAGAAACATATCGACGGCGTGATGTACATGGAGCCACATCCGCCGCTGGGCAAACAGCTCATGGCCATCGGCGAAGTTCTATTTGGCGGCAATGAAAAAGTTAACAAAAGCAAATTGCTGGAGACCGATTACCTCACGGGTGATAACGCACCACCAGAGATGACCTATAAAGGTTTTCGCTGGCCGTCAGTGGTGATGATGGCGTTCTCGGTATTATTTTTTTACGGCATTATCAATTGCATCACCCAGCGCGCATGGCTCGCTGCCGCGTTCACCAGCATGGTGATTTTTGACAACGCTTTGGTCATTCACTCACGCGCAGCCATGCTAGAAGGCATTCAACTCTTTTTTGTGCTCGGTGCACTGTATTATTTTGTGCGCACCGCTACGCAATTTACCCTGCATCAAAAAGCAATCCAGCTGAAACACTATGCCATTCTCGGCGTGCTGATCGGTTTGGCGATTGCTGTAAAAGTGAATGCTTTTATTTTGCTGCTGCTGTTTGCAATGCTGTTTGGCATAGATCAATGGAGCGCAATTAAACAATGGGACTGGAAAGCATTACTTAAACGTCTCGCCACCACCGTACCCTCAGGTGTAATTCCGGTTGCCGCGGTATTTTTTGCCGTCTTTTATGTTCATATCGGCATGGGCACGCAGGTGTATCAAGATCGCACCTACAAAGCCTCGCCCGAATACCTCAATCAAATTCGCATGGGCAACACTTGGTCACTCAAAACATTCTCACTCGGCATGCGCGACAACTGGAAATACATGTCTGAATACGCCGATGGCGTGCCGCGCTTGGATGTATGCAAAGCCGATGAAAACGGCAGCTACGCCATGAACTGGCCACTGAGCAGTAAAACTATCAGTTACCGCTGGGATAGAGACACAGTTGATGGCAAAACCATTACCAAATACAAATATCTGATCGGCAACCCGATTGTGTGGTTCTCAGTGGTCGCGGGTATTATTTTATCTTCCGGTTTAATCATCGGCCGCTTTATTTACAACAACCCAATTAAAGATGAAAAACTCTTCTATTGGATTTGCAGTGCTTGGTTTTGTGATAAATTTATGTAAAGAATCGTAAATTAATGTTTTTGGAT
>CAXAVL010000151.1:0-10842 GCA_963971905.1 uncultured Cellvibrio sp.
ATTGCGCGCTCGGCTGGGTCGCGCAACATAATCACCAATTTCAACTCAGGATTGTACTCATGCAAAGCGGGTATAACTTCTGGCCAATAAAGATAGATGGGTGTTGCTTCACCGAGCAACTGCGCAGGGGTCGCCGCTTGAAAATGTGCGGCGTAGCGCTGATTAATCTCATCCACCGACCACTGCGGATCAAAATCCGGCGCATCGAATAAATGCACTTCTTTGCCATCGGCCATACAAATCTGATCGTGCTGCGCGAGAAAATGGCTAAGCGCAGTAGTGCCGCCCTTCTGCACACCAATAATCATAAAGCTCAGGGATTTCATGCAGAAGTCCTGATGCTATCCATTAATTCATCCAACTGCGCGAGCGGATAAAAGTAGCGCAGTGCATCGCCATAGCCACGCAACTGCTGGTAAAACACTTCCATTTGCGCAAGATCATAACCACCATTGCGATTCGCGCGCGGTTTATGCGCCGCTTGATAGACGGCATCTAGCTGCAATTTTGCGCCGACGGAATGGGGGTTAACCACAAAATCCTCGTAGCGCAAAATACGCCCATCAAGATGCTCTAGATATTGGCGGCAAAACCATTCGAGGATATGTAATTGCCGCTCTAGTCGATCACTTATCTGGCCTAGCTGCGCCTTTAGCTGTGGGTCAAACATTTCACCCGCCGGAATATGCCCTTGGTTAACCGGCAAATCCACCTGATTCCAACTCGCCAATACCGCGAGCGGATTGCGCACTATGCCGTAAACAGGTAGCGAACTATTCAGCTCCGGCAACAACGCCGTAAACAAGGCATTGTGTTTGATCACCAGAGTAAAGTTTTCATCTAATAAACGGTTGTGCACATCAAGTTGACCGAGACTCACATCCATTGGCCGCAAGCCTCCCTCCCCCACCGCCTGCGCAACAGGGTTTTCAGGGACTTTGCCATCTTTCTGACGGCTGACAACAACCCCCTCCGCCAGTGCAGTCATGCGATTTTGCTGCGCAAAATTAACCACTTGCGCAACGGCAACAGCACGCCCTAGCGCAGGATCAAAATCGCTGGGTGTCATCGGCTCGTGTAGTGCAAGCACATTGGGATAGGCATTTAGAATATGACAACAGAGTGTGGTACCGGCACGTGGCAAACCGGTCAACAATAATGTGTTAGATGGGTTCAAACTGGAATCTCGGTAACTAAACAGAACAGGAAAAGCCGGAGGCCCACAGCTCATCCACTTGATTCATTAGCGCTAAAAACTCGGTGCGTTCACGCTCCAGTGAATGATATGCCAAGGTTGCAGCGCAATGCTGTTTAAAAATGTTCAGCCGGTCAGGCTGCTGGTGCAATACTAATGCTTCATTAACAGCGTCAGCCAACGCCGCACTATTGTACTCGGGTATCAGGCAATTTTGCTGGTTGTGGCAAAAACTGCGATTGCCAACGCAATCCGGCACTATGGTGATATCGGCATAACGCATTGCCTCCAATGCCGGCAAATAAAATCCCTCAGTAGGATTTGGCAGCACGACTGCGATACGACTCGACGCAAGCAACACCAGTAATTGTTCTCGCGGCAACCACTCGGTCACACAAAAAGAACCTATGTCTTGCTGCGCAAGCCTTGTATTTAGCTCTTCCGCAATGTGGGGATTTTTTGGCCCGAAAATAAAAACATCGTGCCGTTTTTGCCGGGGTTCAATTGCGGGGATATCAATGCCATTGGCGATAGTAAACACTGGCCCATTTACTTTTCCAGTGCCTGTTATCGCCTTTTCAGCCTCAGGTGATACACAAATACGAATGGCGCGCTGCGATAAAAACCTGTGCATTGGCTGCGCAGGGTCTGCATGGCGAACATGTTGGATCAAATTAATTACGGGCTGATTTTCAGGACGCGCTGATGCGAGGTACATCTCCCAATCCATTCCCGCTAGAAACGCATATTCGTAATTGGCTGGACGATAATCAACTAACTGATGCTGGTATTCGGGAAACCAGGGGTTGCGCTTATCCCAGAGGCTATTCGATGAAAAGGCAATTACAGGTTTAAAGTTTGAAGACGATTGCAAATGTGCGCAATAGTCCGCGACCTTTTGATGGCCGCCGGTATATTCCTGAAAGTCGCGATAAAAAAGAATCGATTTGATTGCGGGCGATTTATTGATGAGGCGCGAGAACATGGCTTATCCATGAATATTTGATGCGCTATTTAAACACACTATTACTGTTTCCGTTTATTTGGATACCGGTTAGCGGAGACAGCGCAATTTCATAGATCTATTCTTTTAATTGGCAGCAACTTTGCTATTTAATACCAATTCTCCAAATCCAACGCAAGAATAAGGGCGCCGAAGCGCCCTTATTTTTTACTACAAAGTATTACTGAATAATTAGTTCAGTTTTACAGTGTCAGTAGACTTGTCAGACAGGTTTACTGAAGTAGTAGCTGCATCGATAGTCGTGTTTGGTGCAGTAACTACGATAGTAGCTGCAGTACGGGTAGAACCAGTGATTTCTACAACATCAGTTGCTTTCAGAATCAAAGTCTTACCTTTTGCAAGAGTACCAGTAGCTGCAGCTTTAGCAGTTGCGGTTACGCCAGCTTCTGGAGTGAAGGTAATAGCGTAAGGTGCATCCAAGTTGCTGCGGTTAACCAGAACCAAACGTTGGTTGTAATCACCAAAAGTGGTCACGTAAGGAACTTGCACTGTAGTACCGCTACGACTAATGGTACCCAAAGATGCAGTTTTGTTGGTTGGACCGTAAGCAGCGTTAGCAATACCTACCAAGTTAGTTGACAGAGTGTAAACACCAGCGTTGATAGCAGATTTAGCGGTAACAGCAACTGAGTACGCAGTGTTAACAGCCAAACCAGCAGTGGTGAAACGGCTGTGCTTAGCAGATGGAACGTTAGTAGCAGCTGTATCAGAAGCCGAACCACCGAAGGTCAGGTTGCCAGCAGTAGCAGCAGCGTTTGCATCAGTAGTAAAGCTCAGGTCACCAGCAACAGTCATAGAAGATTGACCGTCAGCAATGTTGATTACTTGGTTCAACGCAGTTACTGTTGTACCAACAGCAGTCAAAGCACCAGCAGTCAATTTAAACTCTACAGTACCCAAGCTAGCGGTAGCTGAAGCTGGGTTAACGAAAGCAGTAAATGCTGGAGTAGTAGTTACGTCAGCAACACGGTCAGTAGCAACTACAGTTGGAACCAACACTTCAGCTACGCTGATAGCGGCATAGCTATCAGTTGCCAATGCGCCAGTTTGAGCAACAGCGTTTGGAGAAGTGCTGTAATGTGCATAGTTGATGGTTGCAGCTGCTGTTGGGCTAACTTGCAAGCCAGTCAAAGCCAATTGCAACAGATCACCCTGAGCCAAACCGCCAGAGGTCACATCAAAAATTACAAATGTGTCGCCAGGAGCACCACCTTGAGCAACTACTGGAGTACCGGTAATGGTACCAGTTACTGCAGTCAGGTCACCGCCAACTACTTGGTTTTTGAACTTAGCATTGGTCAAGTCAAAACGGATGAAGGCGTGAGTAGTAGAAACCACACCGAAACCAGTAGCAGCACGCACGTTCAACTCAGTACCAGCAGCAGTCAACTGAACCATGCCAGAAACAACTTGTGCTGTAGTAACAGATTCTTTAGCGTATACAACAGCACCAGCACCAACACCGCCAGTACCTGCACTCATATCGATTACTGCGAAAGCTGGCGCAGACATGACAGCAGCGATAGCTACGCCTAAAATTTTCTTGGAAACCATATGGTTTAACTCCTATTTCATGAATTTATAATCAACGTTGATTTTGATTGGTCTTGGTTCCTTGGGTCTGCAAGAGCAATCCCACGATTTAAAGACCGCCCAAGAATATACCGCTTCAAACCTATAGATCAAGCCTAAGTTATTAAAAGCCAATCCATTTGCGTGCTTTTGAACTTAATTCACGCTGGTTTTGATTAGACCTTAGTCAATCTGAACGGTTTCTGAACCAAGCTCTTCCAAAATTTCAGGCTGTTGAAACGCCTGTTGGATGCTTTTGGTTATAGCCTGCCCTTCTGAGGGGGTGTCGATCACATAGGGAATGATCATGACCATCAGCTCGGTACGGGCTGACGAGGTACTATCTGCACTCAAAAGCTTACCGATTATAGGCAATTTTCCAAACCATGGAACCCCTGATTTGCCTAAAGATTTGGAACTGGAAATAAGGCCACCAATTAAAATTGAGCCGCCATCTTGTAGGGTTACCGTTGTTTGGATTTTGCGATTAAACACACTGGGCGAATCTATACTACTGCTCTCATTGGGCTGTGCCTCACTTAATTCCTGGTCTATCTCAATATCCACATGGCCAGAGGCATGAACTACTGGCACTACGGTAAGCCGCACACCGGTTTTGCGATATTGAATACTTTGCAGAATAGGCGCATCAGAGTTGGTAGTAGATTGTGAGTTAGAACTTACCGTGGGCACTTCCGTACCTACATCAATCGTGGCCTGCTGACCGCTTTTGACCATTAAACGCGGGCGCGAGCGAATTTCTGCGCGCTTGTTTTCATAAAACATGTTCAAGATGGCACGGGTCTCACCCGCACTATCGAGTGTAGCGCTGAGACCAGCTGTACCCAGATTAAAACCACCCAGTGTGGATATTTTGCTGGCATAGGTTTGGCCGCTCAGTTTTTGTGACCCATTGGCCACAAATTCAAAGCCAGTTCTCTCTGAATCGTTGAGGCTAACTTCCGCCAAAAGCACTTCAATTAACACTGAGGGTGCAGCCTTATCCAGCGTTTGAATGACGGGCAACATATCCAGCCAAGCCTGGCCACTACCTTTATAAATAATAGTATTGCGATTGGTATCCACCACAAAATTGCCGCCATTTACGCGCGCGGTGGCGCCCTGGGTGCCAGCACCTTGGGTAGTGGTAGTAACATCGGAAAGGGCGCTACCTGCATCCAACCCGTTAGCGCTCGCCCCTGAACGACTGAAACTGTCACCACCACCATTTTCAAAACTATTCAACAGTTCAACAATGTGTGCTGCTTCTGTATTACGCACCTCATAGGTAAATATGCCTTGATCGATACTCATCTGCTGACGGCGATCCAACACCTCTACCCACTCGCGCACATGATTGATGATTTGCTGCGATGAAGCAAAAACCACAAGTTGATTAGTACCTTCCAGCGGAATCAAAATAATTGAACCAATTTGGGATTTGATCTGGGCATCGTATCCTTCTGCGTTAAGCACTTCTTTAAGGTTTTTGCTGAGCGCTTCTACTTTCACAAAAGCAGGCTCGATACTGGTAGAGAATTTGCCACGCATGATTGGTTGATCCAATACCTCTATGATCGAAAGCGCTTGATTTACCAAGTCGGGTTTACCTTTGAGCAATACCGCATTGCGCATTGGATCTTCATTTACTTGGATATCTTTACCAGTGAGCGCATCTCGCACCCAACCAGCCACTTTGGTATTCGTAACCACCTTTAACGGCACAAACATAAAAATAGGACGATGCGACTGAGGCACTTCCGGCAAGGTGCGGCCACTGACTAATAAGGGTGTCTCACCGGCGGTGATGTTTTTATCAATGGTGAAGCTCAACACATCGCCCTGCTGGGATACTGCAACGCCATAAGTATTCAAGGTACGCATGGCAATGCGAAATAATTCTGCAGGCGGCACTGCTTCAATCAGGCGCAAGGTAACCAAGTCTTCCTGCTTTTCTATTTGCGGATCAAGCGTAAACGAAAGACCTAGCTGCTCACCGAAGACTTCGTTAATAAATACTGGCAGAGGTATGTTGTGATAATTGCCGCTAATCGCTGCGCCGGTCAGGTTGAGTGATAATTCTTTTGCAGTTGCATCAGCCACCGTACTGGAAATACTGACGCCCGGACCGGGTTTAAATTTTGTTACCTGTGGCGATTGCTGCTGAGACTGCGGCTGGCTGGTGATAGTGGCAAAATCTTTGGCATCGCGCAGAGGCTCAAACTTAACGATTTCTTTACCCTGCTCTGCCGCAGTAGGTTTGTGCCAAAAATTACTGCAACTAGTCAGCACCATCAGCACACCCAGAGAGGCGACGCATTTAATACTGGTCAATACGAGAGAACGGGCACTAAGGCTGAACATTATGATGACTTCCCGACTTGCGATGATGTAGGACTTTGATGGGCGGGTAGTTTGATTAACTAAGCGGCGGCGCGCAAGGTTTTGTGTGAAGACCTATGGATCCCCGCAAGCGGGGATGACGACTCCCTGCTATTTGGCTTTGGGTTGATACATCTTTAGGGTTTGGGTTTCATCGCCCTGTTGGATTTCAACCTGATTGTGGCTGATGTGTTTGACGACCCAATCGCCGACCAATGTGTCACCTTCGGTCAATTGGCGAATGGCCGGTTTAGCTGTACTGCCTGCAGGGGCAATAAGAGGCAGAAATAGTGCGTAGGTTTTATCACCTTTCGCGACCAGACCTGTCAGGCGCAGACTTTCAGGTTTACCCTCGAGTGCTTTGAGGGGATCTTCTATTGGTGCGGCAGCAATGGCGGCACCTGCTTCGGTAAACCAGCGCGGTTTCTGCGACACAATTATAAATTGCGCCGCTGCGTCGTCGGCTAGGGGAAGAACCGAGGCTTGCCACTCGTTCTCTGTCGCGCTGCGTTGATCTGAGAAGCCCAACAATACCCAAAGCAGACCCACCACAAAACCCACCACAAGTGCGCTCGCAATTAATTGATAGAGCTTTTGCTCGTGTTGCGGTAAGTGTGCAAAGTTAAGGCGCAGCATTGGTTGCCTCCGCGGTGTCATCGGCGGTGGAGAAATAAGCTGTTACCAGCAAGCTGAGTTGGCCAGCGCGTTGCGGGCTGTAGGCAAAACGTTCGACCAGCAGTGCACGCTTGTCTTCCGCCATGGCGCGCATCAGTGAATCAATCTGCGCAACACCAATCACCGCCGATACATCGGCGTTTACTTTTAACAAGGTTTCCCCACCGAGCACGAGTGTTTCAGTAGGAGCGAGGCGCAAGCGCAAGCCATCGACATTGTAATTAGCCATTAACTGGCGCAGATAATTTTGTAAATCCGCTTCGGCCAAGCCGGGGGTTTTCGCTTTCCACAGGCGCTGGCTGAGCTGCTGGGCTACTTCGGTTTCTGCCGCCTCACGCTCTGGCCACTCAGTTTCAGATTTAAGCTGCTGCAGTTTGACCGCTGTGCGCTGTAATTGGTTAATGCCCTGCTGCTGTTCTGCGCGCCATTCGCCCAGACTCAGAGCAAAGTACATAAGGAAGATATAAAGCACACCCCAGAGCATCCAACGAAGCCTTGGGTTGGCATTGGCTTGTTGCTGGAATTGCAGCCAGTAGGGCAGAAGGGCTTTGTGCAGATTCTCAAACATCGCTATCGCCCTCGCTTACGGCGGTGGGCAAATTAAACAACACCCGGGTTTGATCCGGCGTAATGCCCGGTTCAACCCGCACATCGACAAATACGGTATTGGCGGTGCAGGATTCGATCAGCGCGCGGGTATCCAGCCCTTCTTTTTGCAAGACTAGGGCAAGCTGGCCGCGCTGGTACTGCCAATCGAGAATGACAAAATCAAAATCGGCGAGACACTGGTGTACTTGCGCCGATAAAAATAAAGGCGAGGGAGCTGCGATCAAATCCGTCACCGCCCGATTAAATTCTTGTTGCCGCAATGCACTATCGCGCTGGTTAACCAAATCAAACATGGCTTCATTTTGTGCGGCAACAGATGAGGCTAACCATGACTCTTTGGCTAAAGTTCCAGCCCCCATGCCCAACTCCAGGGTCACCCAAACCAGCAGTATTCCGGCGATCAGTTTGGTCGCTACAGATTCGCTGGTGAGCGTCTCTTTGCTCCAGAAAGGTTTTTCATTCCAGGGGCGCGCTAGCAAAGTGGCATCTGCCTCAGCCCATTCCACCTGATCCAGACTATAACCACAGGTGCGGACAAAATCGGCTTGCGCGCGCGCACCAGGCCGCTGTGGCAACCAGCGGGTGTGGCGCAAATTGCCTGCATCCCAATACTGCAATTCCCATCCATACAGACAGGCTTGAATGCGAAACCCCTGCTCAAACGAGGCCTGCAACAGTGTTTCGGGCAAGACAGATGTGGGTAACGCAGGATCTCGTTCGCATCGGCTGCGGATCGCGCTCTCATCCCAAAACCAGATTTGTGCGCGACCCGCCTCCTGTACCACCCAGCTCGCCGGATGGCTGAACGGACTAGCTTGCTGCAAACGCTGCTGAATCAGGTTATTGCGTAGAGCATTGGGCACTGCGGTGAGGTCTATGTATAAATAGAAGAGATATTGGCGCGGGATGATAAAACGAGCGGATTCCAGCTGCGTGCTGGCACTTGCTACCGAAAGGTCGCTGAGCAGACTGGCGCCGTCAGCGGTCATCACCCAGGGTGTGGCCAAAGAGGGTTGTTTGCTGAATGGACAAAGCTTCATTATTGTCGTTACCACGCTGGACACTGTACTCATAATTCACAAGCCATGGCCCATAGAGCCCGTTGGGCGTCAATTGTAGGCTAATCACTTGGGCTTGTCCTCCCCCGTTATTCCACAGGCTTATCCTTAATTCACTGCTTGGGAAGAAACGGTATTTCTCTTCATTGAGATTGATCGGGATGTCGGTGCGCACGGCAAAATCTGCAACGTTACGAAACGGATTGGCTTTGCGCTCGGCTACCAGCTGATCGCTCAATTCCTCGCTCAAGCCCAAATAATTCACCAGCAAGGTTTTGGGCATGGTGTTGAGGTTCATCACCGAGTCTTTGCGTGTACTAAACCAGGTTTGCCAATCTACTTTTGGATGCGCCGTTAACCAGTCGCGCCAACCCATCACCCGGAACAATTCACTTTCCGAGCGCAAATAGTCATTAGTGGGCAGGGGTAATTTCAAACGGGCATAGTCTTCGCGCTCGGCGCCCGAAAGGCTGAGCAGATCGTTGGCATCGATGTAATCCTGCAAACGGCTGATTAGCTGGGTGCGAACTACGGGGTTAGGATCATACTTTTCAATGATCGCCGCCAGATCCAGCGGATTGGCAACATTTAACGCCACTAAACCCGCCAGATCCTGCACTGCAAAGCGGGTGTCGCCCAGTCCACGATAAACAGTGGAGTCCAGCGCCAGCTCATCGCCTACCGCATCAGTAATCAGGAAGCCTTCTTCCGTCGTGAACTGATCATCACTCTGTTGCACAAAGGTCATACCCGAGCGGGTCATGCGCGAACTGGCAAGCAAATAGAGCAGGGTTTGCTGGGTGGAGTGGCGATCCAGGCGCTGCTGCAAATTGGCTTTGGCCTGCATGCCTACTTGAAGTTTTTGCTGGACGTAACTGTGAAAAATCCCCACCACGATAAACATGATGGCCAGCGTCCAGAGGGTTGCAGCCAAAATAAAACCCTGCTGCCGATCTGGTCGGTAAGGTCTAATCGCGACCATAGAGTATCTCGTCAGACGTAACTTCAGCGCGCAGGCGGGTCTTGACCTTCACCACATAGTTAAAGCTGTCGCGCCCACTGGTCACCAAAATACGGATGGCTTGCGGTAGGGGCATGGTGTCGCTTTTTTGTTGCGGCCAGCGCTTAACCCATTGGTTTTGCTCATCCAAATATTCAAACTGACCGGCGGCATCAAGCCATTGGTAAACCGGAAAACGGGTCTGCCCTTCGCGATAAAAAAGACTGAGCTGGCCCGCCTGCTCCTCCAACTCCCATTGAATCAAGGTTTTTAAACCCTGCTGCGCCAGCAGTGGTTGGTAGGTATAGGTGGAAACTTGTTTGACATCCCCTTCCAGGGCGCGATCTTTCGGGCGCATAGCCACCGGCGCTGACAAGCTGCTATTTAACCAGTGATAGGCAAACACCTGTTGATAGGCTGAGCTTTGCGACTTCACCACACGTTGGTACAAGCCAAGGGTGTAGCCAAAGCCCTGCACAATAAGCGTCACCACCATGGCGACAATAATCATCACTACCAGCATTTCGATCAGGGTAAAGGCGCGCTGGCGCATGCGAGCCAAAGGCGATTTAGAAATCATCATCGCCCTCCAGTTTAAACTCGCGCGCCATGTACCAGGCCGTCTGGCGATACTGGAAACTGCCTTGGATGCGGGCGTTTTTGAACAGTTCGAGATGAATATCGTACAGACCAAAGTCGTAGAGTCCGACTGCACCCTGCTGGGTTTTGCCCTGCCGCCATGGCTCAACCAGCTCTGCCCGCCACTCCACTTCATATCCGGCAACGTTGAACACACCTTCGGTTTCACTGCGCAGGTCAATTAGCTTCAAGCGTTCTACCGCCGAATCCACTACAAACTCGGATTCTGCAACTGCAGCGAGGCGGTTGAGGGAAATGAGATTGGTATTGATCCAACTGTAAATACCCATCGCCGCAGCCGAAAAAATCACCAATGCGACCATGGCCTCGACCAGCGTAAAGCCGGTACTACGAGTCAGACGTTTAGGCGACTGAGCCATCAAAGCAGCCTCGGTTCGCAGTAGGGGGGCTGCAAGTCCAGCTGACGGGTGATGCCATCCAACTCAAAACTAAGCTGACCGCCAAGGCATACACCATTAGCTTGGTAGATGATGGGTTGGTCGATGCGAAGCTTGAGATTGCTCGTCAAACCCAATATTGCCGCTGCAGATTCTCTCGTAAGCGTCAGAGTTTGCTGACGGGTATAGGCTTTTAGGCTGAGAGTAGAGAGGGATTGAATCAGTTGCTCCTGCTCGGATTTATCCTGAAACCGCTCATAAATCGCAGGCAGGCGCGGTAGCACCAGCGC
>CAXAVL010000152.1:0-10807 GCA_963971905.1 uncultured Cellvibrio sp.
CAAATCGAGCGGGTGATGTATCTCTACCACTACCTAGTGCCTCTCCTGTTCGGCGCAGTCAATCTCGCACTTATTTTTAATTATATTTATCGCGATGAAGTGCTCGCCAATAATAAACACACCATTATCAACGCCGGCCTGTTTGCGCTGTTGGTCATCGCCGTATTTGCGTTCTTCTCACCCTTCACTTATGGCCTGGGGTTAACCGAGGATCAATTTGAGTTGCGCAATTGGTTTAGCTTCTGGAAATTACAGGTAGTGAGATAATCATGAACATGCAGAATTTTTTAAATAAAAACAGTATTTTCACTGCGCTTATCGCACTCACTGTGATTCTCATCTTAGTGCGCATCACGCCAGTCACTGTCGATCCGGTAGTAAAACTGGTGATCAGCAAAAACCGCGTCAGTATTGGCAACATCTATCAGCAGCGTGATATTGAATTCACCCGCGAAGTGATGGTCGACAACCTAAACCTGCTCGACAAAAGTCGTTTCAGCCATCCAAAACTCGGCAATATCGCAACCTATAGCGATGATTTTTTTGTCGATGTCGATCATAAAATCTCAGTCAAACAAGCAGACACCTATCGCTTTTTGATGGGCAGTGATGACGGTTTTTCGTTAAGTATCGACGGCAAACTAGTGTGCGAACATTTGGGCGACCGCCCATACACAGTGCAACCCTGTTTAATCTTTTTAAACGAAGGCGATCACCAAGTACACATCTCCTACTTCCAAGGCTTCGGCAATTCCGGCTTCACCGTTGAATACGCCCGCGCCGATGAAAAACCCCGCTATTTTGGTGAAGATTCCAAGAGTGTGAAGTTTTAATTTTTCTCAAGTATGTCGCCTAATCAACAACGCCCGCAGCTGCGGGCGTTTTTCATTCCGACCGAAACAACTGCGCGGTTTTATGGCAAGGTATGCCGCAATGGTTATATCGTGTAATTGACACATATAAACAGCTATCGTAGTGTCCATTGAATCGCACTTCCAAGGCTTGTAGGGCGCGCTTCGCGCAGCAAGCCGCCAAAGGTGCCCTAAGCGGAAGCCAAATTTTAATTTGACCCTAAAAATCTTAAATGGATAATTCACGATGAACGACGTAAACAAGGAAATTATGACGTGGATTCACGCTCAACCTTATTGGGTTCAGCTTGCAGCAACAAAGGTGTACCCCCAAGAAGATATCAAAGATGATCTGGTAAATGAGTTGCTGGCACTATTAAAAACGGAAGCTGGGCAATCAAAAGATACGAAGATCGATCTAATCTCCATTTTTAGTAAACCATCAGCCTCCACTACCGATATTCGTATTTTATCGATTGGTGAAATTGAAGGGATTGATGCGCTCGCTCCACGCTCACCACTTCCATTCTCGTCAAATTTATCAGTAATCTACGGGAACAACGGTTCTGGTAAATCTGGTTATGCTCGTATCCTGAAAAAAATGTGTGGCAAACCAAACGCCCCTGAGCTTCTTCCTAACGTATTTAAAACCACTCCAAAGAAACGACAGTGCAAGGTGATTGTCACAGTGAACGGCATTGAAAAGCCAGTCATCTGGACAGCAAATGAAAAGCCTATAGATGAATTAATGTGCGTTGATGTATTTGATAGTCAGTCTGGAGGTTTTTACATCGATAAGGAGCAGGAAGTCAGTTATATTCCGAATGAGGTCGCGTTTTTTGAGAAATTAGTTATAGTATTTCAGAAGCTGCAACAAATACTAAGAACAGAGCACGATGCAATTCACTCCAAACTTCCAACTAGACCAGCTGAGTTTGGCAACAGTAAATATATTACTGCGATGTTTGATCGTTTAAAACATGATGCAGACATTAAAAAGGTGGAAGAGTTTTTCATTTTTACTGACGATGATGTCAAAGAAATTGCAGGTTTAGAAGAGCGATTGTCAGCGTCTCCATTAGAGCTGGCTAATAAAAAGAAAAATCGCATCACACAAATGGAAAATCTTATAAAAAATGTGGAAGCTGCGGCAGAAATGATTTCATTATCCGCAATTGATGTATTAGAGCAGCTTGAAAACGATGCATATCAAAAGCGTAAGGTAGCTAGACAAGTTGCCGATGCTATTGTTAATGAAACTAGCTTTGACGGTTTTGGCAGTGAAACCTGGAAGGCTATGTGGCAAGCAGCTCGCAAATACTCTGAACAGAATGCTTATCCAGAAGTTGATTACCCTTTTGTAGAGCAAGGCGCAAAGTGCGTTTTGTGCGAGCAGGAGCTGGATGTACAAGCAAAAGATCGCCTAATTAAATTTGAAAGCTACGTCACAGGCGAACTTGAATCTTCAGCAACGGCTGCTGAAACCAAACTAAAAAATTCGCTAGATAATTTACCAATAAAACCGCATCCAACTGAGATCGTTACTGCAATCCAGGCCGCGCAGTTGGATGAAGATAAATGGCTTCCTATTTTTATTAGTCTATGGGATGAGATTGAAAAGGTCGTTTCCAACGAAAGGAATAAGGATCGGTCATCGCACAGACACTATGAGCTCTTGAAAGATACGTTTAAAGAGATCGAAGCGCTAATTAACGATCTTAAACAGGAAATACAACAACATAATAAAGACGCTGAGAGCTTTGATAAAGATGCCCTTACAAAGCAAGTAAGTGAAATGAAGGCAAAGAAATGGGCTAGCGGTTATATTCAGTCCATCAAGGACGAAGTATCGCAACTAAGGAAAAAACAAGAAATTGATGATTGGTTGAAATCTGTCAATACTACAGCTGCCTCAAAAGAGGCTGGTCGAGTTTCTGAAGTCCTTGTTACCGATGCTTTTGTTGCACGATTCAATAGTGAGTTAAAATTGTTGGGTGCGGAAAAAGTTAGTGTGGAATTAATAAAAACAAAAACGAAATTTGGTCGCGTACAGCATAAGATTCAATTGCATGGACTTAATGTTCAGCATGGTCGCAGTAAGGCGATGAACGTGCTAAGCGAGGGAGAGCAACGAATCGTATCATTAGCTGCTTTCCTTGCAGATGTGACTAGTAAATCTAACTCTGCCCCATTTATTTTTGATGACCCGATTTCATCATTAGATCAAACATACGAAGAGCATACGGCAAAACGATTAGTAGATTTGAGTAAGGATAGACAAGTGATTATCTTTACACACAGGCTTAGCTTATTAGGGCAATTGATAGATAGAGGTAATGCTGAATGTTGCTATATTCGGCGAGAGTCTTGGGGTTGCGGTGAGCATGGCGCAATACCTCTTTTTGCTAAAAATCCAATGAGAGCTATTAATGATTTAAAAAATTCAAGGTTAAGTGCAGCTAGAAAAACCTATAACGCGGATGGATATGATAGTTACTACCCATTAGCTAAAGCTATTTGCAGCGACTTTCGGATATTGCTTGAAAGAATTGTTGAATGTGAATTGCTGGCAGATGTAGTTACTAGGCATCGTAGAGAAGTTCATACCAAAAATAAAATTCATAAGTTGGCAAAGATAACAAAAGAGGATTGCGACCTGATCGAGCAGCTTATGGGTGAATTTTCATGCTTCGAACACAGTCAGTCTGATGAATTTCCTGTAGAAATTCCTGAACCAGATGTGCTGGATGCTGCGCTAACAAAAATCATCAACTGGTATGCTGACTTTAACTCAAGGATTTGTTAGCTATTTATTATGTTGCTTAAAACCGTTGGTCTTCCCATATAAATGTCCGTTCCAAATGAGCAGACACATAAGATTAATGGCAGCTTTTGGCCGGAAGTAGCTCAAACCTGTTGATACAATAAAGTCAAACCGCGACCGGATGAGTCATAAATTTTTGTTAGGTGTTTTTTCAGCTTGCATATTAGGTATAAAATTTATATAGGAGTTTTAAAATTAGAAAAATAATGCTGTCATTTGTATTGTTACTTTCTTTCGCTTATTTTGCTTTTCAATACAATCAGTATTCAAAATATTTGGGGATGGTGCCAAGCGAGCTTGATGTGTCGTATTTTTTTACGTTTGGCACAAAAGAGCTGGGGGCATGTGGCGCGGCGATATTTATTTTAAATGATAAAACAAATAAAAGAATTTTGAAGGACGGCCTTGTGTTTTTAAAGACCGCCAATAAAACCAGAAGATTTTATAAGAATAGATATACTCATGAACCTTTAGTGCAAGAATCATATGATGCTTGGATTAAGATAGATGCATCCGAACGTCAATATTGGTGGTCAGACGCGGCTTTTAGTGGTTTATATTGCTATGAGGCCAAGCAAGTATCAGATAAAGTTGAAGAAATAAGAAAACATATTCTTAAGTTTGGAGGATATTATACTCGCATAAAAAACAACAACTACCATACAGGACTCGACGGTAGCAGATTATTAATTGTTCCAAGCATGAACATTGCCGTTATAGAGTACTGGAATTTTTAGCTTTGATTTAGCTAAACAATATAAAAGTTCGGTGCACTCCAAGATGACAACCCTTAAGGTCCGGTTCTGGCCGAACTACGAAGTTCGGCGGTCTGCTTCGCGAGGCACGCCCTACGAGTCAGCATACACGTGCCAATCACTACCATTTGACTACTCCCCCTGCAGCACATTGAAAGTAGCTATCACTTAACTAGTGATAGCTACTCAAAAAAACTAAGGCAATAAATCTATCTCACGCTGTGCAGCATCTGCACTCGCATGCAGTTGTGTTTTTCCTTTGCGTAATCTCCGTTCACCTAATAACAACACAATCGGCGCAGCAATTAGAATCGATGAGCTGGTGCCGATGACTATGCCGAATAACATGGGTAGTGAAAAACTGGAGACGGCGCTGCCGCCTGCAATTGTCATGGGTAAGAGCGCAAGAAATGTTGTAACTGATGTAAACACCGTGCGTGTTAAGGTGGAGGTGATACTTTCATTGAGTAATTGCACGAAGGGTTTGTCGGGCGATAGGCGTAAATTTTCGCGGATTCGGTCAAACACCACTACTTTATCATTCACCGAATAACCAATTAACGCGAGTAATGCGGCCACGGCAGTGAGATTAAATTCCACGCCGGCGAGCGCAAAAAAGCCGATGGTTTTGGTTAAATCCAGCGCGAGTGTGATGGTCGCGGCCAGTGCAAAATGGGATTCAAACCTAAGCCACAAATAACCCAACATGCCCAAGCCTGCCAAAATAATTGCGAGGATTGTAGCATCGCCAAAATCCCCGCTCACTCTTGGCCCAACCATTTCTACCCGTGAGAATTCTGCATCGGGCGAGATGGCTAGCACCGCGCTTTTAACCGCTTGTACACTCGCGCCGTTGGCGACATCTTCCGCTGATTGCATCGGCATACGCATCAGATAATGCCCTTGCGCGCCAAATTCCTGAATCGCCATGGGCACAGTATTTTGCTCGGTAAATACGTTGCGTAACTGCGCGATGTTAGTCGCGGGTGCGTTGACTTCAATCACCGTACCGCCGCTAAAATCGACACCGTAATCCAAACCCGGGCTGAAAAATAAAAATACCGAAGCGAGCGACAATACGGCAGATGCGATCAAACCAAAAAAGCGGGCGCGCAAAAAAGGAATGGTATTTTCACTGATGCGATCCAGCAATTTAATACCGGAAATATTGAGCGGCTGTTTACCCAATTTCTCTACCCGCCACTCCATCACCAAGCGCGTAAAAGAAATCGCAGTAAACATAGAGATTAATAAACCCACCGCCATAGTCACCGCAAAACCACGCACGGGACCACTGCCAAATAGAAACAATAGGCTGATGGCGATTAATGAGGTGACATTGGAATCGAGAATGGTACTGTAGGCGCGTTGGAATCCGGCGCGCAGCGCGGTTTTTGCGTTTTCTCCGCGCCGCGTTTCTTCGCGAATACGTTCGTTAATTAAAATATTCGCATCCACCGCCATGCCGATACTTAAAATAAAACCAGCAATACCCGGCAGCGTAAGAGTCGCGCCTAACAAACTCAACACACCAAAACTCAAACCTATATTGATCGCCAAACCGGTGCAGGCGATTAATCCCCAGCGGCCATAAATTCCCACCATAAACGCGAGTACCAATAAGGCGCCGACAATGCCGGTGCTAATGCCCATTGCAATCGCATCGCTACCCAAATCCGGCCCCACCGTTCGCTCTTCAATCACATTTAAGGGTGCAGGCAAGGCACCCGCGCGCAACAGTAACGCCAAATCATTTGCGCTCGCACTGGTAAACGAGCCACTGATTTCGCCGCTGCCGCCTTGAATGGCACTGCGAATTACTGGCGCGGTGACGACCTTGTCATCCAACACAATAGCAAGCACGCGGCCAACATTGCGTTTGGTCATATCACCAAATCGACGCGCACCTTCGTTATCTAATTTAAAATTAACAACTGGTTCACCTGTCTCCTGATTAAATGCCAGGCGCGCATCGCTAATATGTTTTCCCTCTAACGCGATTCGCTCTTCCAATTGATAGCGCTCACTGGGCGTATCGCCCTGCACCGAAATAATTTTTCCGAGCAAAGCGGATTTTTCATTCGCCGCCCAATGAAACGTCATGCGCGCAGTTGTGCCCAATAATTCACGGATATGCTGCGGATCACTCACACCCGGTAGCTGCACCAAAATACTGTCGCCACCCTGCCGCGTGATCATCGGCTCCACCATACCGGTTTCATCCAAGCGGCGGCGCACCACTTCCAAACTTTGCTCCACCGCATCGCGCACGATTTGTTCATGCAGCTCCGGGTTTTTATTAGCGGTTAGTTCGCTGGTATCTACTTCCAACAATAAATGCGAGCCGCCGCGCAAATCCAAACCAAGCGTTAATTGGTTTTGCGCATACCAATCGGGTAATTTTTTTGAAATTGAATCAGGTAATACGTTGGGCAGTGCACTGAGCAGCCCATATAAAATAATCAGGCCATAGACAATCGCCCGCGAAAGACGTGTTTTCATCGCTAATACTCCACCATGCTTTCTTTTTTACTCACATGAACGAGCAAAAAGGAAAGCAAAAAATTAATTAAATTGTGTTTTTTAAAACGGGAGTGATTAAACGATTGGCGGAGCGCGGGAGATATTGAGCGTCTGCAATTGCAGCAAACTGAAATAAGGGGAATGAATGATTGGCTTGTGCGTATTCGCCGCTATTAACGGCACCGCAACGATAATTTCACTTGCACCTAATACCCAGATTGGCTCGATGGATTCAGTAGACTTGGGCTGATCTTTGTAGCGATTTAAAAACCGTTTGAGCGATAACGAATATTCACTGCTGGCATGCAGCGGCATATCCACCGACGCCACACGACCATCGCGTTCGACATCGCTGCCGATACGCTGGAATTGATCGCCAACACTACCCAGCGCCAATATCCACAAAAACCCAACAGCCAGAATCCCGCCCCATAAGAGCCGGTTAAAGGTTTGCTGTCGCATGGGAGAGTAGATAGGCATAGGCGCGCCGAGGTTTGAAGTAGGCAAGAGATGGGGCGAGCTTTTGGTGAATCAAGGGAGAGTGGAAAATAAACTTTATGCCAATAAAAAAGGCGCAACAAATGCTGCGCCAAATCATCAACAGCGACGATGGAGAAAACTTAGAAGGTGTAATTCACCCCCAAATACGCGGTGCGGCCAAACCATTGCAAGGTACGCGTTAACTGTTCATCGAACATGTAGCTTCTGTTGGGTTCGTTAGTGAGGTTGCTGATGGAGAATACAACATCTAAACCGTTATCAAATTTATACGCGGCTTGATAATCCAGCAGAGTTTCCGGTGCATAGATAATCGGCTGCAAATTGATGTTGCGCGTCTCGCCGACAAACGAGTCCTGGAAGGTGGTGGATAAGCGTGTTTCAAAACCACCGTAGCTATAAAACAGTGTGAAGTTTGCTGACTTTTCTACCAAACCGGGGAACGGCAGATTGTTGTCGCCTTCAAAACTTTCGACCGGGTTTACCACACTGATTTTACTGTCGGTGAGTGAGTAACTCGCACTTACACCTAAACCTTGCCAAATTTCGGGCAGGAAATTAAAGGTTTGGGTGTAGGACACTTCCAGCCCGCGAATATAACCCCCTTCCTGATTATTGATGGAGGTGGAGTAATTACCGTTTTGCACTTCTTCTTGCGTTACCACACCACCTAGCGTGACATCCGAGGTGTCGGGCATATCAAATCCGGCTGCGCGGAAATCAAAATTTTCGTAGGTGATATCTTGAATAAACGATTTGATTTCACGGTGATAAACCGCCACCACAAATGCACCGTTGTAGTCGGGCATGTAATGCTCGTATGACAGGTCAACTTGGTCTGCAATAAACGGCGTTAAGAACGGCGAGGTATTGCTACCGTAGTTGAAATACGGGGTGTCACCACGCAGCGAAACCGAACCTTCTGAGTCGGGCGCAGCCAAGCGATTAATTGGCGGGCGCGACAAGACACGCGCCAAGGCCAAACGCAAATAATCATCTTCTGCGAGGCTGTAATTTAAATTGAGCGACGGCAAATTGTAGCTGTAGGTCGCGCCTAAATCTTGATAGGAAAAATCAGTTTTGCATTCGCCGACTTCATCGCAAATTTCGCGCGCGCCTTTTTCCAGATTGCCGTTCACATTAATCAATGCAGTACTGGTTTGCTCGGTATTTACATGGCGCACACCGATATTGCCCACTAAATCGCGATTAAATAATGTGGTGGACAAATTAGCTTGCAGATAAAACGAGGTGACGTTTTCATCGATTTCCGAGCGCTGCTTCATCGACCAATCGCGCCCTTCGCCCCAGCGTGCAGCCGGTTCGATTGAACGCGGTGATGCAACCGGATTTAAATTGCCAGCGGTTACCGCAGGCACTGGGCCTAACACCAAACCATTCTCATAGGCTTGCTGAATAATTTTGTCGCCATCGATCGCGAGGAAGGAGGGGAAATTAGCAAACTCGCCTTTCCAATTGACTACGTCCGCGCTCGGAGTAGCGCGCACCCGCTTCTACCGAACTAATCAGCGGCAATTCCAATTCGTATTTCAAATCAAAACGCGCGGCGCTGATCACATCGTCATTAATGCGCGGATAGCGCTCGTAGTTGGTCATGCGCAAATTGCTGACGCCTGCAGCATCGTACTGGGTGTAATCGCGGCTCAGGCTGATGCTGGGGCGATTAATGCCATCGAGCAGATACGTCATGGATTGATCCGGGACGCGCTCATAGGCGTCAAACCCGGCAACAGGCGTTGCTTTGGGGCGATACAAATGCGCACGCACTACGCCATCCGCCTGCACACCCGATGCGTCGGAGTGGGACAAATCGAGCGCGGCGGTCAGTGCATCTTGTTTCCATTTCAGATTCAAACCACCGGATAACAATTCGTTAGTTTGCGTTACATCGTTGCTGTTGATTTGCAAATTAAATGCGGTGGGGTTGGTATCGCCCACTTTAAATTCACCACCGACGACGGCGATATTTTCAAACAACACCAAGTTGCTAATTTCAGCATTTTTTAACGGTTGGATACGGAAGCCGCGTGAGTAACTATCGGATTCAAACTTGGAGTAAAACAAATCCGATTGCACCGAGAGGTGTTCGTTGGGTTCGAATTGAATGGCAGCCATGTAACCATCGCGCGTCTCCTCACCGCCGGTTTGGAACAACTCAAACCCATCGCTCATGAATACGGCAGCTGGACGGTTGTCGGTGGGCACTGCGTTGAAATCGCGATCCACTATAGTCGTGTTCAAGCGGCTGTTTGGCTCCAGCAAACTATAGACTTCGCCTTCGTAATTGTATTGTTCAAAGCGCGTAGCCGAACGCGGCTGCAACAAGTGGGCATAACCCAGGGCTACACCTAAGGTGTCATCGAACAATTTCTTCTGGAAGGATACGGAAAAACGCTGCCCGATTGGCTCGGCGCCATAGATATCACTCGCTTGGTCTTCGGTCATCTCCAGCGGGTTGGCGGTTTTCAGCTCTACCGTACCTGCCACACCGCCTTCAATCAGCGATGCCTTGGGCGACATATACACTTGAACGGATTGGATCAGCTCTGAGGGAAACTGGCTGAATTCCATGGCGCGGGTGCCGTTGGGCGATACCTGCTCGCGACCATTGAGGGTCGAGAACACAAAGCCTTCACCCATACCGCGCACTTGAATCGTGCCCGCCTGCCCGCCGGAGCGGGTAACGGTAATGCCGGGCACACGACCCAACGCATCGGCGATGGACACATCGGGCAAACCGCCGATATCGGCAGCGGAAATCGCCTGCACTACGGTATCGGCGTTGCGTTTGGTATCCAGACTATTTTGAATGGAGCGAGCATAACCCGTCACCATCACTTCTTCGATTTGTACCTCTTTATCCACCTCTGGCGCAGCATCTTGCGCCAGCAGCGCGTGGGACAATGAGGTCATGGCCAATGCAGATACAACGGCGGCCAGCGGCTTTACAGTAAATGTTTTCATATGCTTTATCTCAGCGTGTTATCTGCTATCGCTTCAGGCGCCCCCAATGCGGGGGCGCTGGCCAGTTAATTCACGGCATCTACCGTAATGGTGATGGCGTTTTGGCTGCTGGTATCCAGCGTGAAGCGGTAGTCACCGGCAGTGGTAATGCTCAGGCCAATATTGTCGTTGGAGCCTTGGGTCAGCTCGGTGGGTTGCCCCAACACGGCAGCTGAACCACCTAGGTTGGGGTTGCTCCAGTTGGCTTCGGCCACTTTGAACATGTAATCCCCCGCGGCCATGGTCAGGGTTTGGGTATAAAGCCCTTTACCCACGTAGTTGAGGCGGTTGACGCCGTTGGTATCGCCCCAGCCAGACGAGGACACAGTGCC
>CAXAVL010000153.1:0-10790 GCA_963971905.1 uncultured Cellvibrio sp.
TCCATTGCATGCACAGAAATGTGGTCGGATGAGTGCCGGTGCCAAAGGCCAGGCCTGGGTCGAGCATCAGGTTAACTTTGTCTGGTTCCGGCGGCTGCTGCCAGCTGGGGCAAATCCACAGGCGTTCTCCGCAGCGGATGGCGTGATAGTTGGCCATCCATTCCCGCTCCCAATCTTTATCTTCCAACTGCTCCCAATAATGTTCAGGCAGCGGATTGCCAAAGCGCCGCTCGGCGATGGCAACTGTTTTGGCGGTATCGATTTCTGCATCAAACAGACCGGTGATCTTAACGCTATCCCAGAGTGGGGTTTCGCCTAAACCGGGTTCGAGAATGGGTTGGTCGGCATTATCTTGCAGGGTAACGGACGCTGCTCCGCAGGCGAGCAGTGAATCTTCGAGCGATTCCGCATAGCGGCGCGAGCTGATAATTTTGAGTTGTAACCAAGGCATAAAATAGATTCTTGCTGATGAATTTGTCGTGGGACGAGTTTTTGTCCCGCTGATATCTTGCAGTTGAAATGATGGTCGCAAATAAGCAGTGGCGCAATGTAAAAGGGCGCGATAAATCGCGCCCCTTCGGGTTAATCGGCTGGTATTACTCGGCCAATTTCTTTTCCAGGTAATGGATGTTTACGCCACCTTTGCGGAATTCCGGGTCGCGCACCAGCATTTGCTGCAGCGGGATATTGGTGCGAATGCCGTCGACAATGGTTTCATCCAGTGCGTTGCGCATACGGCTCAGGGCGATCTCGCGGGTATCACCATAGGTGATAATTTTCGCGATCATTGAGTCGTAATTCGGCGGCACGGTATAGCCATTGTACAAGTGTGAATCCACTCGCACGCCTAAACCGCCCGGCGCATGGAAACCTTTTACCAGGCCGGGGCAGGGCATAAAGGTTTTCGGGTCTTCTGCGTTGATACGGCATTCAAACGAGTGACCGCGAATGATCACATCGGATTGTTTGATTGACAGTGGCAAGCCCGAACAAACGCGGATTTGCTACTTGATCAAATCGATGCCGGTCACCATTTCGGATACCGGATGCTCAACCTGAATACGGGTGTTCATCTCGATAAAATAGAAACGGCCATCTTCGTACAAGAATTCAAAAGTACCGGCGCCTTTGTAGCCAATATCAATACAGGCTTTGGTGCAAGCGGCATAAGTTGCTTCGCGCACATCTTGTGGAATACCGGGGGCGGGGGCTTCTTCCAGTACTTTTTGGTGACGGCGTTGCAGTGAGCAATCGCGGTCGCCTAAGTGAATCGCATGGCCCTGGCCGTCAGACAGAATCTGTACTTCTACGTGGCGGGGGTTCTGCAAGAATTTTTCCATGTAGACAGTGTCATCGCCAAAGGCCGCTTTGGCTTCGCCCTGGGTTACATGGATTGAGTTGATCAGCGCTGCCTCGGTATGTACTACGCGCATGCCGCGACCACCACCACCAGCGGCGGCTTTGATGATAATTGGGTAGCCGATGCGCTTGGCGATCTTCATGCACTCTTCGGGATCTTCGGGCAGTGGGCTTTCTGAACCTGGTACGGTAGGAACGCCCGCTTTTTTCATTGCTTTAATCGCTTCAACCTTGTCGCCCATCATGCGGATTACCGCAGGGTCCGGGCCGATAAAGGTGAAGCCGCTTTTTTGTACGCGCTCGGCAAAATCGGCGTTTTCTGCAAGGAAGCCGTAGCCAGGGTGAACGGCCTCGGCATCGGTAATTTCCATGGCGGCGATAATCGCCGGCACATTTAAATAACTTTTGGGTGATGGGTTTGGGCCAATGCAGACAGATTCATCTGCCAGTCGTACGTGTTTTAAATCGCGGTCAATTTGTGAATGGACAGCAACTGTCTTGATGCCCATTTCCTTGCACGCACGCAGTACACGCAGTGCGATTTCGCCGCGATTGGCGATCAAAATTTTATCGAACATAAACCAGTTCCTCAGCGATTAGCGATTGGGGTGCCGCTCATGGCAACCGCAACGGGTGTTTAAACGATGGTCACTAAAGGCTGATCAAATTCAACTGGGTTGCCGTCTTCCACCAAAATCGCCTCGATGACCCCGGTCTTGTCGGCTTCGATTTGGTTCATCATTTTCATCGCTTCGATGATGCAAATAACATCGCCCGCTTTTACATGTTTGCCCACTTCGACAAACATGGGTGAGCCTGGGCTGGGTGAGCGGTAAAAGGTGCCAACCATGGGCGATTTCACTACATGGCCAGCAGTGGCAGGTGCGGCGGCCGATGCTGGTGCAGCTGGTGCGGTGGCAGCAGGAGCTGCGGCTGGGGCGGCTGCAGGTGCTGCAGGCATGGCGTAACCGGCAGGTGCTGGTGCGCTGAAATATTGGGTGGTGCCACTGTTACGGGCGATACGCACAGACTCTTCGCCTTCTTTGATTTCCAGTTCGCCGATGTTGGATTCTTCCAGCAGCTCGATCAATTTTTTAATTTTGCGAATATCCATAAAATCCTCTCTGTAACAAGGTGTGTTGTGATTGTTATTGGCAGGGCCAAATTAATAAAAGCGTTACTGTTTAACGAGTTTGAATGCAGCTTGTAGTGCCAGTTCATAACTGGTGGCACCAAAACCGCAGATGACGCCGTGGGCGACATCAGAAAAATAAGAGTGGTGACGAAAGGCTTCGCGTTTGTGCACGTTGGATAGGTGTACTTCGATAAATGGAATGCCGACCCCTAACAATGCATCGCGCAGGGCGACACTGGTGTGGGTAAACGCAGCGGGATTGATGATGATGAAATCCACACCTTCTTTGCGCGCATCGTGAATGCGGTCAATCAGTTCGTATTCAGCGTTGCTTTGCAGGGTTTGCAGATGATGGCCAGCCGCTATGGCGATCTGGGTCAGGGTGCGGTTGATATCATCAAGCGTAGTTGCACCATAGATGTCTGGTTCGCGCAGGCCTAACAAATTCAGATTGGGGCCGTGAAGTACCAAAATGGTTGCCATTAACAGTGATCCTGCGGTGATATTCTGGTTTTATACTGAGACTCGCAACGAAAGCGCAAGTTCAGCTTGCCGGGGATTTCAAAGTGGGAGGAGTTTGCCGCAAAAAGCAGGATATGTCCACGATGCCCGCGAAATTTTGTTTAGATGGCAGAAAATGCCTGCATGATTGAAGAAGTTATTCGCGATAGTGTTAAGCAGGGGGGGTGGAAATAGCCGTTTTGCTCGATTATCCCCGCATCTTGCCCCCATGTTAGCGGCAAGATGTGAGAAGTTGCAAAATGTTGCAGGCAAGTGTGGCGAAAACAATCAAAAAGCAATTACTTTGCGGTTATTTTCGCTTTTAGTGTGTCGATAATCAGGTCTTGTGTTAGCAGTTGCGGTAAAACGATTGCTTTATCGGTGCTGCCGGCGGGGAACCAGAGGTACAAAGGCACACCACTGCGACCATATTCTTGCAGAAGTTCAGTGATTTTCGGGTCAGTATTCGTCCAATCGCCTTTAATTGTCGCCACATTTAGCTCATCAAAGGTTTGCTCAACGGCCTGAGTGTGAAGTGCAATTCGCTCATTGGCGAGGCAGGTCAGGCACCAATCAGCGGTCAAGTTGATAAATACTGGCCGACCTTCGGCGCGTAGTGAGGTGACAAGTTCAGGGCTGTAAGCTTGCCAGCGGCCAGTCGGTGTTTGGTTTTGGTTTGCGGAGCTTTGCCAAACCAGGACAACTGCAATTATCCAACTGGCGGCGATGCTAATCCGGCGCACTAGCTGCCAAAATCCCCGCGCGTCGCGTCCCAACAGCCAGCAGCCAAAGGCGATGGCGACAGCACCAACGCAGAGTGCTGCCATACCGCTAACGCTGGTTTGACGGCCGAAAACCCACAGCAGCCAGATTGCACTAAGGTAAAGAGGAAAGGCGAGGAATTGCTTGAGGTTATCCATCCAGGCCCCGGGTTTGGGCAAGCGCTCGGCCAACGCGGGCAAGTAACAAAGTACTAATAAGGGTAATGCCATGCCAAAACCCAAGGCGGCAAATACGGCAAGGCAGGCAATGGCTGGTTGGGTTAAGGCAAAACCGAGTGCGGCCCCCATAAAAGGTGCGGTGCAGGGGCTGGCGACCACGGCTGCCAATACGCCGGTAAAGAAAGAGCCGCTCAGGCCGGATTTTTGGGTCAGGTTTTGGCCGGTTCCCATCAGGCTGCTGCCAACATTGATCAGGCCTGACATGCTCAAACCCATCACAAAAAATAAATAGGCGAGGGCGGCGATGAGGCCCGGCGACTGCAGCTGAAAGCCCCAGCCAATTGCTTCACCACCTCTGCGTGCGATGAGTAAAGCCACAGCGAAGCCCACAAAACACAGCACAATACCAAGGGTATAAACCCAGCCGTGGATGACGAGTCGCGAGCGGTCTGCGGCTGCCAAACTCATCACCTTAATAGAAAGAACCGGAAACACGCAGGGCATCAGATTCAAAATCATGCCGCCCAGCAGCGCAAAAATAATCGCCTGAAAGATCCAATTGGAACCGGTTGTAGTGGTGGTGGATGATGCGGTAGATGCACTTGTTGATTCAACGGCAAGTGGTGGTGTGTTTAAGGCCTGTTCCGTCACTAAGGCGTTTGCGGGGTCAATCGCCAGTGTCAGTTTTTGCGGGGGATAACAGAGGCCTGCATCGGCGCAACCCTGATACTCCAGCTTTAGCGTAAATGCCTTGTCGATGCCCGCTAAATCAAAGCTAGCCGACACCTCGTGGTAATGCACCATGGTTTCGCGTTCAAACAGCTCGTCATACTTCATCTTACCCGGGGTATAAGAAGGAGTTAGTTGGATATTGCTGTCGGGGCGAAAAACAAAGCGCTCCTCATACAGGTAGTAACCTTCTGCAATTTGCCAGTGCAAAACCAGTCTGCCTTGCGTGATGATGTAACTGGGTTTGAATGCTTCGGCCACGGGCAAAAATTCATCTTGGCCGGCGAGTAAGCTGGAATTCAATGCATTGTTGCTGGTGAACGATCCGGGTTTTTGCGTTAAAAAATCCTCGGCAGTGCTGGGTTGGGCTAATAGCATGACAAGTAGCATTAGCGCGTTCATGCTGAGTCGATACACAAGTCCAGATCTTAGTTGGTGCAAATTAAACATGGTATGAGGAGCTTCCCGGTTTAAAAGTAAATGTTCGTGAGCGAGCAATGGTGCCCGGCGAGGCGACTTACAGTAACATACGCGGCCTATAGACAACCGGTAATAAAGATCATTCTATCGCTGTTTGGTTTTTCTTTTGCGATTAGATGTTCGGGTGGTCTGGTAAATCAATGTATGGATTGTCTAACGAGATTATCGAGAAGGGTGTTATGCGTAATTCTATTGGTCGCAGTGGTTTATTGGCTGTTTTGGTGTGTTCGCTCAGTGCTTGCCAGATCCCCTTTTATGCCAATCAGAAAAAACAACCTGCTCCTGCTCCTGTGCCCCAAGTGCAGCCTAAACCCGTCATTACCAAAGAGCAGCAAGCAGTAAAACTGTTGATTCTCAATGGTGAATATACCTTGGCGCACGACCAGCTACTCACCCCTCACAATGACAACGCATACGATTACTTTCGTGCAGCACTCAAGTTGGACCCCAATAACACCCGCGCCAAAGGTGGCCTGCAGGGTATTGTGATGCGCTATGTAGATCTCGCTCGTCAGGCGGCGGCTCGCGGCAATTACTCGCAGGCAACCACAATGCTCAATAATGCACGCATTGTTGATCCGACTAACTTGCTAATTAAAGAAGTAGCAACCGGATTGGCGGAACAAATTAAATCAGCCCCTCCAGTAGAGCCTTATCGTGGCGGCGCAAATGAATTTTTACTCGATGCAAGTTTGCTTGGCAAAGATGATCCGCAAATTATCGCCAAGCTAACCGGAATCGCACAAAAACTAAAAGTAACCAATAGTCTGGCGATTATCATTGCGCGCACCGATGTGGAAGGGCGCTGGATCTACCAAAAAATGCGCGATGCAGTGCCGGGTTATAGAGTGCGTGGCGACATCAAATTAGGCAGCCCGCCTCGTGTGCAGTTAGTACCTGTTGCAAACTAATGTTCGGTGCCTGAATAAATCCACATAGGTTCCGTTTTGCTTGCACGAACAAAACCTACAGATTTATAAAACTCAACAGCCTCACCGTCAGCAGTCAACATTTGCTGATGGAAGTGACCATAAATGGAATTTAAGGCTGCCATCATTTTTCTACCTATTCCTTGCCTTTGATATCCAGGGTGTACAAGCATATGAGGATAATAAACAACCAGGTGCCCGTCAGAAATAGCGTTGGCTATACCGACCAATAAGCCAGAAGTTCTGGCGGTAATAAGAGTGTGTGAATTTCTTAATGCAGGTAAAAGCTGATCTGGCTTTTCTGCTGATGACCAATTGTTGGAGCGATATAGTTCAACAACCTCCATCTCTTCAACTGCCCCGTTTGTGATAATCTCGATTTTCATGAATTAGTTTCTGCACAATTTTCATGGTGTTTAGCACAACGGCAGCTTGTAAGTTGTGGGTGCGGGTTTGTTTGCCTCAGCAGCTTGTTACGTGATATCTTTGTGATGAATTTGCCGAACATTCTTCAAACCGCTACAGCGCACAAACTAGCCGAAGCGTAAAACTAAAAAAACTTTCACTCTTCAAAATTCAGCGGTTTTGCTGTTGCGAGCTTTCAGGATTGCACAAGCCAAAACGCTTTGACCACGTAACGCCAAGCTGTCGAGCACACGAAGTGTGCGATGCTGGAGCGCCTTGTATGGCAGCGACGGTTTGAGCTGTAAGAAACTGCGTTTTTACAAAACCAACCGAAACTACCGGTTAATATTACTGATGCGAATGCTCGCAACAATTCCTCTTAATGGCAAGCCACAATGCGAAGTGCGTTTTGTGCAGACTTTCTATTGGCACCGGAACGACACTGCGGACTTTGAAAGTTACGGTAAAGCTAAAAAGTACTTGCTTGCGATTATTTTTCTATGAAATACGTTTGAAACCAGTTCGCACGCTATAACGCCGCGATAACCGGTGGTTTTTAAGTAGCACTTTTGCCGTAAAATGTAGCGAAGCGGAATGGCAAAAATGCTACTTAAAAACCATCCGGTTCATTGCTTTGTATGATTGATTTTGACAGTTTTCTTATCATTCTTAACGCGATAAGGTGGAACCCATACCTGCACCACCAGGTATTCAGCAAGGTAGCCCGATTGATTGCTGGGCCGAATAATCGAGTCCGTTAACAAGCGTGGGCGCCTTGCTGATTCTACTTTTAACTCGAACAGTCGAATGGGCTCCGAGCCCGAATGTAGCAAGGGTGAGTTATGAATACAACTACCGCCGCACACATTGATCGCAGTGAAAGAAACGTAGGAATCGATATCGGAAAAAGCATGCTGGATGTCTGCATTTTTGAACTCGATGTTCATTTGCAGTACCCCAATACGGCGGAAGGGATTCGGACATTAATTAAAAAGCTATCACGTTACAACCTGACCCGCATTCTGGTTGAAGCAACGGGTGGTTATGAGCGCAGCCTGGTAGAGGCTTGTGCCGAAAAAGAGCTACCCATCATTATTATGCAGCCTGCGCAGGCACGTCAGTTCGCAAAAGCGCAATGCATAAATGCCAAAACGGACAAGATGGATTCACGGGTTATCGCTCAGTTCGCAGCAGTGATGAAGCCGGAAGTCAGACCACTCAACAGTAAAAAAGTACGGTATATCAGGGATTTACTGTCACGCAAACGTCAGCTGAATGAGATGCGTACCCAAGAACTCAATCGGCAACACAAAGCGCCTGCTGTTCTTGCCGCTACGCATAAGCGCTTGCTTAAAGTACTGGACAAAGAAATTGAGGGTATTAACAAATCGCTCGCCAAAGCGGTTAGCGAGGTCACCGAATGGCAACGCACTTACGAGATTTTGAGCTCCGTTCCCGGTGTAGGAGATGGCGTTACCTTTACTTTGCTTGGTGAGCTGCCGGAACTTGGTCAGTTATCGCTACGCAAAATAGGAGCACTTTGTGGATTGGCTCCCTTTAATCGTGACAGTGGCCTCATGAAGGGTCGGCGCAGAATTAAAGGCGGCAGAGCACCAATTAGAACGGTGTTGTACATGGCGATGCTAAGCGCGATTCAATGCAATCCGGTGATGAAGAAGTTTTACAAAAAGCTCGTCGAGCAGGGTAAGCACAAGAAGGTTGCGCTTACGGCCTGCATGCGAAAAATGATGACGATTTTAAATGCCATGGTGCGGGATAATTGCGAGTGGCAAGCTAACTAAATATGCGGTGCGGGTATTGATTTCTTACCACAGTCGCTTGTTACATTAATTTATATTGAATTTTTCTCTACTAAATTCAGCCATACAGGAAGAACTAACGTCGTTCTGAGCATTCTTTAATACCGTAATGCTCTGCTTCTTAGGAGGCGATTCACTGGAGCTAACTAGCTCACTCACAGAAACCGAACAGCCATACGCTCCATATTCGTAAAACAGCTCATAATCTCTATTGGGTTTCAAAAAGGATAAATTAACAGGAACCCCGCACCTTAAAGAAGCGGACATGTCAAGAGAAGAAAACCCCCATATAACTATAATTCTCTCTTTGTTTGACTCTACATAAAATTCCTTAAATGAATTTTTATGATAATTCGATAGAGGCATATTAAGGGACTTCGGACTCGGATCTATTAAAGGGCCATTTCTTAACGTCATCCATATTGAGTCTTTTTTACAATCTGCTGTTTCATATAAGTTAACAGTTACTCTATTTGTATCATTAGTCACGAACCTTACGCGTGATATTTCGCCTGTTGTTGGTTCGATATAATTTATAGATGCGCAACCCACAACAGTCAGCGAGCAACCAAAAGCACTTATATATTTAACTAATTTCATTTTTACTCCCAATGTAACGTTGCGATAACCGGTGGGTTTTAAGTAGCACTTTTGCCGTAAAATGTAGCGCAGCGGAATGGCAAAAATGCTACTTAAAAACCATCCGGTTCATTGCTTTGTTACACATTTTAGTTTTTGATTGTAGGCTCTATCTTGCTATTGACCCATAAATTGTCTATTGCCGAATAGCCGCTAGGCGTTTCATAACTCACTTCAAACTTTCCTATCTCGTGATTGTAGTAGAGGACAAACCTTTCGCCATTAGATTTCTTTAGCAGAACCGCTGAATTATTTTCACCGACAATTATGTAATGCAGGCTTTCAGGCTTAACCCACCCGAAATATTTCTTCATAGACTGAGCTGGGTTTTGACTGTTTTCAGCAAGCTCGCCTGTAAATTGGACAATATTTAAAGGGCTTTCATTTATAAGGTTTACCAGCTCCAAATACCTTTGCTTTACTTCAGGCTCTTTTTTCGAATTTAGCTTCTTTTCAAAGCAGAATTCATCAAGGCAAAAATTTTCAGTGTTCGGTTCGCTAGAGCAGCTAACAACGCTAAAAAATATAACCGCAAGAATATATATTTTATTCATTGATTTGACTCTGTGTAACGCCAAGCTCAGCCGCAGCTTGTAAGTTGTTTTTTTGTGGAAACTTTTTGCGTAGCAAAACCACAAAAAAGCGACTTACAATCTGTCGAGCACACGAAGTGTGCGGTGCTGTAGCGCCTTGTTATGGCAGCGATGGTTTGAGCTGTTAGAAACTGCGTTTCTACAAAGCCAACCGAAACTACCGGTTAATATTACTAATGCGAATGCTCGCAATAATTTCTCTTAATGGCAAGCCAAAATGCGAAGTGCGTTGTAGGCAAGCTAGCTAGTAGCACCGGAACGATACTGCACAAATTGAATTACGGTAAAACGCTAAAAAGTAGTGGCGTAGCACACGCTTTCTACGGGGTAATTTTTGAGAAAGCTCGCACTCTATAACGTTAAGCACAACGGCAGTTTGTAAGGCGCGCGTTGTGGAATACTTTTGCGTAGCAAAACCACATAAGCGCGACTTACAAACTGTCCAGCCACGAAGTGGCGTGTTGCTGCGCCTTGTTATGGCAGCGACGGTTTGAGCTGTAAGAAACTGCGTTTTTACAAAACCAACCGAAACTACCGGTTAATATTACTGATGCGAATACTCGCAACAATTTATCTTAGTGGCAAGCCACAATGCGAAGTGCGTTTTGCACTAACTTTCTATTGGCACCGGAACGACACTGCATACTTTGAAAATTACGATAAAGCCAAAAAGTACGTGCTTGCGATTATATTTCTACGAAGCATGTTTCAAAACAGTTCGCACGCTATAACGTTGCGTTCACCTGCGGATTGTAAGTAGCGCGTTGCGATAAACTAAGCGCAGCGATATTGCATAAGCGCTACTTACAATTCGTCGGGTGCAACGCCTTGTTACAAACAACGGTTTTAGCTTTGCTCAACGAAAAACCAAAAAGCTTTTTCTGGCAAAGCCCAAAACCAACTTTCCGAAGCGGTACAAAAAAACGACAATACCACAACAGTTAAAATACAAAACCTGCTTAGCAAAGTGCGAATAGAACCTTCATTCTTTCAATTGCTATGGAATTCACACTTTCCGAAGCATAAGACAAAAAACTCTCATTCTTCAACTTGCTAAAAAAACAGAACTCGCCGAAGCGGAAGACCCAAAGCATTCATATTTCAAATAATACAGCATTTGCTTTTGCGATGTTTCCGAAGCTGTAGCTTTAAAATTCTTGCCCTTTGTAACGCCGAGTTCAGCGGCAGTTTTTAAGTTGTGGTTTTATGGAATACTTTTGCGCAGCAAAACCATAAAACCGCGACTTAAAAACTGTCCA
>CAXAVL010000154.1:0-10755 GCA_963971905.1 uncultured Cellvibrio sp.
CTGTGACAATCCAATCGCGCAGTACCGCTGAGCCTTGGGTGTCTTGATAGAAGAAGTATCCGGCCGCCGCGAAGGCAACCAGGGCGATCAATTTACGCCGACCGCGATGTTGCTGCAGATTGCGCTGTGCCATATCGGATTCCAGCGCATCGAGTTTTTGTGCAATCAGCGGTAATTGTTGCAAGCTGTTAAAAATCAAATCCGGCACCTGCGGGAATTTTTCCATCCACTCGGGCGCGTAGCGTTTAAGTTCGCCCCACAGGGATTTGGGGTGGAAACGATTTTTCAGCCAGTACTCCAAAAATGGGTGGGCGGTCGCCCACAAGTCCAAGTCTGGGTACAACTGGCGACCGAGACCTTCAATATTGAGTAATGTTTTTTGCAGCAATACTAATTGCGGCTGCACTTCCATATCAAATCGGCGCGCGGTGCGAAACAAACTCAGCAGCACATTGGCAAACGAAATTTCTTTTAACGGCTTTTCAAAAATCGGTTCGCAGACGGTGCGAATCGCCGCTTCTAACTCTTCTACGCGAACAGTGTTCGGCACCCAACCACTTTGCACATGCAGCTCGGCCACCTGGCGATAATCGCGGCGGAACATAGCGAGCAGGTTGCGCGCTAAGTAGTATTGATCTTCGCGGGTGAGCGAACCAACAATCGCCATATCCACCGCAATGTACTGGGGCAATTGCGGATTTTTGGTGGAGACAAAAATATTGCCCGGGTGCATATCGGCGTGGAAAAAGTTGTGCTCGAATACTTGGGTGAAAAAAATCTCTACCCCGCGTTCGGCCAGTTTTTTCAAATCGGTATTTTGCGCATTCAGCGCTGCCATATTGGTTACCGGAATACCGTAGATGCGCTCCATCACCAACACATTGGAGCGAGTGTAGTCCCAGTAAATTTCCGGCACGTACAACAGCGGCGATTGCAAAAAATTGCGACGCAGTTGCGAGGCGTTGGCCGCTTCGCGTTGCAAATCCAGCTCGTCAAAAATGGTGGTGCGGTAATCCTCAACTATTTCGACCGGATGCAAGCGCTTGCCATCGAGCGTATTATTTTCGACCCAACGCGCAACCAACAACAAGAGCTCAACATCCTGCGCGATAATTTTTTCGATGCCGGGGCGAATGACTTTCATCACTACATCGCGGCCATCTTTTAATACGGCGGTGTGAACTTGCGCGACCGAGGCCGATGCCAAGGGGGCATGCTCATAGCTCGCAAAAATATCGCCGACTTTTGCGCCTAAGGAAGTTTCCACAATGCGCAAAAATTCTTCATTGGCAAACGGTGCGACGTTATCTTGCAGATGATTTAATTCCTGCACTATATCGTCGGGGATTAAATCCGGGCGCGTGGACAGCAGTTGGCCAAACTTTACAAAAATGGGACCGAGATCTTCACAGGCGCGACGCAGGCATTCACCGCGCGACATTTTTTCACCAGTGGCTGTACGGGGCTGAGGGAATAGCTTAAAAATAGACAGCGCAACTCGCGCCGCAAAGGGTAACCGACCGGGCAGCAATTGATCCAAACGATAGCGGGCAAAGACGCGCAGGATTTTTAATAGACGGAAAAAAACGATCACAGATTTTATTTCTCTTTAATGGTTTTGCTATTAATGATCGCTTCAACACGCGCGGCGGCGCGATCTACTGCCAAACGCACGTCATCCACCTGACGATAAAAATCTTCCAACTCGGGTTTGCCCGGCAGGGTTTTTAATTCTTCGGTCAGGAATTCGCTGGTGAGGCGCTGGGCGCTTTGGGCGCGATCTTTCACCCAGCCGAATTTGGCGCGAATCACTTGTGCCGCCTGGTGGCCGATAATATCGCCCGTGAATTGGCTGAGCATTTCTTCCCAGTCGATATCGAGATTTTTCATCAACCGCTGCAAATCGGCGAGCAAGGTTAAATCGCCCATCACCGTTACACCGCTGTCTTTTAAGTTGTGCACTTCTTTTTGCCCAAGCTGCGCCAAGGCCAACAGCGAGCCGGTGATGCGGGTATCCACATCGCCCTCCCAATTACCCATCAAACGCAGCTCATCGTCCATCGGCATCACAAATACAGTGATGGCGGGCGCAGTGATCTGCAGCGCGAGAATTTTGCCTTCCAACTGCGCAAGACCGATGCGCGTGGCTGGGTCATAACGCAGCGCGGTGTTGAGCATTTTTTCCGCGCTGGCGAGGGCGGCAATGGAAAAGGTATTGGCCATTAAGGTTTGATGCCTTTGTGCAGCGCGACTATGCCGCCGGTCATATTGTGGAATTCGGTGCGCACAAAACCGGCGTTGTCCATCATGTCTTTCAGAGTTTGCTGATCGGGGTGCATACGAATCGATTCGGCGAGGTAGCGGTAGCTCTCGGCATCGTTAGTCACCAACTTGCCCATAAACGGCAGCACTTTAAAGGAATAGGTGTCGTAAATTTTGCTGAGAATTTCGCTCTGCGGTTTGGAGAACTCCAACACCAATAGACGGCCGCCCGGTTTAAGCACACGCTGCATGGAGCGCAGTGCCAGGTCTTTGTCGGTCACGTTGCGCAGGCCAAAGGCGATGGTGATGCAATCGAAGGTGTTATCGGGGAAGGGTAGGTATTGCGCATCGCACTGGGCGAAGTTGATATTGCCGGCAATGCCGCGATCAGTCAGGCGGTCGCGACCTACACCGAGCATGGAGGCGTTGATATCGGCCAACACCACTTGTCCGTTGGCGCCGACCAGCTTGGCGAATTGATAACTTAAATCGCCGGTGCCACCGGCGATATCCAGTACTTTGTGCCCGGCGCGCACGCCCGAGGCTTCAATGGTGAAACGCTTCCACAGGCGATGTACGCCCCCCGACATCAAATCATTCATCACATCGTATTTGGCGGCGACTGAGTGAAAGACCTCGGCGACACGTTCGGCTTTTTCTTCAACCGGAACTTCCTGAAAGCCAAAGTGGGTGGTTTTTTTATCGTTCATAGTGGAATCCAAAGGCTGGCAACCCAAGCGGGCAGGGTGGCCGCATTGTACTGACATTGTGCGGCTATTGCACCGCCGCACACACACAGAAAGCCTGTCTGCAGGCCAACGGAAAATTTTGGTAGTTTTTCGAACCTCATTGCGTAAAATCCCCACCGCTACAGATAACCCTCATTTTCAACTGTGCGGAAGGAAGAACACACTTATGCGCAGCATTGGTTTTATTATCGCGTGCCTTTTTTTAACAACTGCCTGCCAAGCAAACAGCCTTAAACCTTTTACCACCGACGGCTGTTCGCTGTGGATTGACGGCACACCGGAACAGCCCAATCTCTGGCGCCACTGTTGTGTTGCCCACGATCTGGACTATTGGAAAGGCGGCAGCGAAGCGGAGCGCAAAGCGTCCGATGAGCGCATTCAAGCCTGTGTCAAAGAAGCACAAGGTTCCGGTATGGCCAATTACATTTATAGCAATGTGCGCTGGGGCGGCAGCCCTTATTGGATGAACAATTACCGCTGGGGTTATGGTTGGGATTATTTCGATGGTGTTTGGCCGCGCGGCTATAAAGTACCCACAGCGGAAGAGCAACAGTTAATCGATAAAGCCATGCCCGCCGCACTCAAGGTGATAGCGGAGGATGCGATTCAACATCCTACTAAGGTTAACTAATTGATACCTAACGCAAACAGCCCGTCTAATTACCCTTGTTACAGTGCCCTAACGCACCATATTTAAACCATAAGAGTGCTTGAATAGACAGAGTCTGGATGCCGCGCTTCGCGATAAAAATATGTTTGAAAACCGCTAACTAGATTACAATTGCGCTCCCAGTTGTTTACCTGGGAGCAGTTTGGATTTGTAACAGCGACTGGTTATTCTTGGTCTGCCCTCCCGGTGGGCCAACCAGACGATTCATACCACCCAGAGGCGGTCACGTCGGCAAGTGTTAACTCCAGCCAACTTATTTATTGGAGACCCCATGAAATTTCGCTTTCCCATCGTCATCATCGACGAAGACTTTCGCTCCGAGAACACCTCGGGTTTAGGCATACGCGCCCTTGCGGACGCTATCGAAAAAGAAAGCTGGGAGGTAGTTGGTGTTACCAGCTACGGTGACCTGTCGCAATTCGCGCAGCAGCAATCGCGCGCCTCGGCGTTTATTTTGTCAATCGACGATGAAGAGTTCGGCAGCGGCTCGCTTGAAGAGACCGACCACGCACTCAAATCCCTGCGCGCCTTCGTGGAAGAGATTCGCTATAAAAACGCCGACATCCCGATTTATTTGTACGGCGAAACCCGCACCTCGCGCCATATTCCCAACAATATCCTGCGCGAGCTGCACGGCTTTATTCATATGTTCGAAGATACGCCGGAATTTGTGGCGCGCCATATTATCCGCGAAGCCAAATCTTACCTCGATGGCTTGGCGCCACCGTTTTTCCGCGCGCTGGTGCACTACGCGCAAGACGGCTCCTACTCCTGGCACTGCCCCGGTCACTCCGGCGGCGTAGCGTTTTTGAAATCACCTATCGGACAGATGTTCCACCAATTCTTTGGTGAAAATATGCTGCGCGCCGACGTGTGTAACGCAGTGGAAGAACTCGGCCAGTTGCTCGACCACACCGGCCCTATCGCCGCGTCTGAACGCAATGCCGCACGTATTTTTAACGCCGATCACTGCTACTTCGTCACCAACGGCACCTCAACCTCCAACAAAATGGTGTGGCACTCCACCGTGGCGCCGGGCGATATTGTGGTAGTTGACCGCAACTGCCATAAATCGATTCTGCACTCGATCATCATGACCGGCGCGATTCCCGTGTTCCTCATGCCAACGCGCAACAACCTCGGCATTATCGGCCCGATTCCGCTGGAAGAGTTCACCCCGGAGAGCATCGCGCGCAAAATCGAAGCTAACCCCTTCGCGCGCGAAGCGGTCAACAAAAAACCGCGCATCCTCACCATTACCCAATCGACTTACGATGGTGTGGTGTACAACGTTGAAACCTTGAAAAATATGCTCGACGGCAAAATCGATACGCTCCATTTCGATGAAGCCTGGCTGCCGCACGCCACTTTCCACCAGTTCTACAAAGACATGCATGCGATTGGCAAAGACCGCCCGCGCGCGAAAGAGTCGATGATTTTCTCTACCCAATCCACGCACAAATTGCTTGCGGGTTTATCGCAAGCGTCGCAAGTGCTGGTGCGCGAATCGGAAAAAGTGAAGCTGGATCAGGATGCGTTTAACGAAGCCTATTTGATGCACACCTCCACCTCACCCCAGTACTCGATTATCGCCTCTTGCGACATCGCCGCGGCGATGATGGAAGCACCCGGCGGTCATGCGCTGGTAGAAGAATCGATTTTTGAAGCGCTGGATTTCCGCCGCGCGATGAAAAAAGTCGACGAAGAGTGGGGTCAGGATTGGTGGTTCCAGGTTTGGGGGCCAGATGAATATGCCGAAGAAGGCATTGGCACCCGCGAAGATTGGATTCTGCGCAGCGACGACAACTGGCACGGCTTCGGCAAATTGGCGCCGAACTTCAACATGCTCGACCCGATCAAAGCCACCATCGTCAACCCCGGCCTGCGCGTGAATGGCCAGTTTGACGAAACCGGTATTCCGGCGTCGATTGTGACCAAATACCTCGCCGAAAACGGCGTCATCATCGAGAAGTGCGGCCTCTATTCGTTCTTTATCATGTTCACCATCGGCATCACCAAAGGCCGCTGGAATACATTGGTAGCCGCGCTGCAACAATTTAAAGATGACTACGACAAAAACCAGCCGATGTGGCGCATCATGCCCGAGTTTGCACAAGCGAACCCACGCTACGAACGCATGGGCCTGCGCGATTTGTGCCAGCAGATTCACGATTTCTACAAGGCTTATGACGTAGCGCGTTTGACCACGGAGATGTATTTGTCGGATATGCAACCGGCGATGAAACCTTCCGATGCCTTTGCGAAAATGGCGCACCGCGAAATCGAGCGTGTACCTATCGATCAACTCGAAGGCCGCATCACCTCGATTTTGTTAACGCCTTATCCGCCGGGTATTCCGCTGTTAATTCCAGGTGAGCGCTTTAACAAAACCATCGTCGATTATTTGAAATTCGCGCGCGACTTCAACGAGAAGTTCCCCGGCTTCGAAACCGACGTACACGGTCTGGTAAAACGCGAAGTAAACGGCAAACGAGATTATTACGTTGATTGTGTAAAGCAATAAAACCGCAAATTTCTTGCTGACCCGATGGCGAATGTGTGAAAAACACCTTCGCCATTTTTTCATAAAAGCGCCAAACTCTAGCAAGGCACAAGCACACACAGATTAAGAGGAAGGCTGGATGATAATCGTGAGAAAAAACACTATCGCCAAGCGCTCAAGGATGCAGTGAAATGACTGACCAACCCATCTCCCTAACACACACACCTACCGGCTACACCGATTGGCTAATTGAGCTGAAATCCCGTATCCACAGCGCCCAGCAGGGCGCTGCGCTGGCAGTCAATCGCGAATTGGTTTTACTGTACTGGCAGATCGGGCGTGATATTTTGGTGCGGCAGGCAGAACAGGGCTGGGGAGCCAAGGTGATTGAGCGTTTGGCGCATGATTTATGCGCGGCTTTTCCGGAGATGAAAGGGTTCTCGCCGCGCAACCTAAAATACATGCGTGCGTTTGCCGAGGCCTGGCCAGAGGCTGAATTTGTGCAAGCGGTGCTTGCACAATTACCTTGGTATCACCAGTTGGCTCTGCTGGACAAATTACCAAACTCAACTGAGCGGCGCTGGTATGCTGCGAAAGCAATCGAACACAACTGGTCGCGCAATGTATTGGTAATGCAAATCGAAACCCGCTTGCACGAGCGGAACGGCACAGCCGTAACAAACTTCGAAACCAGCTTACCCAAACCTCAGTCTGATCTCGCGCTTGAATCCTTAAAAGACCCCTATCGCTTCGATTTTTTGGGGCTGACCGATGAAGCGCAAGAGCGGGATGTTGAACAGTCGCTGGTGAAACACGTCACCGAGTTTTTACTGGAACTGGGAGCGGGTTTGGCGTTTGTCGGGCGACAAGTGCTGTTGGATGTGGGCGGCGATGAGTTTTTCATCGACTTGCTGTTTTATCACCTCAAGCTGCGCTGCTATGTGGTGATTGAACTCAAGGCTGGCAAATTCAAACCCAAGCATTTGGGCCAGCTTGGGTTTTACCTCACCGCAGTGGATCGCCAAATTAAAAATGAACAAGACAACCCTACGATTGGCCTTTTGTTATGCAAAAGCAAAAACAAAGTTGTGGCTGAATATGCATTGGGCGATAAAACCCAGCCCATGGGCATTGCCGAGTACAAATTGCTTGAATCACTGCCCGCCGAATTACAAACCAGCCTGCCCAGTATTGAACAGATCGAAAACGAACTAGGTGGTATCGAATTATGAGTAAAGCTGTTCGCTATCGACCAGCATTTGAAGCACCTGGCGACAAAGAAACTCATTAAAGCCACTCCGGCTGAAACAATTTCAAAACCAATCACAACCAAACAGGGAAATATTATGCGTGTTCATTGGTCTTCATGGTGTGCCATTGCATTGTTGAGTTTACTGCTCGGCGCTTGCGACAAACCAACCCCCGGGCAAGATTCCAAACCAGCCAACGAAGCTGCAGAAAAAGCGGAGGTGATTACGCCGAGTTGGGAAGCGCATATTGCGGATTACCCCAAGCGCTGGATTGCCGCTGAAGCACCTATGTACATTCGTTTTACCCACCCGGTCATTAGCGCCGCCGAAGTGAATACCGCGTTTGACCCCAAACAGATTTCACTCGATACCAAAACACCAGTAAACCTCACCTTTACCTCCACCACTGAATTGCGCATCGCGCCGATTGAGCGGCTGCCTAACGATACAAAAATTCGTATTCGTTTGCGCGCCAAAGGTCTGGAGGGAATAGAAGACTCACTCGACGATTTTGAATTTACGGTGCGCACCATCAAACAGGATTTTGATTTGCGCGTGAACAGCTTGAGCGTGCAGGAAGATGATGAAGACTTGATGCAACTCAGCGGCGCCCTCACAACAGCTGACACCGCCAATTTGGATGCGGTAAAAAAAGTGTTAAGTATTCAAGTCAATGGCGATGCCACCAATACAGTTTGGACACAGGAGCTGGACGGCAAAACCCATTCATTTTTAGTTACCGATATTCAGCGCGGTGATGCAACCGGCAATATTCATTTGCAGTGGGATGGCACTGCGCTGGGTTCAACCGATAAGGGCGCGCGGGATTTGGAAATTCCCGCGCAAAAAGCGTTTCAAATTACCGGCGTGCAAGTCATTCGCAAACCCAATACCGCGATTGAAATTCAATTTTCCGATGAACTCGACAGCACCCAAAATCTCAGCGGCTTGGTGACCCTCGCCGGTAAAACCGTCAATGCGGTGGTAGACGGCAGCGTGCTGCGCTACACCCCGGAAGAATTGGATTCCGGCGAATTGGAATTAGTGGTCAGCGGCAGTGTCAACAGCAAAAAATACAAAAGCCTCGGCAATGATTACCAACAAAAGATTGTGCTGAATTTAGTAAAACCATTGGTGCGTTTTGTCGGCAACACATCAATTCTGCCACCGGCCAGCCAAATTTCTGTGCCCTTTGAAGCAGCAGGGGTGGATTCAGTACAAGTCATCGCCTTTAAAGTATTTTCCAATAATGTCGGCCAATATTTACAGGATTATCAACTCACCGCCGCAACCGCAGCAGAAGATACCGGGCGTTATTTGTGGCGTAAAACCTATCGTCTGCCGGAAATTCCTCGCGGCGGTGTTGAGCGTTTTAATTTGGATTTATCGGAATTGATGGCGCAGCATCCCGACGGATTGATTCGTTTGGAATTGCGTATCGACCGCAGCAATTCTATTTACACTTGTGAGCAGCCGCGTCCTACTGAACCTGTCGCAAAAATGCCCGAAAGTTCCGACGGCGAAAATTATTACGACCGTGTTGAAGCACCGGCTTGGTATCAACAATATTATCAATCGCGCGGTTATTACAATTACAGCGAGCGCAATAATCCCTGCGACGATACCTATTATTACTACGGCGATGAAGTTGCCTCTGCGCGCAATTTTCTGGTGTCCAATATTGGTTTAATGGCCAAACGTGGCGATGGCAATCAGCTGCATGTGATCAGCACCGAACTCAGCAGCGCCCAACCCATGAGCGGAGCTGAGATCACCGCGTACAATTATCAACGCCAACCGATTGGCCAAGGCACCACCGATAATTACGGCATGGTGCAAATCACTACCGACGGCGTGCCGTTTTATTTGGAAGCGCGCAAGGGCAAACAAATTGGTTACTTGCGTGTGCGTACCAGCGAAGCCTTGCCTACTAATCAATTTGATGTGAGCGGTGAACATATCAAAGGCGGCTTAAAAGGTTTTCTTTACGGCGAGCGCGATGTGTGGCGCCCGGGCGACGATATTTTTCTCACCTTTATCTTGGAAGATAAAACCCAACAGCTACCGGCGAATCACCCGGTCACTTTGGATTTGTTTGACCCGAGCGGAAAAAAAGTTGTCAGCCAAACCAATGTGCAACCGGTTAATGATTTTTATACGTTTAACTTAAAAACCGAAGAAACTGCGCCGACCGGAAATTATCGCGCTGTGGTACATGTGGGCAATCGCTACTTCGATCAACTATTAAAAATCGAAATGGTGGTACCCAATCGCATCAAGGTAGATTTAACTCCCGCCGAAACACCGCTGCGCATTGGCAATATGCCAACGCAAGTCACGCTCTTTGCACAATGGTTGCAGGGCGCAACGGCCAAAAATTTAAAAGCCGATTCCGAATTAAAATTGAGTTCACGCAAATCCGTGTTTGCCGGTTTTGAACAATTTAATTTTGACGACCCGGTGCGCAGTTTTTCTGGCAGCACACAAAAAGTATTTGATGGGAAATTAGATGAAACCGGCAACGCCAGTTTCCCCGTCAATGTGAGTTTGTCATCGCCCCCGCCGGGCAAACTGACTGCATCTTTCATGACCCGTGTGTTTGAAGAGAGCGGCAACTTCAGCACAATTTTGCGCCCATACGAATTGCTGCCGTTTGGCAGTTGGGTTGGCATTAATATTCCCAAGGGCAGTGGCTATATGGATGCGATTAGCCGCGACGAAGATCACCCGGTAATTATTCAAACTTTAAATAACCAAGGTAAAGCCGAAGCGCAACGCAGCGTTGAAGTGAGTGTGTATGCAATCGGCTGGCGCTGGTGGTGGGATGAAGAGAGTGAAAACCTTGCGGAATATTTTAGTAACTCATCGCATCGCGCAGTAACCACCGAAACACTGGTGAGCGATAACAATGGCCGCATTAATTGGAAACTGGAAAAAAATCAATACGATTGGGGTCGCCATATTATTCGCGTGTGTGATTTGGATGCGGGTGAAGAGGGTCACTGCGCTGGCGAAGTGGTTTATTTAGGTTGGAGTTATAACTCATCGGCCAATGCCGATTCCGCCACCCAAATGATGCTGTCCACTGACAAAGAAAAATACGCCGTAGGTGATATTGCAAAAATAAAAATCCCCAATGCGCGTGAAGGCCGCCTATTGCTTAGCATTGAAAATGGCACCCATGTTTTGGAATCTCGCTGGTTAGATTTGCAGCACGAAGATTTCCATATTGAAGTGCCTATCACGCAAGCCATGGCACCCAATGTATATGCTCATGTTGCGTTACTTCTGCCGCATCAAGAACGGGTTGCCGATGCACCG
>CAXAVL010000155.1:0-10632 GCA_963971905.1 uncultured Cellvibrio sp.
TTACCCAAATTACCTTTAGAGAACAACAGCGGCGAACGCGAGCCCTTTTTTGTAGTGCCGCGCGGAAAGGTATTACTTATTGGCGCACTCTGTTTTGTCGCCTTTCTCGCTGAGGGTGCAGTGCTAGATTGGAGCGCGGTATTCCTCAATACCTTGCGTGGTATAGATCCAATCTACGCCGGTTTGGGTTTCGCCTGTTTCTCCGTCGCCATGACCATTGGCCGCTTCACCGGCGATAAAATTGTCAACACCCTCGGCGGCACCCGCGTAGTCTTTTGGGGCGGGCTCTGCGCTGCACTCGGTTTTTCATTGGTTGTGTTTATACCCGTCACTGCCGCTGCTTTTACCGGTTTTATACTGGTCGGTTTGGGTGCATCCAACTTGGTGCCAGTGCTGTTTACTGCTGCGGGCAACCAAACCGCCATGCCCATGGGCTTGGCGATTGCCGCTGTGGTCAGCATGGGTTACGCGGGGCTATTAGCGGGGCCAGCGGCGATTGGTTCTATCGCTGAGCAAAGCAGTTTGCATGTATCGTTTGGCGTTGTTGCACTGGGCTTATTGGCGTTGGCGGTGTCGGCGAAAAAGGCGACGAGCACATAACTTAATCAAATTTTTATTCCAACAAAAAAGGCGAGAAGGTAATCACTTACCTTCGCGCCTTTTTTACTGATTTTCGTGATCAGATTTTTGCCTATCGTGAAAACACTACCGTTTTCGTACCATTCAACAACACCCGATGCTCTGCATGCCAGCGCACCGCGCGGTTCAATACCACCGCTTCAATATCACGCCCTATTTCCGCCATATCATCGGGCGAATTGATGTGCGATACACGCTCGACAGATTGTTCGATAATCGGGCCTTCATCCAAATCCGCAGTGACAAAGTGTGCCGTAGCGCCGATCAGTTTTACCCCGCGCTCAAAGGCTTGGTGATACGGCTTAGCACCTTTAAAACCCGGTAAAAATGAGTGGTGAATATTAATCGCGCGGCCATTTAACTTTTTACACAAATCGTCGGAGAGAATTTGCATATAGCGCGCGAGCACTAAAAAATCCGCCTGCAGATCTTGCATCAACTGCCAGAGTTGCGCCTCTTGTTCTGCTTTGGTGTCGGCAGTGATTGGCAAATAGTGAAATGGCAACTGATACCATTCGGTGAGATCGCGCATCACATTGTGGTTAGATACCACACCGACAATATCAATCGGCAGCGAACCATTTTTCCAGCTGTTAAGCAACGCATTCAAACAGTGCCCCCATTGGGAAACTGCAATCAACACACGCGGTTTGCTGCCACTGTCAAAAATATCCCAATCCATTTGGTATTGTTCACCCAGCGGTTTAAACAGCGAGCGAATTTGCCCCAAATTGTACCCGGTTGGACACTCAAACACGGTGCGCATAAAAAAGCGGTTACTTTGCACATCTTCAAATTGCGAAGACTCTTTAATGTTAAAACCCAAGGTTGCAAATAATGTGGCAACGGCGGCCACCAAGCCTTTGGAATCCTGACAGCTAAACGTTAAAACAATTTCTTTGACGAAAGACATAAGCGTTCTCTTATTCAATCCGATGACGGTAAATCCGTTATTGATTAGATTGCTTCAGTGGGCGATTTGAGCCTACCTTTAGCGTATAAATCAACAAAACGAGCATCGTACCTATAGTTATTTACCTACGCAATTAATGTTTTTCCAATCATTGAAGCACCTTAATACCCCGCCTAAGTGCACCAACGTACAGATAGAAGCTTGGGCTAGATGTATTAATAACGAGCAGTCTATGCCCCCTAGGACAGCACCAGCTGCGCTCACCTTGTAAAAAATCAGATTTCTTGAAAAAAATACAAATATTGGTAAATCCATTGTCATTTAAAATGGCGTATTTAGATGACAAGGCAACATCAATACTCGTGATAGGTCTCTTATTTTACGTATTTAGCATTACTTACCTGTAGCAGCGGACAAAAAACACTTCACATTCTATTCATTTAATAGATTACTTAAAGTTGGATCTATTTTTGCTTTACTCCATATGCCTATTTCCGCTGCGCATTAATATCCGCTGCGAATAAGCACTTTCATGACAAAAAGAGAGTCGCCGGAAGTCACCAAAGGAAATTGCCAAACCTTATTCAAGGAAGAATAAAGGACTACCAAACACTAATGGGTTAAGAGAAATGGAAACCGTTGTAGATATCAATTGGGAATTATATGTTCCTGCGTTAAAGCTCATTGCTGTCGCTATTATTGCGATGATCTTATTGCGCTTGACTACGCCTTGGTTAACAAAATTATTAATTCGCATTACCCGACCATTTCCGTTTCTGCATGTTTTAGCCAATAACATCCGTCGCCCACTACACTGGTTAATACCACTCATAGGATTTTATAGCGTTGTACACTCAGCGCCTGAAGAAATGCCCTTTCTTTCCGCCATTCAAAAACTGGCTACCTTAGCATTAATCGCGACCATCACATGGCTGGGCATTGCTGCTGTTAAAGCCATTCAGGAAATTATTATCGCAAAGAATCCAATGGATATTAGCGACAACCTGGCGGCACGACGCATACAAACCCAAACCCGAGTTCTAGTGCAAACCCTTAGCTTCTTTGTATTTTTATTCGGCCTTGCTGCGATGTTGATGACCTTCCCCAGCGCGCGTCAATTTGGCACAAGCTTGCTTGCATCTGCTGGCGTAGCTGGGCTTGCAGTGGGTTTTGCAGCAAAACCCGTGTTGGGCAACCTCATTGCTGGTTTGCAATTAGCCATAACACAACCTATTCGCCTGGACGATGTTGTGATTGTTGAAAACGAATGGGGGCGAGTAGAAGAAATTACCGGAACTTATATTGTCATTCGTATCTGGGATGATCGGCGTTTAATCGTGCCGCTGCAGTGGTTTATTGAAAACCCGTTTCAAAACTGGACGCGAAAAACATCTAGCTTATTAGGTTCGATATTTTTATGGGTTGATTACTCAATCAATATCGAACAATTGCGCACTGAGCTTAAAAGCTTATGCGCTCAAGTTCCCGAATTATGGGATGGCAGAGTATGCGGGTTACAAGTTACCGATAGCAATGAAAAAACCATCCAACTGCGGATGCTGGTCAGCTCCAATGACTCTTCAAAAAACTGGGACTTGCGCTGCTTTATTCGCGAAAAAATGATTAATTTTATTATGGAAAATCAGCCTGATTGCCTACCAAAATTGCGTGCCTCCATTACTGAATCCGTGCCTGATGCAGTTCCTTCGTCAGAGCAAATAGAGAAACCGGAACGCCAGCCGCCGGTGTAAAAAAGATACGATTTTTTACAGAAAATTGAGAAAACTGCCCATAGCATGGCAACGCAAATTAAATCTTTCATTTTAATTTTCAAGAGTAGAACCTCAAATGACATTATTATCGATTGATACAAATTTACTCAGAAAACCGACTCATGGAGCCCATTATAAAAATGGTAAGACAATTTTTTCGCTCTGGGCACCTGATGCACAAGAAGTGACTGTCCATTTTGCAGATGGAAGTGAAATACCATTGGATCCTTATGATGATGGCTGGTATTCAAAAGTTATTGGTTGCAGACCAGGAGCAAAATATAAATTTATCATCAACAGGAATCTAACTGTCCCAGATCCGGCAGCCTATGCCCAATGCGGTGACGTAAACGGCTGGAGCAAAGTGATAGATCACAGCGCTTATCAATGGAAAACACATCATTGGTATGGCAAGCCTTGGTATCAAACCGTCATTTATGAATTACATGTCGGGTTGTTGGACGGATTTAGTGGGGTAAAAAAACAGCTCCCAGATCTGGTTGAATTAGGAGTAACCGCAATTCAGTTAATGCCATTAGGGGAATTTGTCGGGGCGAGAAATTGGGGTTATGACGGTGTATTGCCCTTTGCGCCGGAAAGTAGTTATGGCACCCCAGAGGAGTTAAAGGGATTAATTGATTACGCACATCAACTCGGGCTTATGGTATTTGTTGATGTGGTGTACAACCATTTCGGGCCCGAAGGAAATTATATTGGGCAATATGCGAGTGAGTTTTTCCGCAGCGATATAAAAACACCGTGGGGCAATGCAATAGATTTTCGTCGCCCTCAAGTACAGCAGTACTACATTGAAAATGCCCTTATGTGGGTGCGCAATTATCGCGTAGACGGTTTACGTTTTGATGCCGTTCATGCCATCAATGACAATGATTTTCTAATCAAATTAGCCAACAGATTGCATAACGCCGTACCTCAAGGAAGATACCTTCACCTCATGCTAGAAAACGAAAATAATTCGTGCCAGTTGTTGGAAAATGGATTTATTGCACAGTGGAATGATGATGGTCACAACATATTGCACCATTTGCTCACCGGCGAGAAAGAGGGATATTATGGCAACTTTAGCGATTCTCCCACGACCAAATTAGCCCGCTGCCTTAGCGAAGGTTTTATCTTTCAAGGTGACGACTGCTTGGCCCGCAAACCCCGTGGCGAACCTAGCGCTCATTTATCTCCATTAGCTTTTATTTTATTTTTACAAAACCATGATCAAGTTGGTAATCGTGCATTGGGTGAGCGACTTACTCAATTAGCCGACCCCGACAACTTAAAAGCCGCAATTACCTTAATGCTACTTTCACCGATGATTCCCCTCTTATTTATGGGTGAGGAATTAGGTTTAGATCAACCTTTTTATTATTTTACCGATCATCCTGAAGAATTAGCGGCTGCAGTCCGCGAAGGGCGTCGTAAAGAGTTTGCTTCTTTTACTGCACATCAATTATCTGATCAACATTCACTTCCCGACCCAAACGATGTCTGTACATTTGAGACATCTAAACCATTTTATTCAAAGTTAACCAAGCAACAACAAGAATGGCGTGATTTTTATCGCACCCTATTACGTTTGCGTTGTTTGGACATTATTCCCCGTTTACCCGGCACTTATTCTACCGGCGTAGAAATTTTGGGAGAAGGAGCAGTGACTGCCACCTGGACCATGGGAGATGGCAGTCAACTACGTATTGATGTGAACTTCAGCGAACAGAGTGTTGCGATAAAAGAACCATGGAATCGCAGCCGTGTTCTTTTTAATCAAGGGGTAGATTCGTTAAGTCACATGGAGAGCTTTCTGCCGAAACATTGTGCACTAGTTACTTTGGATGACGGCTGCAAATGCTAACCCAAAAGCCGGGAGGCAATTACCCTATGAGTATTAGAGCAACCGCGCGCCTACAATTTCACCAGGGCTTTACCTTCGCAGACGCATTACCGTTGGTAAGTTATTTTGCGAAATTAGGTATTAGCCATATTTATGCATCCCCAATCTTAACAGCGCGTGCTGGTTCTACTTATGGATACGATGTCATTGATCCTACTCAAGTAAATCCCGAGCTGGGAGGAGAAGATGCGTTAGAAAAATTAATTCATGAATTACGCCAGCACCATATGGGCTTTATTGTCGATTTTGTGCCGAACCACATGGCTGTTGGCGGCGCGGCTAACCCTTGGTGGCTGGATGTATTGGAATGGGGGAAACTGAGCCAATATGCGCGCTTTTTTGATATTCAATGGAATTCGCCCGATCCGTTACTGGAGGGGCAATTACTTGCACCGGTCTTACGCGCCGGTTATGGAGAAGTATTAGTCGCTGGCGATATCACCCTGCATTTCGATGCAAGCGTTGGGAAATTTTATGCGCAACACTACGATCACAAATTTCCACTTTACCCTCCCACTTACAATGAGATTCTAAATAAAACCCAGTCACCGGCACTCCATGCATTGGGCAAACGATTTTCCCTCTTAGAAAAAATGCCGGATCAATTACAACAGGCACTTGAATTACACAACTGCTTGAGTGAGTACGCAAGCCAAGATAACAATCTGCAACAAATTAACGCAGCGCTAAAGTACTTTTCGGTTGATCACAGTGTTCAAGAGCTTCCTCCGGTAGAGCAATATCAAGATGCTTCCGTAAAACGGCTGCATCAATTGCTGGAGCACCAACATTATCGGTTAGCTGATTGGCGCACTGCCGCTGACGATATAAATTGGCGACGTTTTTTTGATATAAACGAGTTGGGAGCACTGCGTGCTGAGCGCGATGATGTATTCGAAGCAACTCATAGCAAAATATTTGATTTAATCAGCCGCGGCCTTATTGACGGGTTGCGCATCGATCATATAGATGGGTTAGCAAACCCGCGCGCTTACTGTCGCAAACTACGACGTAGAGCAGAGCGACTATTGCCCACCAACACTTCAGGTAGAAGCTCCCACTTTCCAATTTATGTTGAGAAAATTTTAGCGGATCAAGAACAGCTGCCAGAAAATTGGCAGGTGGATGGCTCTACCGGATACGATTTCATGAATGAGGTCTCACTGTTACAACACGATGATACTCATGGACAATTGCTGGCTGATTTTTGGCACGACGAAACTGGACGCTCCTCCGATTTTATGGATGAAGTAATTGAAGCGCGCAGACTCATTCTATCCACCTCCCTCACTGGCGATTTTGAAACTGTAGCCCACGGCTTATTAATGATCGCCCGTGCCGAGTTAGCGACACGGGATATTACTCTTGGCGCTATACGGCGCGCACTCTTTGAATTAATTGTGCATTTTCCCGTTTATCGCACCTACTCCCGCGCGTCCATACGATCCGAGCAGGATCAATACTTTTTCCAACAAGCATTGAGTGGGGCGCGTACAAGTTTGCCTGAAAATGAATGGCACTTACTCGATCAACTTGACGCATGGTTAGGTGGAGAGCCATTGCATCAATTGCCGCCAGGCGCCATGCGCAAGTTGCGCTACCGAACACTGATTCGATTCCAACAACTCACCTCACCCATTGCTGCAAAATCAGTAGAGGACACAGCTTGCTACCGCTCTGGCGTTTTGTTATCACGCAATGATGTCGGTTTTAATCCCGAGACGCTGAGTATAAGTATTGCTGATTTCCATACACGGTGCAGCGCCCGTGCAAAACACTTTCCGCAAGCTATGTTAACAACCGCGACCCACGACCATAAGCGTGGTGAAGATACACGTGCACGGTTAGCAGTGTTAAGTGAACGTGCAGAATGGTTTATTGGCAAAGTAAAACATTGGCAAGAACTCGCAACACCCATTCGCCAGTCCATAGATGATGAACCTGCGCCCTCACCTGCAGATGAAATCATGCTGTATCAAACGCTACTCGGCACTTGGCCTCTGGAACTGGATATGGAAGGGTTTGCCGATAATCGCAATAATGCAATTAATCACTACTTAAAACGCATTCAAGCATGGCAAGAAAAGGCTCTGCGCGAAGCCAAATTGCGCAGCAACTGGTCGGCACCTAACACCGCTTATGAAACTGCCTGCATGGATTTTTCCAACGCTATATTTCACGCACCGGAAGCGGTTGACTTGCGCAACAGCATTGCCGCGGCAGCATTAGAAATTTCGCCCGCAGGAGCACTAAACAGTTTGACGCAAACATTGCTGCGCATGACCACCCCCGGAATTCCAGATCTTTATCAGGGAACTGAATTGTGGGACTTTAGTTTGGTAGATCCCGACAACCGTCGCGCAGTAAATTTTGGCCCGCGCATTGCAAACCTGCAGGATACAATTACCGAAATCGATGAGCTTATTAATCAATGGACTGACGGCAGAATTAAGCAACATCTCATTGCACAAACATTGCGTTTGCGTCGGGAATTTGCGCAGGTATTTAGCCAGGGAAATTATATTCCTCTCGATGTAGAAGGAGAAAAATCCAACCACATTATTGCCTTTGCGCGGCAGTTGAAACATCAAATCATCATCGTGGTAGCGCCGCGATTAACTGCGCACATGCTCGCCAATCAACCTACACCCTATCCGACTCCCGATCACTGGGGCGACACTTACGTGCGCTTGCCAACAGAATTATCTATCCAAAACCTTAATAGTCTGTTCTCGCGCCATCCTTTAAGTAGTGAGAATCAACGCTTGCCTGTTCGTAAAATTCTGAGTGATTTTCCCGTCAATATTCTTTTCACCTCGACTGCTAATACAGGAGCTTAACCATGAACAACACTCAACAACGCATTCAGGAATTGGCTCACCAGATTTGGGAATCCGAGGGAAAACCTCATGGTCATTCTATTCGCCATTGGGAAACCGCGTGCAAACTTGTCGCAGCAGAGAAAGAAAACCATGGCCCAGCGATTATGAAGCAATTGAATGAATCTTCTCTTCCTGGTTCTGCCCCATCGCCCACCAAGTCTGAGAAAAAAACACGCAAACCTAAAATAGTGGCAGAAGATGAAACTCTGCTCTCCGTTGTGCCAAAAACGCAGAAGAGATCGAATGCAAAACAAAGCAAATCTATTAGTGATTGATCCTGTTGCTCACAGATTAGACGTATTGCCATGGAATATCATAGAGGAAGTAGCAATGAACTCATCAACTAAATGTATCAAAGTGGAATCATCCACTCGCATTATGGAAGGCAAACCTTTTCCACTGGGTGCCACTTGGGACGGCGTAGGCGTTAATTTTGCAATTTTTTCTGCGAACGCCACCAAGGTTGAATTATGTTTGTTTGATGACACTGGCGAAGTGGAATTAGAGCGCATTGAACTTCCTGAATATACCGATGAAATATGGCACGGTTATTTACCCGATGCAAATGTGGGCCAAGTTTACGGCTACCGAGTTTACGGTCCCTATGCGCCAGAAGCTGGCCATCGATTTAATCCTAACAAATTATTAATTGATCCTTACGCAAAACAATTAGTAGGAAAGCTGAAATGGGACGAAAGTCTATTTGGCTACACTATCGGCCATCCTGATGGCGATTTGAGTTTTGATGAACGTGATAGCGCTCCATTCATCCCTAAAGCAAAAGTTATAGACCCCGCTTTTACATGGAACGAGCATAAATCGTGTCGCATTCCTAATAACGAAACAATAATTTACGAAACACATGTTCGCGGCATCAGCATGCTACACCCAGCAGTGCCGAAAGAAATACGCGGCACTTTTGCCGGCTTGAGCAACCCAACTTTACTCGAACATATTAAAAATTTGGGTGTAACCAGTATTGAGCTGTTACCGATACACGCATTTGTGGATGACAATCATCTACTTGAAAAAGAGTTAAAGAATTATTGGGGATACAACACCATCGCATTTTTTTGCCCGCACATTCCCTACCTATCGAATGGTCGCCTGAGTGAATTTAAAGAGATGAGCGCAAGTATTCATGAGGCCGGCTTGGAGTTAATTCTTGATGTTGTCTACAACCACACTGCAGAAGGAAGCGAGCTGGGCCCTACCCTTTCCATGCGTGGCATAGATAACGCAACTTACTATCGGTTGGTTGAAGATAATAAACGCTACTACGTTAATGATTCTGGAACCGGCAACACTCTGGACCTGGGCCATCCCTGTGTATTGCGGTTAGTAACTGACTCACTCCGCTATTGGACCACTGAAATGGGTGTTGATGGTTTCCGATTTGATTTGGGCACTATCCTCGCGCGCGAAGCCACCGGATTTAATGAAACCCACGGTTTTCACGTCGCCTGCCGACAAGACCCTATTTTGAGCCAATTAAAATTAATTGCGGAGCCATGGGATTGTGGTTTAGGCGGGTATCAAGTAGGAGCATTCCCACCAGGTTGGCACGAATGGAATGATAAATTTCGCGATACCGTGCGATCGTTCTGGCGAGGAGATCGAGGAGTATTACCTAAGTTAGCCACCAGCCTTACTGCGTCAGGTGATTTATTTAATCGTCGCGGCCGTAGACCTTACGCTTCTGTTAACTTTATTACAGCCCATGATGGTTTTACGTTAAATGATTTGGTGAGTTATAACCATAAACACAATGAAGCCAATGGCGACAATAATTGTGACGGTACAGATAACAACTTATCCAATAATTACGGCGCTGAAGGTGAGACTGATGATGAGAATATTCGCGCGATACGCGAGCGTCAGCTACGCAATTTACTAGGTACGCTTTTGCTTTCGCAAGGTACGCCCATGATAGTTGCCGGTGATGAGTTCGCGCGTACCCAACACGGCAACAATAATGTTTATTGTCAAGATAACGAAATAAGTTGGATTAATTGGGATATTAACGAGAAAGGTAAAACCTTGTTGGAATTTACCCGACAGCTTATTAATTTGAGAAAGAAATATCCTATGCTGCGGCGGGGACGTTTCCTAGTTGGAGAATACAACGAAGAAATTGGGGTAAAAGATGTTACCTGGCTCTCCCCTGATGGAAGCGAGATGTCTGACGACGACTGGCAAAATCCTGAACGGGCATGTGTGGGAATGCTGATGGATGGTCGCGCGCAGCCAACCGGCATTCACCGCCCCGGCAGCGACGCATCGCTCTTACTCGTTTTAAACGCACACGATATCGCAGTAAATTTCACACTTCCTGAAGTGGCACTGGGCCTCGGCTGGTCCCTTCTCATCGACACAAATAGACCTAATAGCCCTGTGCCTATCACCGACGAGTTGCTCCCTACCGGTCATGATTTTATTGTCACTGAGCGCTCACTGCTTTTGTTCGAACTTAAGAAAGACGAGGCAATCCCAAGATGAGATCGAACGTCACGGAGCCGATGA
>CAXAVL010000156.1:0-10607 GCA_963971905.1 uncultured Cellvibrio sp.
TCAGTGTGACTGGAGTTCAGACGTGTGCTCTTCCGATCTTAAGTGGATTAATGATTTGATTGGCCAGCGTCAGTAATGGGTGACTGCTAAATGGCGCAATAAAACTGCCAATAATGCTAATAATCATGCACCAGAAAAATATACTGGAAATGATAGTAAGCGCACCCACTATGCCCCACACAATGATCGGCAGCGGATTCAAAATTAACCCGGGCGCCCCCGCGATCATCGACAAAATTGTAGTGGCAAGCAATTGCACCAAAATAATTAATACGACCGATGCTGTATCAACCCCCAACACACTGGGAATAAATTTACGCAGTGGTTTGAGCATGGGCATAGTGATTTTGACTATGGCTTGCGAAACAGGGTTGTAAAAATCGCCGCGCACTAGTTGCAGTAAAAAGCGCAAAATAACAATCACAAGAAACAACGACATCAGGCTATAAACAATTAAATGCAAAATGTTGGCGAACATGAATATCTCCGGTGATTTATTTTAATAACAAGTGCAATGCAAAATAGCTTACGCGATTTATTTGCCCAAGAGTTCAGACAGTTCCACGGCGCGATTGGAACAGGCGCTCATGGCTTTTAGCACAGTGCCGCGCAGTTGATCTTGCTCAAACGACAAAATGGCCTGCTCAGTGGTTCCCTTGGGTGAGGTGACGCGGCGGCGCAACTCGGCTACATCCAGTTCACTTTCTTTGGCGAGCATGGCGGCACCCAACGCAGTTTGCAAGGTCAGCTCGGCTGCGCATTCGCGGCTTAAACCCAGTTCAACACCGGCGTCGATCATCGCCTCCATCATTAAAAAGAAATAGGCAGGGCCGGAGCCAGATACGGCGGTGACTGCGTTTAATAAATTCTCATCGTCCAGCCATTGCACAATTCCTACAGCGCCGAGAATCGCATTGGCCGCCGATTTTTGTGCATCGCTCACCAAACTATTGGCAAACAATCCGCTGGCACCGGCGCGCAATTGCGATGGTGTATTGGGCATACAGCGCACAACTGCCTGATCTTCGCCCAACCAGCTGGCGATACTCGCGGTGGTGATGCCTGCTGCAACCGAAATAATCAGCGGTTTATGGGTCAAGGATTCGCGCAAACCGAGCGCAACTTCTTTCAACATTTGCGGTTTCACACCGAGCACAATCACATCGGCCTGCGCCGCCGTTGCAGCATTGTCGGTGCTCACCGCAATACCAAATTCATCCGCTACCTTATTGAGTGTTTCCAAACGCGGGCCAGCGGCGCTGATTTGTGCGGCGGTAAAACCTTCCGCCAGCAAACCACCGATAATCGCCTTGGCCATATTGCCCGCGCCGATAAATGCAATCTTGGATGTCTTCACACTAAACCCTTAACGTTAAAAAATTATTGTTTTGCGCTGGAGCGCGCGCCAAATATATCGGTGCCAACCCGCACAAAGGTTGCGCCTTCAGCAATAGCGGCGTCCATATCGCCGGACATGCCCATCGACAGGCAATCGAGGCTGTAGCCCTGCGCATTCAACTCATCGCGGGCGCTGCGCAGTTTAGCGAAGGGGGCGCGTTGTTGGGTTGGGTCGTTAGTCGCAGCGGGTATGGCCATCAAACCGCGCAGCTTTAGACGCGGCAACTGGCCTATCGCCGCCACTAATACGGGTAATTGTGCAAGGCTAACACCTGACTTGGTGGTTTCATCGTCTATATTTACTTGCACACAGATATTCAGTGGCGGCAGCTCTGCGGGGCGCTGGTCATTCAGGCGCTGGGCGATTTTCAACCTGTCGACCGAATGTACCCAGGCAAAGTGCTCCGCGATTGGGCGCGTCTTGTTGGATTGAATGGGGCCGATAAAGTGCCATTCAATCCCTGCCAGTGCGTGCAGGGCGATTTGTTTGTCGAGCGCTTCCTGCAGGTAGTTTTCACCAAACGCGCGCTGCCCCCAAGCGTAAGCTTCGGCCAAGGCGTGTGCAGGCTGGGTTTTGCTCACCGCGATCAACTGCACAGTTTGCGGATTTCGTCCGGCGGCATTAGCGGCTTGATGAATTCGTGCGGTGACTTTCGCGAGCTGGTCGTCTATCTTGTGCATATTCCGTTTTCTTAAAAATCTCTGTAATTGCCCACAAGGTCTGCGCTGCAGACGAATAACAAAAGGTTGCTCTGATGGATATCACCGAACTCCTGGCCTTTAGCGCCAAACAAGGCGCGTCTGACTTGCACCTCTCGGCGGGGCTGCCACCCATGATTCGTGTCGATGGCGATGTGCGCCGTATCAACCTGCCGCCGATGGAGCACAAGCAGGTACACGGTTTGATTTACGACATTATGAATGACAAGCAGCGCAAGGACTACGAAGAATTCCTGGAAACTGACTTTTCCTTTGAAGTGCCCGGTGTGGCGCGCTTCCGGGTTAACGCCTTTAACCAAAACCGCGGCTCCGGTGCCGTATTTCGTACCATCCCCTCCAAAGTACTCACCATGGAAGAGCTGGGCATGGGCAATGTGTTCCGCGATATCTGCGCTGTACCGCGCGGTTTAGTACTGGTGACCGGGCCGACCGGTTCAGGTAAATCCACTACCCTTGCGGCGATGATCGACTACATCAATGACAATAAATACGAACATGTACTGACCATTGAAGACCCGATCGAATTTGTACACGAATCAAAAAAATGTCTGGTCAACCAGCGTGAAGTGCACCGCGACACCCACGGCTTTAGCGAAGCACTGCGCTCCGCACTGCGGGAAGACCCGGATATTATTCTGGTAGGTGAGATGCGCGACCTGGAAACCATTCGTTTGGCGCTTACCGCCGCTGAAACCGGTCACTTGGTATTCGGCACCCTGCACACCACCTCTGCGGCTAAAACCATCGACCGTATCGTGGACGTATTCCCCGCGAACGAAAAATCCATGGTGCGTTCGATGCTGTCGGAATCGCTGCAAGCGGTAATTTCGCAAACACTGATGAAGAAAAATGGCGGTGGCCGGGTGGCGGCGCACGAAATTATGCGCGGCACAGCGGCGATCCGTAACTTGATTCGCGAAGATAAGGTGGCACAGATGTACTCGGCGATCCAAACTGGTGCCTCACTTGGTATGCAGACCATGGATCAGTGTTTGGCCGATTTGGTGTCGCGCCGTATCATCAGCCGCGAAGCCGCCAAAGGCAAAGCTAAATTTCCCGAGAATTTTTAATCAAACATTCTGGGAAATATCTCATTTTGTTTCCTATTTGCAGCACAACGTTTCAATAATTTTTAAGGTGCATTGTTATGGATTTTGATCGGTTATTATCCTTGATGGTAGAAAAGGGCGCGTCGGATTTATTTATTACTGCCGGCGTACCGCCCTCGATCAAAGTCCACGGCAAGGTGGTGCCTGTCACTGCCACACCACTGGCACCAGAAAAAGCGCGCGAGCTGGTGCTGAGTGTGATGAACGAAAAACAGCGCGCAGAATTTATCGATAAAAAAGAATTGAATTTTGCGGTGAGCGCACGCGGTATTGGCCGCTTCCGTGCCAGCGCCTTTTATCAACGCAATTTGGCCGGCATGGTGTTGCGCCGGATTGAAACTAAAATCCCTGCGCCCGATGATTTAGGCCTGCCAGAAATTATTAAAGAGTTGGCAATGACCAAACGCGGCCTGATTATTTTTGTGGGCGCAACCGGTACCGGTAAATCGACTTCACTCGCCGCCATGATCGGCCATCGCAACCAAAACTCCAAGGGCCATATCATTTCAATTGAAGACCCGATTGAATTTATCCACCAACATCAGGGTTGCATTATCACCCAGCGCGAAGTGGGTATTGATACTGAATCTTTTGAAGTCGCGTTGAAAAATACTTTGCGCCAGGCACCCGATGTAATCCTAATCGGCGAGGTGCGCTCACGCGAAACCATGGACCACGCGATTGCATTTGCGGAAACTGGTCACCTATGTCTCTGTACACTCCATGCCAACAACGCTAACCAAGCGCTCGACCGGATCATTCACTTTTTCCCTGCTGATCGCCATCGCCAATTGTGGATGGATTTATCGCTCAACTTAAAAGCGATTGTGGCGCAACAATTAATTCCCACACCGGATGGCAATAGCCGCCGCGCTTGTTTGGAAATTATGATCAATACCCCGCTGGCGCAGGATTTAATTCGCAAAGGTGAAGTGTCAGACTTGAAAGAATTGATGAAGCGCTCGACTGAGCTGGGCATGCAGACCTTTGACCAAGCGCTTTATGCACTTTACGACAACGGTGAAATTACGTACGAAGATGCGTTGTTGCACGCCGACTCACCTAACGATTTGCGTCTGATGATCAAACTCGGCTCGGAAACCGATGCGAGTTATTTGTCCCACGCGGCTGATAGCTTGTCGATTCAAAGCGATGAGCAAAACAATCGCGGTAAGATGTTTTAACAATTGATAAACCCACAAGTGATTTACAACAAAAGGAGCTAGTTATGGCAGGTTGGTATGAACTTAGCAAAAATGATAAGGGGCAGTTTCACTTTGTACTTAAAGCAGGCAATGGCGAAGTGATTTTAAGCAGTGAAAGCTACACATCAAAAGCAGCAGCGGAGACGGGCATTGCCTCGGTGCAAAGCAACAGCCCGCTGGATGAGCGCTACGAGCGCAAAGAAGCAGTAAACGGCAAATTCTATTTCAATCTTAAAGCGGCCAACCATCAAATTATTGGCACCAGCCAAATGTACGCCAGCACATCGGGGCGCGATAACGGCATAGAATCAGTGAAGACAAACGGGGTAACGGCCACCATCAAATAGTATCTCCGCGGCACGTTCAGCCAAGTGTTTTTTGGCTGAACGATTTAGCTTCGCTCCATCCAACTTTCCAAAATCAACCGCGCCGCAATAGAATCAACCGGATTATTTTTGTAATCGCGCGAACCGCCGCGCTCCATCACTTCACTTTTTGCCTCAAAGCTACTCAACCGCTCATCTACCATCTCTACTTTCACGCCAAAACGACCATGCAAACGGTTGGCGAATTTACGCGCGCGCGCACTGAGTTCACTTTCACTGTCGTCCATATTGAGCGGCAGGCCAACCAAAACCAAATCCGGCTGCCAATCTTTTAATAATTTTTCAATTTGATTCCAATCCGGAATGCCATCTTTAGCTTTGAGTGCAACCTGTGAAGTGGCGGAGCGAGTGATGGTTTGACCAGAAGCGACACCAATATTTTTGGTGCCGTAATCAAAGGCAAGCAGAGTTTTAATCATAGGGTTACAAACAGATTTAAGTCTCGCGGATCTAACACGCTAAGCGTGGCCAGCGGTACTGGAAATTAAATTGACATCAATACCCAACGCCAGTGCTGCCGATGTCCAGCGCTCTTCAAAGGGCGTATTGAAAATAATGTTTTTATCGGCAGGTACGGTCAACCAGCTATTGGCGGCGATTTCCGCCTCCAACTGGCCTTCACCCCAGCCCGCATAACCCAGCGCGATCAAGCACTGCTTAGGGCCGCGGCCTTCAGCGAGGGCGGCAATAATATCGCGCGAAGCGGTGAGGCTAACGTCGGGAGAGATTTCCAGCGTGGATTGCCATTTGGCTTCATTGCTGTGCAGTACAAAGCCGCGCTCGGGCTGCACCGGCCCACCACTCATGACAATCTGATCGCCCTGGTCAGAAAGGTCATCCAAATCCATCTGCGAGAAGATTTCTTTCAGCAGCATAGGTGTGGCGGTATTGATCACCACCCCCATGGCACCCTTGTCGCTGTGCTCACAAATGTAAGTCACTGTGTGGGCAAAGGATGAATCGTTTAAACCCGGCATGGCGATCAAAAAATGGTCGCGCAAACTGCCGGGGGTAAGTTCATCGTAATCATTAAAAGTGATTTTTTCGTTCATGGATTTAGTATGAGGCCTTGCGAAGGTAAAACAAGCGAGTGGGCTAAATTAATTAGCCCACTATTCAGTTGGCCAGTTGGGGGACGTGGTAATTGTTGAGTTTTTGCCAGTAATCTCAAAATTCCAGGTGCGAATAATCTGCAGACGGTCGGCGTGCTTGCGAATTTCGGCCGGAAATGTCGCAAACGGGGCAGCCAAGCGCACAATTTGCCGCGCGGCATCATCGAGAATGCGCTGCCCCGAAGATTGCAGCACTTTGATTTCATAAATAGTGCCGTCGGGATTAATCACCACCGATAGACGCAAGTGACCGGTGATATGACGGCTTAACGCTTCCTTGGGATAGTTGCGGTTGCCGACCTGCTCAATTTTGGCGCCCCACTCATGCAAGTACTTGGCATCAAAGGATTCTTTAGTCGAGACTGAGGTAAGTGTACGCACCCGTGGCCGCTTGGCGTATTCCTGCCGCTGCTTATCCAACTTGGCTTGCAAACTGGCAATTTCGGACGAGATTAGCGGCTGATCTTCAGTTAACCCTTCCAGCACTTCACGCTCTTCTCGCTCATCTGGATTTAATTTTAACTGGGTGGTTTGGGTGCTTTTGGCGGTGGTTGAGAGCAGCTGTTGCTCTTTGATTTTCTTGGTGGATGCCGCTTGTTGCTGTGGTACCGGATTCACCTCACGCACTTGGGTATCGGCAAATTCCGCCTGTTTCTCGGTAGTAAGCTGCTTCGCTTCATCCAGGGTACCGCTCGCCTCTTGATTGTGCTGAGCCAGAAAATCGGCATTCTCTGGCGCTTTCAGCGATTTATGAGTCGCCAAAGTAATTTCAATTGTTTGTGACTTATTACTGTGATCGGGCAGCTTAAAACTAAACCCCAATATCAGGAAAGCGTGCAGAGCGATCGCCAAAAATAAAGTAAAACTCAGCCGATCGCCGGTATCAACCGGCGGCACGGCTAGGGTTTCTTCTTCCAAGGCAACGGCCTGATTCATTCGCTCTACTCTGTTATTCAACGGGTCAGCCATTGGGGCTGATTAATGCGCCGCTAATTTACGCTCTATGGCATCAATTAGCCGTGACCCAATTCCCGTGTTGTAGGCTTTATCGATTTCTCGCGCACAGGTGGGGCTAGTGACGTTAATCTCGGTCAAATAATTACCGATCACATCCAAACCGACAAATAGCAGGCCCTTGGCTTTGAGCGTCGGCGCCACCTGCTCGACTATCCAGTAGTCCTGATCGGTCAATGGCTGAGCCACACCACTTCCGCCCGCCGCCAGATTACCGCGGGTTTCACCTTGGGCAGGAATGCGCGCCAAGCAGTAGGGAACTGGCTCGCCATCGACCACCAATATACGTTTATCGCCCTCGCTGATCGCCGGGATATAACGCTGCGCCATAATGCTCTGGCTGCCAAATTCCGTCAGGGTTTCCAGAATTACACCGACATTGGGGTCATCCTGACGACAGCGTAAAATACGGCTGCCGCCCATGCCGTCGAGTGGTTTAAATATCACATCGCCATGGCTGCGGTGGAAATCGCGCAGGCGCAGCATATCGCGGCTAACCAAGACCGGCGGGCAACACTGGGGAAATTGGGTGGCGAAAATTTTCTCGTTGCAATCGCGCAGGCTACGTGGATCGTTTACCACAAGTGCGCCCTGATTCTGCGCAGCTTCAAGAATATAGGTGCTGTAAATGTATTCGTTATCGAAGGGGGGGTCTTTGCGCATGATGATCACATCCAGATCACCGAGCTTTTTATCTTCGTGCAATCCCAACTCAAACCAACTATCGCCATTGTCGGCGACAAACAGGTTGCGGGTATTTGCCCGCGCCTCGCCCTGCAACAAATAAAGATCGCGCTGCTCCATGTAATGCAAATCCCAGCCGCGCTCCTGTGCTGCAAGCAACAGCGCCAGAGTCGTATCTTTATAAAATTTGATATCCGCGATAGGGTCCATTACCACGCCGAGAGAGATTGCCATAGCGATTGCCCAGATTAGATCAACAGAAAGTTATGCAGCAGAAGCGCAAATAAATTGCCGGACTCTGTGCGGCGGGCTAAAGTTAAGTCCTGAGGGCAATTAAAGCAAGGTTATTACCGACAGATTATTCCGCTCTAAAAAATTCAAAATCGGAATAGATTACTCATATATTCAACTAGTTATGGCATAACCTTAAAAACTGTGTTAAAAGTTCGTTTTCACTGGTGGCGTTATTTTGACGCCCATATTAATAAGTGACTGCAATACAAGCTTCAAGCGTTATTCAAGTTTCACCAATCAACGTGTATATCTGGCAGCGGCAGCAACTACTGCGGCAATAACAAAAGGCAAGGTCAGAGTATGGAAGTAACTTACGAAAGCCTCAAAGTGATGGTTATCGACGATAGCAAAACCATCCGGCGCACGGCTGAAACACTGCTCAAAAAAGCGGGCTGCATGGTCATCACCGCCACCGATGGTTTTGATGCTCTGGCAAAAATTGCCGATACCCGCCCTGATATTATTTTTGTGGACATCATGATGCCGCGCCTTGACGGCTATCAAACCTGTGCCCTGATCAAAAATAACAGCGAATTCAAGACCACTCCGGTCATCATGCTATCCAGTAAAGATGGTCTGTTTGACAAAGCCAAAGGTCGCATTGTTGGCTCCGATCAGTACCTCACCAAACCGTTTAGCAAAAGCGAGTTACTCGGCGCTATCGAAGCGCACGTCAAGCATTTAAAAGCCTCTTGAATATAAACGTATCCCAGATACGCTTAGTGGGGGTTTTGACTGTTACTAACGCGCTACACGCTCCCGGTGTCACCTGAGTAATAGTCTGGATCGACATCCAAAGGACTGTTTAACACTCACCGCATCGCCTGCGGAACAATTATTCGTTTTTTTGGAGCATTTATGGCCAGAGTATTGATTATTGACGATTCGCCAACCGAGACTTACAAGCTCACTAGCATGCTGGAAAAGAATGGCCACGTGGTCATGACCGCCGACAACGGCGAAGCAGGTATTGTGATGGCGCAAAAAGAGCTGCCCGATGTTGTCCTGATGGATGTTGTTATGCCTGGCCTCAACGGCTTTCAAGCAACCCGTCAATTGTCAAAAACCCCTGAAACCGCTCACATTCCCGTTATTATCGTTACCACTAAAGACCAGCAAACCGATCGCGTTTGGGGCATGCGCCAAGGTGCAAAAGCTTATTTGTCTAAACCGATTACACAAGAAGTGTTGATGGCCGCGATGGCCGAAGTATTGCGCTAACCAAAGGATAAGTTCACAAGCTACAGGGACGATAGAGACAATAACAACAAGCATCATCACTGACCATTGATTAAATCGGCTTTATGTTGAGCCCTGAGTGTTGATGCGCGACAGTTACGGATAGATTTATGTCAGAACCCCAGGCCGCCTTTCAGGCCCTGCTCACATTGGCACAGCGCAGCCGCGCCGCTGCACGCGGTCTGCCCGCACAGGCGGATATACGCCCCCATTGGAGCGGTATCGGTTTTGCGCTGATGGGCAGCTATTTTGTAGTGCCTATTGGTGAAATTTCAGAAATGCTGGAAGTACCCAACCACACCCATTTGCCCGGTGTGCAACCTTGGGTAAAAGGCGTTGCCAACGTGCGCGGCCGGTTGTTACCGCTATTTGATTTGGCGATGTTTTTTGGCGATCGACTAGGCGGTACACGCAAACACCGCCGGGTATTGATATTGGAAACCGAAACACTCTACTCCGGCCTTATCGTCGACCAAGTGTTTGGCATGCAACACTTTCCCATGGATGAATACAGTGAACAGCCCGGTGCTGTAGCAAGCTCTATTTTGCCATTTGTTACCGGTAGTTATCCTCAGGGAGGGGAGCGCTGGTCGCTGTTCCGTCCTGCCCTGCTGGCGGAAGATCCGCGTTTTACTAATGCGGCAAAAGCGTAGCTTATAGATAGACCACAACCATTACGCCCAAATGTTAGATTGAGAGTCAATTTGAAGTTTTTTACCTAGTGTGAAAAACGCAGTGGATAGAAAAAATAAAACCGAACGCTGGTTAGGAGTGCTTAGATGAAAACTGATTCAAAGATTGCCGCCTTCAAAGCAAAACCGACAACTATTATCGCTGCGGTCTTGCTGGTGGTTTCATTTGCCGCTGCGATGGTACTGCTGTTCCTGATCAACCAGGGCAAGAGCAACGACCAGCGCTATTTGCAACAGGCGGGCGACTTGCGTGCGCAAGCCTATCGCTTGACCTCGCTCTCACGTGATGCCACCTCGGGCGATGAAAAAGCCTTTGGTGAATTGACCGGTGTGGTACAGAGCATGGGAGGCACTTGGGATATGTTGCGCAACAGCGACGAGCGCACCCAAAAAACACTCAGCTCTGAGTTCGATAGCTTTGGCGCCATCTGGAACCGGGTAAAAACCAACGCCCAGGCTATTGCGACCAACAAAGACCTGATTGTATCGCTCAACAACGTGGGCAATACCCTGAACGACAACCTGCCTACCCTGCAGACTGAACACAACAATATCGTAGATATCTTGCTCGAATCCGGCTCACCTGCCGACCAAGCGATTCAAGCCCAGCTGCTCTCCTGGCGCGCCGAGCGTATCGGTCGTAACGTAGATAAAATGCTGCGCGGTGACGCCGACTCAGGTGATGCTGCCGATCAGTTCAACCGCGACGCTAACTTCTACGCCCGCGTACTTACTGCAATGAAAGACGGCGACC
>CAXAVL010000157.1:0-10453 GCA_963971905.1 uncultured Cellvibrio sp.
ATTGCACCTCTTGCTCGGCCACACCCAAATCCACCTCCAGCGAAAATTGCAGAGTGATGATCGAGGCGCCGGTAGAGCTGGTAGACGACATCTGCTTCAAGCCGGGGATTTGCCCGAGGCTACGCTCCAGTGGTGCGGTGATGGTGCGCGCCATTACATCGGGGCTAGCGCCTGGGTTAAAGGTGAATACCTGAATGATCGGATAATCCACCTGCGGCAAGGCCGCGACCGGCAGCAGGCGATAGCTCAGAATGCCGGCGAGCAAAACCGCCAGCATTACCAACGATGTGGCAACGGGGCGGAGGATAAAAGGGCGGGAGATACTCATGTTATTCCATGACCTTCACATCTTTACCCGGCCAGAGGCGGTCGATGCCCTCCAGCACCACTTGTTCACCGGCTTCAAGCCCGTCCAGCACCGCAATCCGGTCACCTTCCAGAGCGCCGACTTTAATCGGGCGCATCTGCGCTTTACCGTCAATCACGGTGTACACATAGGTGCCTTTGGAGCCGTATTGCACTGCATCGGCGGGAATGGTCAGGGCGCCATCGAGCGTTTGCAGATGTAAACGCGCATTCACAAATTGATTGGGAAAGAGGCGGTCGTCGCTGTTATCAAACTCGGCTTTGAGGCGCAGCGTACCGGTGGCGGTATCGATCTGATTGTCGAGGGTGGTGAGTGCACCACTGGCCAATTGCTGTTGCTCGCTGCGATCCCAGGCTTCTACGCTCAGCTGGGTTTTGCCTGTTTGTGCCGCAGCATAGGCATCGCGCACTGCCATTAACTGGTTTTCCGGAATGGTAAAACTCACGGCAATCGGCTGGGTTTGGGTGATGGTCACCAAGCCCTCGCTATCGCCGGTTTTCACCAGATTGCCCACATCCACCCGGCGCAAACCCAAGCGGCCGCCGATGGGTGCGGTGATGCGTGTATAAGAGAGTTGCAGGCGTGCATCATCCAGCTGGGCGCTGTGATTTTTCAAGGTACCGCGCCATTGTTCGACCAGCGCTTGTTGTTTATCGAACTGCTGTTTGGCGATGGAGTTTTTAGTGAGCAGTTGCTCGTAGAGGCGCAAATCTTCTTCGGCGTTTTTAAGTTGCGCGCGAGTTTGCTGCAATGTGCCCTCGGCCTGTGCAAGGCGAACCTTGTAAGTGGCTGGGTCAATTTCGGCGAGCAAATCCCCCGCTTTTACCTCTTGTCCCTCATCGAACAACACCCGCAGCAGTTGGCCGTCTACCCGGCTGCGCACCGTCACTGTATTGAGTGGCACTACACTGCCAATGGCTTTGATATGTACCTTTAAATCTTCCTGGGTAACGCTCACCACATGCACCGGTGTTGGTCCCATCCAGGGGTTGGGTGGTGGCGGTCGTTTATCAGCCGCCTCGCGGAAACCAAAAAACCACACCAGCAATAACACCACAACAAGAGCGATAGCCGCTAACCAGCGCTGGCCGCGCGACAGGCGATTAAAAGGAGCAAACATGAAGACATCCATCGGTTGATTGAATTGGCGCAGTTTTCTTAGGAAGCCGTTTATAACCCGGCATGATGAAACTTGGCGCATTAAGCCCTGAGGCTAGTATGCAAGGAATAAGCCCGCAACGGTTTTTACATTTCCCGACGTTTGGTTACAGAGACAGGCTAAATGGGGTTTTTTGAAGGAAGATAATTAAAGATTCAGTGGGTCAAACAGATACTGTTTGTAGTCATCCGGCAGGGTGCTAATAAATGGGTTGTCCAACTTGATTAAATGCCGCTCATTCAGTTTTGCGCGTTTTAAATCTCTGACGTACACACTGCGCCAGAGTTTGATATAAGAGCCATCCTTATAAGCGATCTCAATCCCCTGTTGGATGCGATCCAGCAGGGCTTGATTGTTTTTGTGCGCAAACAAAAATTTTGGCAATGGGTAGTAAAGTGCGAGTTTATTATCCAGCTGCAGATCAGTTTGTTTTTCTACTGCCAGCTCATGAAAATATTCGGTGGGGCTGGGGCAGAAAATATCGGCGCGCCCCGCTTGGGTCATGCGAAATAGACTGGTGATGTTGCTCCCGGTTACGATTTGCAAGCCTGCCTGCTGCATAATTTTTGCGTCTAACCAGCCTTCACCAACCCCCAGCTTGTGCGGTTTCAACTGTTCTAGCTGATCAATATTCTTGATGGAATCTTTTAGGCGTTCATTGGCATAACAAATGCGATAACTGAGTGCGCCCAGCTCGACTGGAAAAGGGATATAAATCAAGTTGCCCTCTTCCAATAAAATATCTTCATAGCTCAGCGCCATGACAAAGTTTTCATACCGGTTTTGGTTTAGCGCGGTGATGGCATGGGTGCGGGAAATGATATTGATAGGCACCATTTCAAAAGCGCCGGTTTTGCCTTGAGTTTTTTCCAGTGCGAGTTGAATAATTTGCCGATCAAAAGTCTTGCGTTTTAAATCGCCGAATTCAGGCAATTTGTGGGTTATTACCAGCGGTTTTTGAAGTGGTTTCTCTAACGAATGCGCGTTCGCAGTTATAACCATAATTGCTAGTAACATTGCCCCAATAAATCTTTGCATTCCGCTTAACCTGAAATCGAAAGAAAATTGACATTATCGTTTAGTCATTTTCAAGATGGTTTGATGCTGTCCCGGTCAGGTTAGTGTAGGTGAAATATAGCGCTGATCAAAACAATATGCTCATACTCGTCGCAATCTTACCTCTTCTCTGTGTAGTGTCGCACAGAGATGTCTCTTGCATAACAGCAAAATAACTCAGTAAAACTACTAACGGCGCGGCGCAATGTGAGGCGTGTCTTACACACATGTGGAGTCATTGCCTGATTTAGTCAACGAAGTGTTGACCGAGTGGTTGCGTAAAATTAGTTAGACTGACGCTGGAACGAGGAAACAGTAATGAATGTGCCTAAGGAAGTTAAATTGGTTTTGGGGGGTTTAGCGTTACTGATTGTGGGCTTTGTGGCCTATGGGTTGGTGACCGACTGCCCTAATACGTCAGGCTATTTTTTTTGCAGTGAGTCTGAGCGGCGAGATTTACGTCAATAAATGCGTTAGTTATCGCACGGAAATCAGCCTATGTCGGGTAGTTTAATCGCTCTTGTACTGAATGTTCCATTTTTAGTTGGCGAGGGCGAGATAAATGTTGAGTCAAAAAAAATCTCATTTATTAACTGTTGCTGCGGCGTTAATGCTGGTTGCCGGTATCTTGGGTTGTAACAACGCTGGCGCTATTGTCAGCTCGGAGGATGCATTGTTTACCGACACTGTTGAACTAAATGATCTGCAACTGGCGCGTGAAATCCGGTTGGCGCTCGCTGAGGACGCGACATTGGCAGGCCTTAATATCGCTGTTTTGGCGCAATATGGCGATGTGGTGTTAACTGGATTCGTTAATAACCAATATCAGCGGGATCGAGCTTTACATATCGCATTGGCCATTGAAGGTGTGGAATCGGTCTCGAACAAATTGACAATAAAGTCGCCCTATTAGTTTAGTTTGCAGGGCTGCATACACTATTGGTGGATTAAATCACCATGTTCAGTTTTTTAATTTCAACGTTCACTTTCCCAGAAGAACCTTAACAAAATTTTGGGGTGGGTTAACTATCTCCAATTCAGAATGTATTTTTAATGAGTTAAAGTTTGTTCCGGAGGGTGAAAAGTAAGCTGCCAAAAAGTAGGCAGCCAATTCCAAGGGTGATGGGAATATTAATTTTTTGTTCTTTCATCATTCTCGTTTGGAGTGATGTAAGGGCGCTATTCTCTGCTTCGCTGGTATAGGTCAAGCCCGCATAGAGCAGGCTTGCTGCGCCGGTGCTCAGCAGTATTATGGCAATAATTTTAGTGATGCCCATATTGGTTAACTCAAAAATAACAATAATAAAGTGGGGGGGATTAACTGCGGTGAAACTTGTCCATGCGCCATGGTAACGCACTTGTGGCTGAGACCAGTACAAAAACCAATAATCTATTGTCTCTCATATAAATGAAGCGCCTGAAGCTGGCTGCGGTCTTAACCGTCTTAGCTTGTCGTGCATGTCAAGGGTCGTCGGTGCGCGATCACACATAATTGTAGTTTTCTGTCTTTGGCTGGCGCCGTGTAATGTCAAACACGATTTAGCTCGTGTGAAATAAAAGGGTGTGCGTTTGCCAGCGCACCGACCCGTCTAGTAATAACTCCGATACTACCCACCGAAGAAGCCGCTCAACTTATTGAGCCTAAGGTCAGTCTGCGCAAACTGCGCAATCATAGACGGCACATCTCCTGGAGTTATACATGCAACACACATCACTTAATTTATTTGCTGCACAACTGTTGAAACCTAGCCGACTCGCATTGGCGATCAGTGTTGCAGCGATGGTGGCCAGCCCGATGTTGCTGGCACAAGATGACAACAAATACGACCTCACTTCTAATTGGTACGGCGGTTTAAACATCGGCCAGACAGATGAAAGTATTAACGATGGTGCAATTGCCAATAATGAAATCGGCGGTGGTTTAACATCGCTTACCGATGATCATCGAGATAATGGTTACAAGTTATTTGCGGGTTATCAATTAAACGATAATTTTGCATTGGAGGGCGGATATTTTGACTTGGGTCAATTTGGTTCGCGTGCCGTTAAAGATCAAGTCGGCGCATTAAAAACCAGAACCAAAACCAAAGGCTTTAATTTTGATTTGGTCGGTTCCTTGCCGATGACTGAAAAATTATCGGCATTTGCGCGTGCTGGGGTGCATTACAGTGAAGTAAAAGATCGCTTTCAAGGCAGTGGTGGTGTAATCGTTACTGATCGTCATCGCCGTAATCGCGATGTGAATTTTAAGTGGGGTGGCGGTCTGCAATATGACTTCACGCAAAAATTCGGCATGCGCCTTGAAGCGGAACGCTATGCTATCAATGACGTGATGGATAACAATGGCAGCATTAATCTCTATTCGCTCGGTGCGCTCTATCGTTTCGGTGAGAAAAATGCTGCGCCAGTCAGAGTGGTAGCCGAGCCGGTGACCAAACGCAGTGCAAAATTAACCGAACAATATTGCAGCATGCTGGACATTCAATTTGAAATTAATAATGACGAAATACAGCGTGAAGATTTAGAGCGGCTTGCTGTAGTCGGTACCTTTCTAAAAAAATATCCCGATAGCAAAGCCGTGGTTGAAGGCCATACCGATAATGTCGGCACGCCAGCGGCGAACCAAACATTATCGCGCGATCGCGCTGAAAGTGTGATGGCTTATTTAGTGCGCGAGCAACGCATTGCGAGCAATCGTATTTCAGCGGTTGGCTATGGTGATACACGCCCGGTTGCGAGCAACGCCACTGAAGATGGCAAGCGCGCAAACCGCCGCATTAATACGGTTATCGCCTGTGCTAACGATATAGAAGGTCTGTCACCCGCAGCGGCGCGTGTGACTATGGGCATGTTGATTGAATTTGATATTAATAGCGCCAACGTAAAGCCTGAGTATCACAACGAGCTGGCCAAGGTTGCAAAATTTTTGCGCGAAAATAAATCTGTTACCGCAACAGTTGAAGGGCACACCGCTAACTTGCAGGCCACATCGGCACGCGCAGAGGAAGTTTCACTAAAACGCGCGCAAAATGTGGTGGATTATCTGGTTGTTAATCAGGGTATTGAGCGTTCACGTTTGACTGCGGAAGGTTTTGGTAAAACGCGTCGTTATTCGTACAACACTAGTGTTGCAGGTCAACAAGATAATAGCCGTGTGAATGTAATTTTTACCTATCCCAAGAAGTAATCTCTCTGCGCCGTATTGTTAACATTGTGTAACTGCACGGGGTGAAAGCTCAAAAAGCCAGCAAACTGCTGGCTTTTTTAATTTTATGGCTTATCCATTTGCTATATCTATTCTTCTCTAGGTTCGATAGCGTACGGACACGGCTGTAAGAAAGCCTAATAATACCCAGTTGCCTAAGAGAATGTGCTATTTGCATTGTTCCATGCTGGGTGTAATTGGATCATTAGTGATTTTTAGGGGTTGGTACATGAATGACGCGCAAGAGAATACCGTTTCCCCCACCAATACACGCAGCGCTGAGGCTATGAGTGAAATAAAGCGGCAGCAGGCGCTATTGAAAACCGGTGCATTGCAAAATGCGATATTGAATAGTGCCAATTTCTCTATTATCGCGACTGATGAGAAAGGCATTATTCAGTTGTTCAATATAGGTGCTGAGTGCACATTAGGGTACGCTGCCGCGGATGTAATTAATAAAATTACTCCGAGTGATATTCACGATCCGCAGGAGGAGTTACAGCGTGCACAGGCGCTGAGTCTGGAGTTGGGGGTTGAAATTAAACCCGGTTTTGAAGCGCTCGCGTTCAAGGCATCGCGCGGTATTGAAGATATTTACGAGCTCACTTACATCTGCAAAGACGGCAGTCGTTTTCCGGCGATAGTGTCGATTACCCCGCTGCGCGACAACGATGAATTAATCGGGTATTTATTAATTGGCACCGACAATTCCCAGCGCAAACAGGCTGAATTGAAATTAACCCAAGCGATGGCAGTGGCAGAAAAAGCCAATCTCGCCAAATCGGATTTTCTCTCCAGCATGAGCCACGAATTGCGCACACCACTGAGTGCAATTTTGGGTTTTGCCCAGTTGATTGAATCGGGCAATCCACCACCAACGGCCACGCAAAAGCGCAGTATCGAGCAGATACTGCAAGCGGGTTGGTATCTATTGGAATTAATCAATGAAATTCTTGATCTCGCATTAATTGAATCGGGAAAATTATCGCTCTCGCTTGAACCTATGGGTTTGGCCGATGTGATGCTGGAGTGCGCAGCGATGATTGAACCGCAAGCGCACAAGCGCGGTATTAGTGTGACTTTTCCGCCGTTGGGTATGCGACATTTTGTTAAAGCAGATCGCACGCGGGTGAAACAAGTGCTGATTAATTTGCTCTCCAATGCCATTAAATACAACAGTATTGGCGGCACTGTGGTCGTAACCTGTGAAGAGCGAATCCCGGGGCGCATTCGCATCGCAGTTGAAGATGCAGGTTCAGGTTTGGCGCCTGAGCAAATCGAACAATTATTCCAGCCATTTAATCGGCTTGGGCAAGAGGCCAACACGGAAGAGGGCACCGGCATAGGGTTGGTAATGGCCAAGCGATTGGTTGAATTAATGGGCGGTGTTATTGGTTTGGAAAGTACGGTTGGCCAAGGTAGTACCTTTTGGTTTGAAATGGATTTAACCAATACCCGGGTGCAGGATGCGGATGAAATAATGGGAGAGCCGGTTAAAACCTATCGCCACTCTGGCGCGGCACAGCATCTACTGCTTTATGTAGAAGATAACCCTGCGAATTTAATGTTGGTGGAAGATCTGATTGCACGGCGTCCGGATATTAAATTAATTACCGCGCGCGATGGTCTTGAAGGTGTAGCACTGGCGCGCAGCGCCTTACCCGATATGATTTTGATGGATATTAATTTGCCCGGCATCAGCGGTATTACTGCGTTACTTATTCTCGCTAAAGATCCTGCCACCAAACATATTCCAATTGTCGCGCTTAGCGCTAATGCAATGCCGCGCGATATAGCCAAGGGGTTAGAGGCAGGTTTTTTTCGCTACCTCACCAAACCCATTAAAGTGAATGAATTTATGGATACGCTCGATCTCACACTCAAATATGCTGACACGCATCCTGCGTCAGCAGTACCAACAGGTTCATCGCTATGACGCTCGCCACTGTGGATTTACTTAAGGCTAAAATTTTGATCGTCGACGATCAGCTCACCAATCTTCAATTGTTGGAGCAGCTGCTGAGCGAGGCGGGTTACAGCAATGTCACGGCAACGCTTAACTCAACGGAAGTTTGCGCCCTGCACCGTCAGCATCAATACGATTTAATTCTGCTCGATTTACAAATGCCCGGTTTGGATGGTTTTGAAGTCATGGCCGGTTTGCGCACCAGTATTACTGATAGCTATTTACCGGTGATTGTGCTTACTGCGCAGCCCGCGCATAAACTGCGCGCGCTGCAAGCGGGCGCGAAGGATTTTATCAGCAAGCCCTTCGATTTAATCGAGGTGAAAACTCGCATCAGAAATATGTTGGAAGTACGTTTGCTGTATAAAAAATTGGAAGAACACAACAGACTACTGGAGGTTACGGTCGCCGAGCGCACTGCAGAATTGCGTGAAAGTGAAGCGCGTTTTCGCAGCCTGACTGAGTTGGCATCTGACTGGTATTGGGAGCAAGACGAGCGCGGTTATTTCACTAAAGTATCCGGCCCGGTGTTGGATATGCTCGGCATTCGTATTGATGCTCTCGATAGTAGTACCAAAGATGATGGTTGTGATGGTTGGGATGCAGCCGAGCGCGCGCAATTACACGCGGCGATTGAAGCTCGCCAACCTTTTATTGATTTTGCACTGAGCCGCACCTATCCCGATGGTACTCAACACCACTACCGTGTGAGTGGTGAGCCCATGTTTGATCAAGCATGTCGTTTTATTGGCTATCGCGGCATAGGTGTGGAATGCAAAAAAATGGTGTATAGCAATGTCAATATCAACAATACCGCCAGTTCTTAATCCGGTCGTGCGCAACCCTATGGTAGTTGCTGCTGAAAAAGCTCAGCACCCCAGTTTGAATTATCTATTAGGTGCTTTGTCTGCTGCTGATAGAGAACCATTATTAGCGCATTTGGAATTAGTGCCCTTGCGTCTTGGGGATATGCTTTACGAGCCAAATACACAATTGCAATACGCATATTTTCCTACCAGCGCAATTGTATCGTTACACTATATAACCGCCTCGGGTGCCTCTTCAGAAATTTCTGGGGTAGGCAATGAAGGTATGGTGGGAATCACCTTATTTACCGGTGGCAATACCACGCCCAGTTCTGCCATGGTACACACCAGTGGTTACGCCTACCGCTTGGGGCGAGCGCAGTTAAAAACAGAATTTAACCGCAATGAAAAATTTCAACAAATGTTGTTGCGTTACATTCAGGCGCTAATTACGCAGGTGTCCCAAACTGCGGTATGCAATCGTCATCATTCAGTGGAACAACAACTCAGCCGCTGGCTATTGCTTATGTTGGATCGCATTACTTCAGGTGAATTTGTACTCACCCAGGAATTAGTTGCCAATATGCTTGGCGTGCGGCGTGAAAGTGTGACGGCAGCCGCTGCTAGTTTGCAAAGCATAGGCTGCATTAGCTACCGGCGCGGGCACATGTCGGTTATTAATCGCAAAGGATTGGAGCAATCCTCCTGTGAATGTTATGCAGTGGTGCGTAAAGAAATGCAGCGGTTGTTGGGGGGTTAGCTAACAAATGTACTGAGTGCGGCGCCTTCCTGTGAAGTAGGGCGCGCTTAGCGAAGCAAGCCGCCATAGGGCTTACTCCGGTCGGTAGTGGAAGCAGATCAGGTAATTTGATCAGATTTCTACCGCAGTCGCTCTTTATACTTTTTCGTAGTTTATTTAGATTTATTAGGTTTTCCGTTTTTCTCAAACACAATAAGCATTTCTTTCGCAACCAATGCAGCAGATGGCAGGAACATAGTCGAGACAATACGATCATCAATAATGACATCATGCTTGTCTGGAATATTGTCTTTGTTCACTGTAATCGCACCTTTTTCTTTGAGTCTATCTTCAACTAAAAAAGGCAGTAGGCTCCCTTGTTTTGCCCAGTCCTTTTCTTTTTCGGTTGAGTTGGGAAAACCTGCAATGCGTTTACCCTTTACCAGAGGCTGCCCATTTGCAAGCACTGCGTTCGCAAAGGCACCAGCCCCATGGCCAACGCTTCCAATTACACCGCCACTTTCATAAATTTTCGCGATGATGCCAAGCAAACTTTTATTAGAGGCTACATCAAACATATTGCCATAGCCCCCGCCGATGAACACTGCTGAGTACTCGCCTGGATTAACCTGCTTGGGCGTCAAGGAGTTGTTGGCTTTGCTCAAGAATCCTTCATATTTGATGGTATAGCTGCTGATTCCCAATGGATCTCTCATAAACGGCACGGCACCACCCAGCGGTGAAGCAAAGTCCACCTCGTATCCATGGGAAACAAATACATGGTAGGGCGGTGCGTACTCCCAGAGATCGTTCCTTGCCTCGTGTTTTTCCGGGTCACCCATATCTGTCACGTTTGAAGCAATAATGAGAATTTTCTTTGTATTGCCTGCATAAGCTTGCGGGCTGGGTACAACAGTTTGAGAAAATACGAACGAGGTGAATAATAAAGTGATAGCTGTAATAAATAATTTTAACGACATGTAGTGTCCTATTTTGTTGGTGAAAATACTGATTCAATTCATAACTTATATCGCTACGACCAATCTTAGACACAGCCAGGGTTCACTTTGGATTCACCGAACATCACTTTTTTTGTAGTGTGGACTTCCCAGCTTTTACTAGACACTTTCGAGCCTCTGAAAAAACGCCTCTTCA
>CAXAVL010000158.1:0-10429 GCA_963971905.1 uncultured Cellvibrio sp.
CGGGGGATTTTATCGAGTTCAAAATCAAAGCCGACACTGCGGGCAATTACGCCATTGATTATCGCCTCGCCACCCAAACCGGCAGCACCGGGTTTGAAGTGCTGATCGATGATGTAGTAGTCGATACCCAAGCGGTTGCGGCAACCGGCGGCTGGCAAACCTATGTCACCAAAACCAGTGCGACATTTGCGTTAAGTGCAGGCAACCACACACTGCGTTTCCGCTCGCTGGGCAAAGAGTGGAACATCAATTGGTTTGAGATCAAAAAACAGTAAGCAACACACCGGGCTGCCGTGCGGCAGCCTGGTTATTTTTAATCTGCAACTCTTTCCACCCTGAATAAAAGAGAGAATCCAAGTATGAATAAACACCTTAAAAAATTAATCGTCGCACTCGCACTTGCCAGTCCCGGCGTTGGTGCGCTGGCTGCCGATACTCCAGCAAAAACCCTGAGTGTTTACACCACCGCCAAAGATAGCGATAAAAAACTGAGCCTGACCGACACCCTCAGTTTTAAACCGGCCACCCAAAATTTGGAAACAGAAATTGCGATTTACGTTAATCCGCAAAAACAATTTCAAAGTTTCTTAGGTTTTGGCGGAGCGATTACCGATGCGAGCGCGGAAACCTTTGCAAAATTAAGCAGCAAGAAAAAAGCCGAATTTCTCAAAGCCTATTACGATAAAAAAGACGGCATCGGCTACAGCTTACTGCGCACCACTATTCACAGCTCCGACTTCGCCAGCGGCAGCCACACTTACATCGAAGAAGGCGATAAAGAATTAAAAACCTTTAACATCAAACACGATAAAAAATATCGTCTACCCATGTTAAAAGCGGCCATCAAAGCAGCAGGAGGGGAAATCACCACCAGCCCCTGGAGCGCACCGGCGTTTATGAAAGACACTAACAACATGTTACAAGGCGGAAAACTACTGCCCGAATACAACCACGCTTGGGCCATGTACTACACCAAATTTATTAAAGCCTATGAAAAAGAAGGCGTACCGATTTGGGGGATCACCATTCAAAACGAACCTATGGCAAAACAGACCTGGGAGTCGATGATTTACACTGCCGAAGACGAGCGCGATTTTTTAAAAAATCATCTCGGCCCGGTAATGCAGCAAGAAGGCTTGGGCGATAAAAAAATTATTGTCTGGGATCACAACCGCGATTTAATTGTGCATCGCGTCAATACCATCATGAATGATCCGGAAGCGGCAAAATATGTGTGGGGCGTTGGCTTCCACTGGTATGAGACTTGGGCGGGCGGCAAGCCAATGTACGGCAACGTAGCCGAAGTGAATCGCGCCTACCCCAATCTGAACTTGTTAGTGACCGAAGCCACAGTAGAAAAATTCAATGCCGAACGTTTCCACTACTGGCCCAATGCTGAGCGCTATGGAGATTCAATCATTAACGACTTCAACTCAGGTGCAGTCGCCTGGACTGATTGGAATATTCTGCTCGACAACACCGGCGGGCCCAACCATGTTGGCAATTTCTGCTTCGCACCAATCCATGAAAATAACGGCGAACTTATTTACACGCCGACCTATTACTACCTCGGCCACTTCTCCAAATTTATCCGCCCCGATGCCAAACGCGTCAGCGCCGTAGCCAGCCGCAGCGTTTTGCAAACCACTTCGTGGCTGAATACCAACAACCAATTAGTTACCGTGGTAATGAACAGCACTGATGCAGCCATCGACTATCGCCTGTATATTGGCGACAGAGAAACCAGCGTAAACATCCCAGCGCGCGCGATGCAAACTCTGGTCTACTAATTTAAACAGCAAGCGAAAAACAAGATCAGGGATGGCATTCGGTCAAAACCAAAATAACCCGCTTCGGCGGGTTTTTTATGCTTCTCACTCATCGAAATCACCCCGACACAATTGTCGCTTATAACAACACACACCATTTTTTGCAGTTCAACATCGTTTCGCCAAGTAATTATTATTTGGCGTCCATATCCACTCAGGTTAATATGCGCGCAATTTTCTACCTACCTTCCGCATAACCAAGGAGTTTGTATGCGTCTTCTGTTATCTGTCTGTGTTGGAGTTTTGTTGTCGTTCAGCAGCACCTTCTCTTTTGCCCAAGACTATAAACTTAACTATGTACCACTGAGCACGAATGTGGATCAGCAGGGTTTTATTCGTATCGTCAATGACAGCTCTACCAGCGCGACTGTTTACATTGATGCTATCGATGATTCCGGTCGCTCCGACTTCACCTACATTCGCTTGACCGCAGGCGAAAGCAAGCAGCTGACTATTGGAGATATCGAAAATGGTAACTCGTCCAAAGGCGTATCTTTCGGCATTGGCCCAGGTATTGGCAACTGGCGCCTGACAGTTTCGTCTTCCAACCTCATTATGGTGATGGGTTATATCCGCAGCCCCAGTGGCTTTCTAAGCCCTATGCACGCCACTAGCCAAGCCTATTTGGGCGGGATTTATCATGCGATTCCCATGTTTAATCCAGGCTCCAACGCCAACCAACAAAGCCGCTTACGTATCATCAATAACAGCGGTTACGATAATGACTTCTTAATCAGCGGTATTGATGATGGCGGCAAAGATGCACCCAATGGCTCCGTCAGCCTGAGACTGAAAGCCTACCAAGCAGCTACCTTTAGCTCACAGGATTTGGAAAATGGTAATGCTGTGAAAGGTCTATCTGGGTCATTAGGTAAAGGTACCGGCAAATGGCGCCTCTCTGTAGTGTCAACTTATGAATCCACAGCAATGAGTTTTATGGAATTACCGGGTGGCTACGTTTCCAATACCTCAGACACGGCAACTGAAGCAGATACGCCACTAAAGTCTGCACTGACCTGCGATCAATTAGATGGGGCGTCGGTTTATTCGCAAGAAGAAGCACCGATATTCCTGGGTTTCTTCGGCAGCCAATTTGCAATGCGTTCCATTTATTTAACCGCAGGCGACCATGGTAGCAGCACATCAACCCGAAGCATGCGCAACAAAAGCTCATCCTATGGCTCTACCTTTGGCCCCTACAGTGCTAACAATACATCAAGCACCCTGCCGCCCATTATCGTGCGCAATGGTGTAACTCTGGGTTATGTAACCACGAATAAAAACTTGTTTGGCGGTTACAGCCTGAGCACTATTGATGCGTCCTGTAGTCCGTTCGACGCTACAAAACCTGTAGCCAGTTTTAGGCTTTACGGCTTCTAAACTTGCGCCGAAACACCAATTAGAAAACTCGCCCCGGCGAGTTTTTTTATATCACCCAGTTAAGCCCTTAACAAAAAATAATCCTTCCGTGCTGTTGGCTGAAGCCATTGGCTGGCACACTCTGCCGAGCTTTATCATCAACAAAGGAATCCTGACATGAAAAAAATTGCTTTTTTGGCTGCGGCCATCTTGCTGCACGGTTGTGCAACTGAGGTCGCTAGCCCATCGCTCAGCAGCGCAGACAAACAGCGCTTGGTTGAAATAGCCCAAAACATGCCTGCCGAACACCAAGCTCGTCACGGCGCACGCCACCCGGTGGAAACCCTAGAATTTTTTGGTATTACACCGGGCGATACAGTAATAGAAGCGCTGCCCGGTGAAGGCTGGTACTCACAAATTCTGTTCCCTTACCTGGGCAAAGAAGGGCGTTTGATTGGGGTGGATTACAGCATCACCATGTGGCCGGAATTTGGCGCTTGGGCAACACCGGAATTTATTGATGGGCGTAAGGCATGGCCAGCGCAATGGGCAGTGGATGCAAAAACCTGGGGGGGTGCCAATGGCGCAGCGGCAGAAGCTTATACCTTTGCCAATTTGCCAGCAGAATTAACCGGCAAGGTGGACGCGGTATTATTTATTCGCGCGCTGCACAACCTCGCACGGTTTGATGCAAAAGGAAATTATTTAACACAGGCATTGGCAGAAACCCATCGCGTATTAAAACCCGGCGGCGTAGTCGGTATAGTGCAACACGCAATGAGCGAAGATAAACCCGATGCCTGGGCCGATGGCAGCCGTGGTTATTTAAAACGCTCGCGTTTAATTAGTGCAATGACAGCGGCAGGATTTGAATTTGCGGGTGAACATGACATCAACAAAAACCCCAAAGACGATCCGCAAGCTGACGACAATGTGTGGCGTTTACCGCCGAGCTTAAGAACTAGCGATGAGCAAAAAGCCGCAAATCAGGCGATTGGTGAATCCAATCGGGTAACTTTGTTGTTCCGCAAGAAATAATTTTCACTCGGGAAGCCGCCAAAGAATTGCATCCCTGCGGATGCAATTCCTTCAACTATTTTTAACTCACTAACAACCAGACATGTGAGATGGTTTTATGCAACAAAATCCCTCCGGCATTTTTATTCACTACCTGAAGCAACTCAAACTGATTGTGAACAAAATTGCCGAGCATCAGCAGCACAACCCTGCACTGCTTTATACCAGCCTGCACAGCGACATGCTGCCGCTGCTGGCGCAAATACGTACCGCCGCGAATTTTTCCCTGCGCACCTGCTGCCCACTCGTCAGGCGCGAACGCATCAGTTTTGATAACTCGCAGGAAACCTATGAAGGATTGCAACAACAGCTGGATGACACCATCGCCTATCTGCAGGCGATTCCCGCCGCTGATTTCCATCAGCCGCCAGAGCGGATTCAGGATAAAGCCGGATTTAACGAATTAAATTTAGCCGCCGATGAATATCTGAATTACTACGCTCTACCAAATTTTTTCTTTCACCTGTGCATGGTTTACAGCATCGCCCGCCAGGCAGATGTGCCCCTAAGCAAAGGCGATTTTGATGGCTACCATCAGTATCCCAGTGGTTTTTCGTTTGTATGACACGTTGAACCAGCAGCTTAATAGCCGATCCTGACTATGCGATTTTGATTCAACTTCTCCGCTTTTGATAACCCAACAATCCAGCTCGATAAAAAATATTCCGCTAGTATGGCGGAATATTCATCCTGCATCGTCATGGACTATGAGGAAATTATCTTGGTGGCTGAAGCCCATGTCCAACAACAATAAGTCCAATAACAACAAGCCCAATAACGATGCACGCACAAACGAGCCGACACAGGACTCTATCGCCAACGTCTTTGTGGCGCTGCGCAGCACTCTGGCACGCGCTGTGTCGCGGCTGGTGCCGCCTAAAGAAGTGGAAGACATAGTGCAGGAAACCTATGTGCGGGTATGCCAGGTAGAGACGCCGGAGCAGATCCAGTTTCCGCGCTCGTTTATGTTGCGCACTGCGCAGAATCTGGCGCTGGATCATTTAAAGCGCGCCGAAACGCGCCTGAGCGTGAGCCTGGATGACGATTTGGATTTGGCGCTGGTAGGCTTTACCACCCGCGCCGATGAAACCTTTGACCGCGTGGCCGCCAATCAGGAATTTGGCTTTTTTTGCGAGGCGGTGCGGCAATTGCCGCTGCAATGTCGCAAAGCCTTTGTGCTGAAAAAAGTGTATGGCTATTCGCAAAAAGAAATTGCCATCAAACTCGACATTAGTGAGAACACCGTAGAGAAACACATAGCGACCGGCATTAAACGCTGCACCCAATTTATGGCTGCCCTGCACAGCAACGACAGTCAGCAACCCATGCAACAAAATTCAGCTCCGAGCGAGAGGAGCAGACCATGAGCAATATTATTGATTTCCCCAACCGCGAACAGATTTACGATCAAGCCAGCCTGTGGATTGCACGCTTGGATCGTCAATTAACCGCAGCGGAACAGCATGAGCTGCAACAGTGGCTCGCCGCCAGCGAACAACATCGCACCGTATTATTTGAAATGGCCAAGCTGTGGGACAAGATGGATAGCCTCGCGCGCCTTGCCGATTTATTTCAAGCGCCGCAAGCAGCACCGGTACGCAAGCCGCGTTTTTACGGCGCGATTGCTGCATCGCTGGTATTGGTCGCCTTGGTATTTAGTTGGAATTTAATTACACCGCAACAAACCTCACTGCTCGCGTGGCTGCACAGCGAGCAAGATAATGTAGAAGGCGTTTATGAAACCGCAGTGGGTGAGCATTCCAACGTCAACTTACCCGATGGCTCACTACTGGTGTTGAATACCAATAGCCGGGTGATCGTCAAATACACTGAAGCACATCGTTTATTTTTATTAGAGCGCGGCGAATTAAATATTGAAGTAGCACACGATAAAACACGCCCACTGAGTGTGGTGGCGGGCAATAAAGTCGTGCAAGCAGTAGGCACTGCATTTAATGTGCGCATTCACAATGATCAGGAAGTGGCGCTGCTGGTAACAGACGGAAAAGTGTTAGTGGCCAAACAAGAAGCACAAAAAACCCTTGAAAAAATAGTCGCAAAACGCTTGCCTGCTTCATCAATGGCGGTATCCAAAGGTGAAAAAGTAACTTTGGGCACAGCGCAGGAAACTATCGCCAAAGCGGATGAAAATGAAATCATTGCGCAGTTGAGTTGGCGTCAGGGCAATTTGATTTTTCGCTGCGAAACACTGGAAGATGCCCTTGTAGAAATTAATCGCTACACCTCGGTGCAATTTGAAGTAGCAGATGAGAGTATCAAACAGGAGCGCATCGCCGGATTATTTAAAGCGGGCGATGTAGACGGATTACTCTCCGCATTGGAACAAAATTTTAATATTCAAAATCAGCGCATAGGCACGCATAAAATCCGCTTGAGCGCCAGACAATAAACATCGAATTACCCGCTTCGATTCATACATCTTCATAATTTGCCCGCCACAGCATCTGTGGCGGGCAAATTCGTATTATCCAACTATTCTCTATTGGGTGCCAAGGCTAGCGAGTCGGCGACAGATAAATCTACATCGATAGTCAAGCAGACTATATAGATGTTTATCATGCCACCACTTGTTCCTTGGCGTGCAAGTCTTTAAGCTTCATTGTCAAACCAAGACCACAACCTAAACAAAAGAATCCTGCCACAGCATCTGGCACAAGATTCAACTACAGCTAGAACCACAATAAAACCACAAAAAAGTGTTCACGGTGCAAATGTCTTCATTGATATGGCGGAAAAAAATTGGCTCCTCGTCTATTAAGCACGCAAGCAAGAAGTTTGCGGCTGAGTTACACGAGCAGGCAATTTTACGGTTATTATTTTTTGCCCTTGCGGTAGGCGCGCCTACGTCTGCATGGGCAGAAAAAAATTCTCTCACTAAAATTATCCAGTTCGACATACCTCAGCAACGAGCAGATCTTTCACTCACTGAGTTTGCCGAGCAAGCCGATATTACGCTGATATTTCCATTTGATGATGCAGCGAAAATAACGGCAAATAAATTAATCGGGCGCTATTCCATCGAAACAGCTGCAAAGTTGTTAGTCGCGAATACACAACTCAGTGTGAAGATTGACGAGAAAGGTCTGCTAACCATTACGACCAATCAGTCTCACGAGGAGTTGGATTCAATGCACAATAAAAATAAACTCAGCGCCGTTATCGGCCTACTCACCACGGTTGCTGGCACTCAGGCAATAGCACAAGACACAAACCTTCCCTCGGGCGCGACCGAGCAAGTCGAAGAATTAATGGTGACCGGTATTCGCGGCAGCTTGCAGCGGTCAATGGATGTTAAACGCGCAGCTGGCGGTGTGGTGGATGCGATTTCGTCAGAAGATATAGGCAAATTTCCCGATACCAATCTCGCCGAATCATTGCAGAGAATTACCGGTGTATCGATTGACCGGTCCGGCGGTGAAGGCCAATTAATTACCGTGCGCGGCTTTGGTCCGGAATTCAACACTGTATTAATCAATGGCCGCCAAATGGCGACTGAAAATTTATCCCGCGCCTTTAGTTTCGATACAGTTGCCTCGGAATTAGTGAGCGGTTTGGAAGTGTATAAAACCTCATCAGCCACTATGCAATCGGGCGGTGTTGGTTCAACCGTCAACGTAAAAACGGCGCGCCCTTTTGCTATTGGCGATTTTAAAGTTGCCGGCAGTGTTAAAGCAGCGCTGGAAGAAAATAGCGAAGAAACCACGCCGCAGGTTTCCGGTTTGGTGAGCAACGTTTTCAACGATGGCAAATTCGGTGTGCTGCTTGCACTGTCTCATCAAGAGCGCGACACCCGTTTAAATCAAGCGCAAATGGATGGATGGCTGGAAAATGTCGGCATACCAACAGCTGAATTAAATGGCGGCGCTGGTGTACCTGCAGGCACCACGATTTTTTCACCGCGCAATTATGATCACAAAGTCACCTTTGAAGAACGCACCCGCACCAACGCATCACTCGTTCTGCAATTTGCCGCGACCGATGATTTAACCATCACCACCGATGCAATCTATTCCGATTTTGATGTAGAAACGAATGCGCTTTCATACGGCCACTGGTTTACCGCACCGAACATTACTGACGCAGTCACTGATGCCAACGGCACAGTAATCGATTTACGCCAGGAAGTCGGTTTGGCAACCGATATGCACGCGAAAAAATTTGATCGCCTTACCAAAAATTCGCTGTTTGGTATTAATGCCGATTGGCAAGCGAGCGACAAATTAAACTTGAATTTTGATATCACCACATCCAAAGCAGAACGCGCTGCCAATAACGGCGGCGGCGATCAATTGTCGCTGATTGGCTATGCCAACCGGGTACGTTTTCAGGTAGACAATAATATCCTGCCTTTGGCGAGCGATTTCGCTACTGCCAGTCCCAATATTTTTTCCGGACAACAAGAATTAAACGGCACAGCGTATCGCGATCCAAGCGCGGCTAATTATGTTGCACCCGCTGGTGTAGGTGATTTGCTCGACAAAGACAACAGTCGTGCTCATGTAATGCTGCGTCGCGGTTGGGCAGTGGAAGATGAAGTCAATCAATTTAAAATGGACGGCACCTGGGACGAAGACAGCAGTTCCGGTTTAGTCAAAGTAAAATTCGGCACCATGTTTTCCAGTGAAGAAAAAGCTCTGGATCGCTGGGATAATGAAGGTGTAGGCATTCACTGTACCTATTGTGGCTACCCTGATTCACCGATTATTCCTGCCGATATGCAATATGTATTTGATGCAGGCAGTGACTTCCTCAGTGGTGTGAGCGGTAGCGGCCGCATGCCAACACAATGGCTCGCTCACGATGGCGAAGCGCAATTTGCCTATCTGGAAAGTACCAGCGGCAAAAATTTTGACGCAGTCAAACGCGACAACTCATTTGTGGTAAAAGAAGACACGCTATCGTTCTACCTTGAATCGGAATTTGCAGGCGAACTGAACGGTATGCCTATTTCGGCCATTGGCGGTGTGCGCGTTGAAACTACCGATGTCACTGTCACTGGCACTGAAGCGCCGGTAACCGGCTTGCGCATTTTGGACGAAACAGAAATGCTCGCTGAATTCGGCACCGCGCAAGCGATTAATGTCGATAATAGTTACGATGCAATTTTGCCGAATATGAGCATCAAGCTAGACATTACTGATGACATGGTAGTGCGCATGGGCGCATCAAAAAGTTTAACGCGCCCTACACTCACCAGTATGGCGCCAGTCACAGTAATTACCACCACACGTCAAGGCGGTAACCTCACCTCCACCAGCGGCAATGCAGCACTCAAACCGTTTGAGTCAGACAACTTTGATTTAAGTTGGGAATGGTATTACGGCGATGCGAGTTATGTGTCTGCTGGTTACTTCAAAAAAGATGTGGCGAATTTTATTGTCAATTCGATTGCCGATAAAACGTTTACCCTGCCTAACGGCAGCATGTTGTTAGATCCATCCACCGGCAACAATACCGGCGCAGCGGATGCCAATGATTCAGTCGCGGTATTTAAAAATACTCTGCCGAATAATGGTGAAGATGCAACCGTAGACGGTGTAGAACTCGGCGTACAACACACCTTTGGTGAATCGGGTTTTGGCATGATGTTTAACGCAACGCTAGTAAATAGCGATGCAGAACTTGACCCAGCCGATGTCACCCAAGTATTTGCGCTCACCGGTTTAAGTGATTCAATGAACCTGGTTGGTTTCTATGAACAAGGTCCAGTACAAATTCGTTTGGCCTACAATCAGCGCGGTGAGTTTGTGCAATCACTGACGCAAAGCAACGGCAATGGCCCCACTATTGTGGAAGATTACGAGCAATGGGATTTGAGCGCGAGTTATGATATTACCGATGAAATTACGGTATTTGTTGAAGGCATTAATCTCACCGAGGAATACACTCATAAACGCGGCCGTTACGACAACCACTTATTGTTAGTAGAAGACAGTGGTCGCCGTTGGGCTCTGGGTGTGCGTGCCAGCTTTTAATGTAGTTAGTGTCGGGTGAACAACTCATAGCCTTTGTCCGCTATGATTTTTAGGCCGCTGCTTCGCAGCGGCCCTTTTTATTTAGTTTTAATGCATTACTGGCGAGTCGCCTACGAATAATAAAATATCCAATATTGTCATTGTCGGCGGTGGCACAGCGGGTTGGCT
>CAXAVL010000159.1:0-10401 GCA_963971905.1 uncultured Cellvibrio sp.
GATTGCAGCGTGTAGGTCTTGCATTGGCTTTGGTGGGTTTAGTGGTACTGCTTGCGCCAGGATTTTCCGCGCCGCCGTTATGGGGGTCACTGTTAATGGTGGGAGCTGGTGTTGCCTGGGGAATTTATTCACTGCGCGGCAAAGCGGTTGGCGACCCACTGCAGGTGACTGCGGGAAATTTTGTGCGCACGATTCCAATGGCAGTCTTGTTAATCTTATTGCTGCAAAGTAGCGTGTTTTTTGGTGATAATTTTTTTAGCGGCGCAATCTTAAGCAATGCCGGAATTGTGTATGCGATTTTGTCTGGCGCTTTAGCGTCCGGTGTTGGTTACGCTATTTGGTATGGCGTATTGCCCGCGTTAAAGGCGACAACTGCTGCCTCGGTGCAATTGAGTGTGCCAATGATTACCGCAGTGGGCGGCGTGATGTTGCTCAGCGAATCGCTCACGTTGCGCTTGGTATTGGCATCAATGGCGATACTGGGTGGTATCGCCCTGGTGATTGTGGAGAAAAAATAAATTCCAGCGCTGATTAGTTGGGATTTTTTTCGTTGAGGATACGCACTTCGCGCTGCGGATATGGAATTTGAAAACCGTGTTCGCGCATGGCTTCAAAAATCATTAGTAGCAAATCTCCGCCGACACGATTTTTGCCGTCGTCGATGCCGTACATCCAAAATTCTACAAACATATTCACGCCGGACTCGCCAAAACCGCTGATTTCACAATCGGGGCGCTCTTCAAAAGGTACATCGTCGCCGCTGATCACTTGTTCGTGTGAGGCAACGGTTTGTTTAATAATTTCCACCAGCTTGCGAATGTCGGTGTCGTAGGCCACGGAAAAATCGACGCGGTAGCGCTGCTTTTTATTTTTGTGCGTCCAGTTGGTAAAACTTTCGGTCATAAACCGTTCGTTGGGCACCATGATGTCTTTGCCATCAAAGGTTTCCAGTGTGGTTGAGCGCAGTGTGAGTTCGCGTACTACGCCGGTTCTGCCATCTTCCAGCTCGATATAGTCGTCCACAGAATAATGCCGGAAATAAAATTGGAGGCGATGGCTTGTAAACCCAAGCCCAGCCCAACACCGAGCGCGCCGCCAAAGACCGCGAGGGCAGTGAGGTTGATGCCCATCACTTGCAGCAGCAATAAAATAAATAAAATAAAAATCGCGACTTCTAATAATTTTGCCGAGACTTCTTTGGTTCTGAAATCCAACTTTTCTTGCCGCCGAATAATTTCCTGACCGGTGGTGCTGGAAATGCGCCCGAGCCAAAACAATAGCGAGCCAAATACAATCACTCTGGCTACACCATAGGCCGACACGTTGATATTGCCGACGGTGACATGCATGGCTTCAAGAATGGCGATAGTAGGGTCGAGTAAATCCACCCAGTGTAAAAACAACAGCGGCAAACCCACCCAGCGAAAACTAAACGCGACAAAATCGTTTTTGATGTAATCGCGAATCAGCGTGTTATAAAACAGCAATAATGAAGCAACCAGTGCAGTGCGTATCAGCCAGGATTTGCCCAGCATCTGGCTGCTCAGTTCGATCGCCATACTCATGATGATGATGGTGATCAGCGGGAAAATTAAACCGCCTAATTTGGAGCTGAATTTGCGCAGCGTGGCAGTAGACGCATTGGTGGGTTGTGAAAATAGTGGCACATGTTTGCGAATGCGCCGGCTGATTAAATAGGAAAATAAAAAAATCGCCAACACCAGCAGCAACTGATAGTAGGTGCTTGAATCCTGCAGCAGATTTGTCCATTGCGTATGCAGATCAACGAGTGTCTGGCTGATTTTTTTATAATCCACGGTGCTGACTCCAGTTCTTCGATTTTAATTTCACAGTGTTAGTTGCTGCCCGATGCGCTTTGAATACCCAGCAGTTTTAACACGGCGTGATCGGCGAAGCCGTCGGCCACTAAACCTTGCGCGTGTTGGAATTCACTGAGTGCGCGGCGTGTGCCCGGGCCAAAAATGCCATCGGGTGTGCCTGCATCAAAACCTTGTTGATTGAGCTGCGCTTGCAATTGCAACACTTGCTGGCGATGTAAACGCGGTGCATCGGTGGGCGGTGTTTGCAACAGCGCACCGCCACCGGCAATTTGATCAGCCAATTGGCCGACGGCAATGGCGTAAAACTCCGAGCGGTTCCAGCGCATAATCACATTGAAATTGTCGTACACCAAAAACGCTGGGCCTTGGTGGCCTGCGGGAACCAGAAGCGAGGCATTCATCTCCGCTTGCGGCAGCGGGCTGTTGTCGGCGCGAGTCACCCCTAACTTGCTCCACTCGGTAAGCGTTTTGTGATTTTTTAAACCCGCCTCTAAAAACGGAAAGTTGCGCGGCAATTTCACTTCGCGTCCCCAGCGTTCATCGCCCAGCCAACCCAAGCTTTGTAAAAATTTCGCGGCGGATGCAAACGCATCGGCTTTGCTATACCACAGGTCGCGTTTGTTATCGCCATCGTAATCCACGGCATTTTTTAAGTAAGACGAGGGCATAAATTGGAAATTGCCCATGGCACCAGCCCAGGAGCCGAGCATCTTGTCGGGGGCGATATCACCTTCATCGAGAATGCGTAAGGCGTTCATTAATTCGATGGTAAAAAAGGTGCTGCGGCGCGGATCGCAGGCGAGGGTGGCGAGGGAATCGACCACTTTCATATTGCCAAAATAACCGCCGAAGTTGGTTTCCAAACCCCAAAAGGCAAGCAGGTAAGGTGCCGGTACACCGTAAGTTTGTTCAACACGATCCAGCAGTGCGCGATGCGTTGCCCAAAGTGCGCGCCCCTGTGCCACGCGCTGTTCGGTTACGCGGCGATTAAAGTAGTCGGCAAAGGTGGTAGTGAACTCCGGTTGTTGGCGATCCAATTCCAGCACACGTTTGCTGAGGCTAGCCTTGCCTAGGCTTGCGCGAATTGTCGGCGCGCTGATACCGGCCTTTTTTGCATCGGCAGAGAAAGTTTGGATACAGCTGGCAAACTCGGCTTCGCTGAGCATGGGGGCCGGGGTGATGACCGGTGCATCGGCTGTGGCTGTGATCACAGTGGTAGATGTTGCTGAAGTTGCGGCGCTAGATGGGCTTGTTGTACTGGTGGGGGTTTGCGCGCAAGACAATAAACTCATACAGCAGACAAGAGGTAAAAGCTCCCGTAGGTTGGGCATGGTAACTCCGGATAGAGGCGGCACTAAAAACGCTAGCCATTTAGGTGAATTCGATTTGCAGAATGACACTGCCATTATGGCCGCTTGTTTATAACTTGAAATGCTTTTTTCTCTATTTCCATCACTCTTCTGCGTTAGAGGCTCAAAATCGGCGGGTTATCTTTGCGGTGTTCATTCACCTGTCATGATTGCCGTGGCGTATTTTTCCTAGTGCTACACTCTATAGGCACAACATATAAAAAAACGGAGCGCATCCACTTGCGGGGGCAGCTCTAGTCCACGGCAAACACGGTTAAATAGGTCATTTATGAACAACTCTTTTTTCGGCAGGGCTTTGCTTGCTGCCGTCTTGGCGTTATCCCTTGGGAGCTCGCCGTTTATCTCAGCGCAAACCTTGCTGCGCGTCAATGAGGCAACCGATGGCAATGGCCGTTATGCCATGCAGATGGTGAAATTGGCATTCAGTAAAATTGGTGCCGACTACAAAATTGAGGCCGATAAGGCGGAAGTGAGCCAAGCGCGCAATATTGAAGATGTCGCGAATGGCAAGTCAGACTTACTTTGGGCCGCGACCAATCAGGAAATGGAAGACAGGCTGCTGCCGATACGCATCCCTTTGTATAAAGGCATGCTCGGACATCGGATTTTTATTATTAACCCTGCCTCGCAAGCCAAGTTTGACCGGGTAAAAACCTTTGAGGATTTAAAACAGTTTACCTTTGGGCAGGGTACTACTTGGGCTGACTCAGATATTTTGGCGAGTAACGGTTTGAAAGTGATTCGTACCAACAAATACCAGAACCTGTTTTACATGGTAGATGGCGGCCGGTTTGATGCTTTTCCGCGCGGAGTACAAGAGCCCTGGCAGGAGCTGGTCAACAACGCGAGCTTACCGCTGGCGGTGGAAAAGCACATTATGCTGGTGTACCGCATGCCGTTTTATTTGTTTACCAGTAAGAAAAATACCAAGCTGGCGGCAGACTTGGAGTTGGGGTTAAACCGCGCCATTGCCGACGGCAGTTTTGATCAGGTCTTTCTTAATGATCCCATGGTGAAGGATGTCTTGGAAAAGGCCAATTTAAGTCAGCGTCTGGAGTTTCATCTAAACAACCCAACCCTGCCCAAAGAGACACCCTTGGATCGCCCTGAGCTCTGGTTGGATATCAAAACCTTGGGTAAAACCGCACCTGTGGCTGGGGTGGCAGCGGTTGAAACAGTAGGAGAGTAGCTTGCCGCTTCAATCGCTGCCGTGCTGGACCTATTCAGTGCGGTAGCGCTCAAGCCAATGCGCATAAGGGGCTGGTAAAACCCATGTCGGTTGTTCAATGCCCAAGTCGCGCGCCGCTTGATATGGCCAATGCGGGTTGGCGAGGTGTGGGCGACCAATCATTACTACATCCAACTGTTTATTGGCGATTGCCTGTTCCGCTAAAGCTGGAGTGCTGAAACCCCAGGCCGATGACACTGGCAAATCCGCAGAGTTGCGCACTTGCTCAGCGATAGGTGCAAGAAATGCAGGCGCCCAAGGGACATTGGCATTGGGTGTAGAAAAGCCAATGCTCACACTCAACATATCCAAGCCATTTTTGCGCAATCGTCGGGTCAGCTCGATTGACTCGGTGAGGGTTTTTTCATCGCGCCCATCAAACTCGATCACTCCGAAACGCGCTGTCAGCGGCAAATTCTGCGGCCAAACTGCGCGCACCGCTGCGAATGTCTCCAGTAGAAAGCGGCTGCGGTTTTCAAAGCTGCCACCGTATTCGTCGGTGCGTTGATTAGCGTGTACCGAGAAAAAACTTTGCGCTAAATAACCGTGGGCGAAGTGCAATTCCAACCATTCAAATCCCGCTGCGCGGGCGCGCTCGGCGGCCGCGGCAAAATCAGCGCAGACGCGTTTGATATCGACAATGCTCATTTCCCGTGGAGTCTTAGGCAGGCCGCCACCAAAGGCGATAGGCGAGGGTGAAATTGTCTCCCAGCCGCGCGGATCGTTTTCGGCGATATGGTCATCGCCTTCCCAAGGGCGATTGGCGCTGGCTTTGCGCCCGGCGTGGGCGATCTGGATGCCGGGAACAGCGCCCGCTTTTTTAATCGCACGGGCGACTTGGGCGAGGCCTTCCGCCTGCTCGTCGCTCCATAGCCCCAAGCAGCCGGGTGATATGCGGCCCTCGGGCGATACGGCGGTGGCTTCCACTATGACTAATCCGGCACCGCCGCGCGCGAGGCTGGTGTAGTGGGCGAGATGCCAATCGTTTGTTAAACCGTCGATGGCGCTGTACTGGCACATAGGTGGCACAGCGATGCGGTTGCGCAATTCGATATCTTTCAGTTTAAAGGGGGTAAAGAGTGCGGACATTTTTGTCTCCAAAGAAAACGGGATTTACTGCAAGTGTTTGTAGAATCAAACGGGTGGAGCGCAGAGTAACCGCTCTTTAGGTATATAAAAATTTCTATTTCCTTATGGTTGCCATCATCAAAACTTATATCTGGCTGTTTTAGGTGGTGAGATATGGAGACTTAGTGAGGTGAGTTAATCCGGGTGAGCTTGTCAAATGTTAACTAGGGTTTGCCTGGCTAGTTTAGGTCTAGCGAGTTGGCAATAAATAACTCAAATAACAGATCGCGAACCCAGCGCAGCGCTGGATCTTTATGGGTGCGTTCATGCCATGCGGCGACCAGCGCGAAACCTTCCACCGGCAGCGGGGTTGGTTGCATTGCCAGCCCATCGAGGTGTTCAACCAAACGTTTGGGCACGACAGAAATCAGGTCGCTGGTACGGACGATATTGGTCATCACCAAAAAAGATTTTACCGATAGCATCACCTGCCGTTCGCGGCCGATTTTCGCCAAGGCTTCGTCGGTGGCGCCACTAAAGCATCCGCCGTTGTAAGAGAAAAGGGCGTGTTCGAGGCGGCAAAATTCATCGAGCGATAAAGGTGTTTTTGCGGCGGGATGTCCGTCGCGCATGACGCACACATATTCTTCGTCGAACAAGCGGCGCGCATGTAAATCAGGCGGGCTATTCGCTGGACTTAACAGCACCAATTGCAGGTCGCCACGCTCCAATTGCGAATGCAAATTTTCGTTTTCAATCGGCAGTAACGCTACGCGAATATTCGGCGCGCGCTGTTTCAACTCCAGTACAAAAGGAACGGCTACCGCTTGCAACGCATAATCGGTTGCGGCGATCGACAGGGTCATTTTTGCGGTGAGTGGATCAAACTCGGCGGGGGTGAGTAGTACGGCTATTTCCGCCAATACTTTTTTAACCGGCGCCGCCAATTCCAGTGCGCGCTCGGTGGGAACAACACCGCGCTGCGAGCGCACAAATAGCGGGTCGTTAAAACTGTCGCGCAATCGGGTGAGCATTCCACTCATCGCCGGTTGCGTAAGCGATAGTCGCTCTGCCGCGCGCGTGACACTGCGCTCATCGAGCAGAGCGTCCAGCGCTTTTAATAGATTCAAGTCGATGTTTTTGATATCGCGCATTAGGTTCAAGCTCGGCGAATAGAGATTGCCAGTATGTACCACTTTCTGGCCAGAATAAAAATCCGGTCATTGTAAATGAAGGGCGCTTTCATGCTTTTTACCAGCGTTTGGGCAAACGGCGGGAGGCGTGGAACACGCGCAATATTTCTATGGTTTGCAGTTGCGGTTTGACGCGATAGGGAACTATGTAGCGCGTGTCGGGAATCACCAGTTCGCGGGTTCCATGGATTCGCCCTGCATGCCCCAGGGCGGGGGTGTCGGCTAACAAATTCACCGCAGCGACTATACGCTGCACCACTAGTCGAGCGGCTTGGGGATCGTCTTGGGCAATATATTCAGCTTCGTCATTGAGATTTTGCAGCGCTTTATTCAGCCACTTAATTTGCATCAACGCCCCACTTGTTCAGCGTTTCCCTGACTGCTTCCTCAGAGGCAAAATTCCCTGCATCGGCTTCCGTGAGCGCGTTCTGTATCTCGCTGATTTGCCACTCATTTAACTCCACGAAATCGCGTAATGCCTCAGCGGCCAGAAAAGATTTGGATCTGTTGGTCGCTTCGGCTAGCTGGTCAAGGCGGCGTTTGAGTTCTGGCTCAAGACGGATCGTCATAGTGGTGGACATATTGTTTGCTCACGACTGGCAATGGACTGTGTGATTGTGAATGCACTGTGATCAGGTGTACACATTATAGCACAGCCTATTTTTCCAGCATGCTAGCGTTAATGTCGGCAACCTTGGTACAGCCCGACAGTGCCATGGCCACACGCATCTCTTTGGCGAAGATGTCGAGAATCTCACTCACGCCGCGTTTTTGTCGCGCTGCCAGCGCATAAACCCAGGGGCGGCCGATCATCACCATCTTGGCACCTAGTGCCAGCGCACGCACTGCATCTAAACCCGAGCGCACACCGGAATCCAGAATCAGGCTCAGGTCATCGACCACCGCATCGGCAATGCGGGGCAGGGCTTTGATCGATGAAAGCGCGCCATCCAGTTGCCGGCCACCGTGATTGGAGACGATCAAACCATCGCAGCCGATGCTGGCCGCTTGTTTGGCGTCGACGGCATCCAAAATACCTTTAATGACAAAGTGGCCATCCCATTCGGCGCGGATGCGGTCGATATCGGCCCAAGTGACGGTGGGATCAAAGTTTGCCCCTAACCAGCCCCAAAATTCGTCGATACCGGCTTTTTCGCCGAGGATGGGCGCGATATTGCCCAGCGAGTGCGGGCGACCCAGCAGCCCGACATCCCATGCCCAATGAGGTTTGGTGAGTACCTGTGCGGCGCGGGTGAGCTTGCGCTGCAGCAGGCTGCCGCCGGATAAACCCGAGCGCATATCGCGGTAGCGGGTGGCGGGTACTGGCATGTCCACGGTAAATAACAAGGTGTTGGTGCCTGCGGCCTTGGCGCGAGCGAGCATTTCGCGCAAAAAACCGCGGTCGCGAATCATATAGAGCTGAAACCAGAGGGGCTGGTTGACCCCGGCGCGCACTTCATCAATCGAGCAAGCCGATACGGTCGATAAACAGAAGGGGATGCCCGCTTCTTCCGCCGCCTGCGCCGCTTGCACTTCACCGCGCCGCGCGTTTAACCCGGCGATGCCAACCGGCGCTAAACCCAGCGGCAGCTTAAATGTTTGGCCGAATAGTGTTGTCGCAGTGGAGATGCTGGAGACATCGCGTAGCACCCGTTGGCGCAATGCGATCTGCTGCAGGTCGAGCTGGTTATTGCGCAGGGTAGTTTCGCTAAAGGCGCCGCCGTCGATGTATTCAAATAAAAAACGGGGCAGGCGCTTGCGCGCGAGGGTGCGATAGTCGTCAATATTGGCGAGGATCATGGGGATTAACCTAGTGTAAAAAAATGTTATAGTTTGATTGACTCTATGTTAGCATCTTTTATGTGTAAACTATTTTTTATATGCAATCTGTGTGGCGTATTGAAGATGCGTTGCTAGAGTCAATTTAAGCCTGATCGATAATGGGCAATCTCCATCCTAATAATGACAATGTGGAGCTTTAATGGATAACAAGCCTAAGTCGGCCAGCTTGCTGCTGCCGCTGATCCTGATTATCAGCCTGTTCTTTTTGTGGGGCATGGCCAATAACCTCAACGATATTCTTATCACCCAGTTTAAAAAGGTATTTACCTTGTCCGACTTTAAAGCCGGGCTGGTGCAATCCGCGTTCTATACCGGCTATTTTGTCTTCTCCATTCCCGCAGCGCTCTGGATGAAACGGTTTGGCTATAAAGCCGCTGTGGTATTTGGCTTGCTGCTTTATGCCTTTGGCGCCTTTCTGTTTTATCCCGCAGCCGCGCAGCGCGAATATGCGCTCTTTCTCGGCGCACTGTTTGTGATCGCCAGTGGCTTGGCGTTTCTAGAGACCTCGGCCAATCCACTGATTGTTGCTATGGGTGACCCGGCCACCGCCGAACGGCGCTTGAATTTTGCCCAGTCGTTTAACCCGTTTGGCTGCATTGCGGGGATTGTGATTGGGCGCGAATTTATCCTCTCCGGCCATGAGCCAACGGTGGAAGAACTGGGGGCGATGAGTGCGGTACAGCTGGAGCAGTTTTACCAGTTTGAATCCCAAGCGGTGCAAGGGCCTTATCTGGCGATTGGTTGTCTGGTGCTGCTCTGGGCGCTGCTGGTGTTTATCGTTAAGTTTCCCCGCATCGATAAAGACGAGGCCGCCGCCGATGGTCTGGGCAGTTGGGCGGATTACCAAACCCTGCTGCGCAAGGGCGAGTTTATGTTTGGCGTGGCTGCCCAGTTTTTTTATGTGGGCGCGCAGGTCTGTATCTGGAGTTTTTTGATTCGTTACGGGCAAGAGGCGGTGCCGGGAACGGGAGAGAAAACCCTCGCCAGTTATCTGATGGGTTCACTTGTAGTGTTTATGGTAGGGCGCTTTGTCGCCACTGCACTCATGATGCGCTTCCGAGCCGCTTGGTTAATGTGGGTTTATGCGCTGGCGAATATTGCTCTGTGTGCCTATGCCATTCTTGTTCCCAGCCATTCCGGTTTGCTTGCACTGGCGGCCACCAGCTTTTTTATGTCGCTGATGTTTCCCACGATTTTTGCCCTAAGTATTAAAAACCTCGGCGCTTTGGCCAAAGTGGGTTCATCGCTAGTGATTATGGCGATTATTGGCGGTGCAGTACTGACGGCGGTGATGGGGTTTATATCGGATATGGCCTCGATTCACGTGGCAGTCGCGGTGCCGCTGGTGTGTTTTGTGGTGATCGCACTCTATGCCCGGCGCTGCGATAAGGCCGAGGTGGCACTCAAGTGATTGATGCACATCAGCATTGTTGGCAGCTCGGCCAGCATGATTGCACTTGGCCAACGCCCGAGCTCGCCGCGATCTACCGCGATTTTGGGCTGGAGGACTTGCTGCCACTGGCGCAGAGCCTTGGAGTCACCGGCTCGGTGCTGGTGCAATCGCAGCCTAGCGATGCGGATACGGACTATTTATTAACGCTTGCGCAGCAATCGGATTTCATCAAGGCGGTAGTGGGCTGGGTGGATTTGGCCTCGCCCAGCGCGCCAGCGCGTATCGCCCAGTTGGCGCAACACCCCAAACTGCGCGGTTTGCGCCCCATGTTGCAAGGGTTGCCAGAGGATGACTGGATTCTGCGCCCGGAATTGGAGCCAGCGCTTGCGGCGATGAAGCAGCACCGGTTGAGTTTGGATGCCTTGGTTTATACCCGCCATTTAGTGCACCTGGAGGTGTTTGCCAA
>CAXAVL010000160.1:0-10335 GCA_963971905.1 uncultured Cellvibrio sp.
GTATTCAAGTTTTACCCAGTCTCCGGCGTTGCCGTTCGTCCATTGGCGACTATTCCACGGATTTGCGCCAGCAGGCGTTGGGTCATCGGGCGTGCCTTTAATCCAGTAATCCCGGTCGATGGATGCTTTTTTGTATTTATCAGAAAAAATCATTTCATCGTCTGACCAAGTGCCGTCAGCGTTCCAGTCTAGCCATAGCCGAACTGGGTCAGAGATGTGGCCACCGATATTGTGGGAGTAAAGATCAACTTTAAACGTTACGGTGGAGCCAATAGTTAAATCATTGTGGCCAAAACTTTGGGCTCCATCTGTGGACCAAGTGACGCCATCATCAAGATTGTATTTCATGCCTAAACGCTGCCAGTCGCCAGTCTCGTGCTCTGCTTGAGCATAGGGGCTTGGGGCGTTAGAAAAGTCCTTATACCCAAACGGAGTGGCATTGGCATAAGTGGCGATTAGGCTTGCCGATGCTATCGCCACAATTTTTTTTAACATAGTGAATACCTGGTTAGTATTTTAAGGTCAGTAGGATTGTTTTTTGATGAGTCGAACCGTGTGGAATTATTAAGCAAATAAAATAATTTTTATTCCCAGTTAACGATGATACTTAAAGTGATAGCTGTCGTTGGTAGATGGCAGTTTCTTTGCCAAATCAGCGAATGTTTATTGTCTGCGATAGCTTTTAGTTACCCAATACCATTTCATCCACGCATCACCCGTAGTGAAATCAGCTGTCCATGTGCTGCTTTGTTGATGCGCAAAATAGCCGCTGGGTGAAACTTCTGCTCCTGTAATCCACGCGAATTGCGCTGAGGCTTGAGGGGTTTGTGGGTTCAACACAAGTGCGTAAGTTTTTCCTGCTTGAATCGCTACCTTATCCATAGGCAAGTGCAATATTTGATAAAAGTTAGCCAGTGACTGGCTCGGAATTTTACGCTGCGTCAATGCTTTTTTAGGGAGCGATAATAATCCCGATTGTGGTGTTTCAAGTTCGTACAAACTCGCGATCAAATCAGGTGTGTATTGCGTTAGTAATATGGGTCTAATTTTAATATCTATACCCATTAGACTTCCCGATTGTGAGGGGGTGAATAACTGCATTACCGCAGGTTGTTGTTCACTGCCAAAAGCTTGCTCTTCCATGCCTTTGTGCACATGCCCTTCGGCATGCAGGTAGGGCACAACATTTCCGATTTGCAGTTCGGTTTTTCCCGCGTGAATATTGTATGAATGAGGTTTGTCTGCGAGATAAACGATTAATTTGAAGGGGCTATCGCTGGTAACGGTGACGCGAGCCCCTGAATCGGCGGTTAGGCGATCTTCTGCTACTAGATCCACAAGGTTGTCGCCAAATTTGAGTTGGCGAATGCCGTGCCGTTCACTTAATGTCAGGCGCCACGTCAGGCTATCTTGGGGGGCATTAACTTCTATGCCAAGTATGTGTTCGATGAGTCCTGCAATAGGGATTACACCAGTCCAACCGACAAAATCTGGCCGGGCTTTCACCCCTTTGGCCACTGCCTCAGGTTGGTAGTTTTCGTACAGCGTGTTGGTTTGACGGTATACCCAGTAAAGATGTTCTAGATGATTTGCCGCTATCCGTTGTGCGAGTTGATGCTCACCCGCGCTGGCCAAGCCAAGCATGGTTTGATAAGACGTTGGTGCCCACACTGCGCCATCCCAATAACCGCCATCGGCGTGATAACCCGGTTCGTTGGTAGCCACGCTGGGCAAGTGGTGTAAGGTCCAAAACTCTCGGGGATTTAGCAGGTGTTCCTCAATCATTCGACGGTTGCGTGGATGATCCGACACTTCCGCAACCATAGGCCAAAAAGAAGCCGGTGTTTTTACTTTAAACCATTGGTTTTCGCGATTTTTATCGTAATAAAAACCGTCCTGTTTGTTCCATAGTTCGCGATTAATTAGGGCTTTTAATTCGCTGTGTTCTTGTTCAAAACGGCGCTGTATCTGCGTGTTGCCTACAGCACCTGCAATACGCGCGATATAAAGTGCGTTAAGTGCTTGTTGAGCAGAAATATCTATCCAACTGCCTCCGGCGTGATCGCACTCATCTTTTGGGGCGAGCCGAGGGCTGTGATCCATGCCGTTGGCATAGCTGGTCGTCCAGTAGAGGCCATTTTCCCAACGGCGATTGGCTTTGATCCAATCAAAATAATCCACTAACCGCTGCAAAATTGTTTTGCCCTTGATGTCTTTTAAAAATCGCTGGCTATCGCCACTGACTTGGTAATTCAGCCATTCCGCGAAAGAGAAAAGCGGGGGATTAATACTGCAATTAGCTTGGTGACTCTCGTCTTTTGGCCAGTAAGATGTGCCATCTTTTTCGCGCAATTCGCGGCTTATCCAGCCATCTTCGTGTTGACTTACATAAAAATTTTCCAGTGATGTGATGGATGGCAATTGGCCGTTGCTGTAGCGGCCAAACATGGTCATAAAAGTGGTGTCCCACTGGAATATGTTTTCACTGAAAGCTTCGTCCATATAAGCTGGAACAAATTGGTTTTGTGGCGTACCTTTTTTAACTTTTCCAAACGCAATATCGAAAGCGCGATAGTAAAGATCTACCCAGCCAGTGTGCTCTTCGAGAATAGGTTGCGGCAGATATTTTTTATTTGGCGTAGCGGGCTCCTGGCTCATGGCAGGTGCTACGTAGAGAACACAAAACAAGAAAAGAATTTTTTGCTGGGAAAAAAAATGAGTCATGGATATTCCTCATTGACTTTTGGACTTTCGATAATGGTATCTAAGAAATGACAACGCCCCAGCGATGATGACTGGGGCGTTAAGATGGTGTGAATGGGCTAGTTCACTTTGCTGATTTTGAACCAGTTGATATTCCAGCCGCCGTTGTTGGCTTTGATGCCAAACTTGCGCTGACCTGCGGGCAGATTTACGCGCACTTTCACGCTCGTCCAGTTTTGCCAGCCACCTGTCGCATTGAAATTCACGCTGGTGTACACCGGTGAGCCGCCAGCTTCTTCAAAGTTAAAGCTGCCGCCACTGTTGAGGCTTGCTACGCGAAACTCCAGCTCATAGGTTCCTGCGCTAGGGATGGTTACTGGTGTGTTGACGTAGGACAACCAATCACCGGCATCAATCCAGCCCACATTTTGGCCGCCGCCGGCATCGCTGGTGCTTTCAGTTTGCACACCGCTCATGAAGCTGTAGCTTTCTGCTTGTAGGGTTGCAATATGGGTGAGCGAGTTTGCCGAAGAGGTGCTGGAGGAGCTGCTTGAGCTGGGAACGGGTTCAATTTTAAACCAATTCAAGTTCCAGCCTTCGCTCAAGGCTTTGATGGCAAACACTTGATTGCCCGCGGGTAGGGTCACAACGTGGGATTCGGTTTTCCATGCCTGCCAGTCACCTGTTGGGGCAAACTGCAGAGTGCCAAAGCTCGGGGTGCCGCCCGCGGCTTCTAGCTGCAGGTAGCCCGTTTCTGTTTTAGCGGCCACTCGGTAGCTGACTTTGTAGCTGCCTGCGGCAGGGACATTGATTTTGTAACTCATCCAATCGCCAAAATCGATCCAGCCCACATTTTTACCGCCGCCAGCATCGCTGGTATTTTCCGTTTGAATACCAGACATGGCGCAGTAGCTTTCCGCTTCTATGGTGGAGTTGATACTTGCCGCAGGAGCTTGTGCACAGTTGTCGCCTTCGCCCGGAAGCTTTTCACGCCCAGCCAGAACCCCTTTAATATAGTGGCCAGACTCTTTTAACGAACCGTTGCCATTGAAAAAGGATGACGTTTCATTCTTGTCGTGGAACGACCAGCCTGCGTGGCTAATTTTGTTGGCGCGTAGAAACTCTATCCATTTATTAGCTTCGTTTTTATCCAGAGGGCCATCGCCACTAGGTTCGGTTGCTGCCCACTCTGTCGCGAATAGGGCGGCGCCATTGTTGAGTGCAATTTGTGCTTTATCGCGCAGCCATTGGCCATGACCATTGGCATAGAAGTGAATGGTATAGGCCAGATTGGGCACATTGATCTTGTTGCGTGAGGCAACATCAACATCCTGTGACCACTTGGGGGTGCCAACTATGATGAGGTTGTCTGGGTCAATGGTGCGAATGAACTCGCTAATATTTTGCGCGTAGGGTCTGACATCGCGATCCCAAGTGTAAAAAGGATTTGTCGTGCCGCAATTGTTGTTGGTCCAGCAGCTTGGCTCGTTATAGATCTCGTAAATGACGTTGGGGTGATTACCCCATTTTCTTGCCACTGCGCCGAAAAAGTCTTTGGCTGACTCCCAGTTTAGGTGGGCGATATGGCTGTGGTAGTCAACAATCACATACATATCATTGTCAATTGCCGCTTGGATAACTGCATCCAGGCGCGCCATGTTACCGTTCCGATCCTTATCAATATCGCCTTCGGCGCCGTGACCAATTGCGGCGCGCACGAGGTTGGCATTGAACTCCGTTTTAATGCGCTTAACAGTGTCTGCGGTATACCATTTTTCTGCGCCCCAGTTAGTATTGCTCCAAAACAGGGAAATTCCTTCAAGGCCAACAGGTGTTCCACCTACAAGCACTTTATTCCCTTGAACACTCAAGGGTTGGACTTCTGCGCTGACGTTGCCGCATATGCCTGCAAGTGCAAGTGTGACTGCACAAGTTGAGACTTGCCCTAATTTAGACAGTTTTTTGTACATGTTTACCTCATCTAATTATTTGAATTATGTTTAGTGGTGCCCCAAAAATCCCTTTTTGGGGGAGGGTATCTAGTGGCCGTATAGGATGCTATGCCAGACGTCCTAGCCTGATGCAGTGCAGCCCCGCCAAAAGATTGCGTAATCATAGGAGGGCAGGCGAGAGTGGGCTTCCCAGAGTGAGTGATCCCCCTAAAGTGGCAGTTGTGTGGCTAAAGTGGTTGTCGATGCCGGGGGTAGGTGATTGATGTTTGTTAATTCAGTAGGAAATAAAAAGCCGCCCGAAGGCGGCCAAAAAATAGTAAAAGCGTTGTATTAATTAACTTTGCTAATCTTGAACCAGTTGATATTCCAGCCGCCATTGTTGGCCTTAATGCCGAACTTGCGTTGACCTGCGGTGAGGGTGACGCGTACTTTTACGCTGGTCCAGGTCTGCCAGCCGCCGGTAGCATTGAAGTTTACCGTTGCGTAAACAGGCGATCCGCCAGCCTCTTCGAAGTTGAAGCTGCCACCGCTGCTCTGACTGGCTACGCGAAATTCCAGTTCGTAGGTGCCGGTGCTGGGGATATTCACAGGAGTGTTGACATAGGACATCCAATCGCCAGCATCAATCCAGCCCACGTTTAAACCGCCACCGGCATCGCTGGTGCTTTCGGTTTGCACGCCACTCATATAGCTGTAACTCTCTGCTTGCATAGTGGCAATGTGGGTCAGTGAGCCAGAAGAGCTGCTGCCAGATGATGAGCTACTGGAGCTACTGCCATTGGGTTCAATACGGAACCAGTTCAGGTTCCAGCCGGCGCTCAGCGCTTTAAGGGAGATGGTTTGTGTGCCAGCCGGCAGATTGACCAGGTGGGATACGGTGGTCCAGGTCTGCCAGTCGCCAGTGGGGGCAAATTGCAGGGTGCCAAACGTGGGTGAACCCCCGGCCGCTTCCAGTTGCAAGTGACCACTTTCGGTTTTGGAGGCAACGCGGTAGCTAACACGGTAGCTGCCTGCACTCGGTACATTGACTCTGTAGCTCATCCAATCGTTGAGGTCGATCCAGCCTACATTTTGTCCGCCGCCAGTATCGGCAGTGTTCTCAGTTTGGGTGCCAGACATAGCGCAATAGGCTTCTGCTTGAATAGTGCCGGGTATAGCAGCAGCGGCGGTGGTATTGCAGTTGTTGCCACTGGTGATGGGTGGCCAGTTGCGGATAATGTCTTTGGAGAGCGCGCCCGAGGCAGTCAGTTGGTTGCTGCTCCAGTTGCCGTTACCGCTGGCGCCGGGCACCAGTGCAGAGGCGCCTTCGCTCTTGTCATTGATCGACCAGTTAGCGTGGCTAATATGGCGGGACTTCATAAAATCTACCCACGCATTGGTTCTCCATAATTCACACCACCGTTGCCGTCGGCATTGACTGAACCCCATTCGGTTACAAATAAAGGTACGCCGCGGTCCAGGGCGGTTTGGGCTTTATTGCGCAGGAACTGCCCATGGGAGCCAGAGTAGAAGTGCAGGGTGTAGGCGATATTGGCATAGCCGCGAATTGGATTGTTGGCTGCGGCATCTACATCTTGCGACCAATTAGGGGTACCCACAATAATCAGGTTGTCGGGATCGACTGCGCGAATGGCAGCGATTACGGCTTCAGCGTAGGGTTTGATGGTGTTATCCCAGGAGACACCCAGTGGTTCGTTGTAAATCTCATAGATAACATGGTTGTTCTGGCCATAGGTTTGCGCCATCTCGCGAAAAAAGTCTACGGCTTGGTTGCGATAGTTCTCCGCATGGTGACTGTGCCAGTCGATAATGACATACATATCGTTGGCGATCGCGGTATCTACCACGCGTTTGACTTTAGCTTTGTTGCCTGCCGGATCCTGCAGGTAGCCACCGCCATCCTCAACGCCCATGGCGGCGCGCACCAACTTGCTGTTCCAGTCGTTCTTAAGCCAAGTGATGGTTTCCGGGGTGTAGTACTTTTCTCCGCCCCAGCCGTTGTTGCTCCAGAACATGCTATTTCCCGCCACGCTACCCTGTTGGCCACCAAACAGTACTTTGTTGCCTTGGGTGCTAATGGGGGCTACATCGGCTTGGCTAATGCTAGCTTGCGTCAGTAGTAGGGCGCTGGCAAAAGCCCCTAGAAGGTAGCGGCTGAGCATCAGGGTTCTATTTACTTTATTTTTCATTATGTAAGTACCTGTTGTGAGTTGTGGAAAATGGTTCTTATAGATCCATCTTGAATGTTCTTCGGCCTGGAAGATTGTTTAATTAAGCGCCGTGGCGCAATTAACCACTACCTACTTCTCGTCGGGGCGTAAAGTGGGCGTTGGTTGGCCGGCTCCAAAAAAAAGTGTTAAGCGGGGTAACAAAATCGTTCAAGGCAGGATGTTTATGGATACTGGTGGTAACCATTTATAGATTAAGCACTTAACGTAAGGCGTAAAGTGAGAGTTGATGGGCATGGTTGTGGCGTGGGTTTGTGTCTACTTCTGCTCATCTTTACATGAATAGACGCTCGATCAGTCAGATGATGAGGATAGTAATGAAAAATGAGTCGAACCTAGCTATTGCGCCCTAAGGCTAAAATCCCTAGTATACGCACCCCAAACCAGCCGGGGGGAATGGTCTGTATTTTGCAGATCAGAAAACTGGCTACTCCTTGTCTCACTGCCTCTTTATTAACTGATAAGGCGGGAGACTTTAACCCGTAAGGAGCTATAAATGCGTCATTACGAAATCGTTTTTCTGGTTCACCCAGACCAAAGCGAACAAGTTCCAGCAATGGTTGAGCGTTACAGCGCTTCTATCAAAAACGATGGTGGTCAAGTTCACCGTCTGGAAGACTGGGGCCGTCGCCAATTAGCCTACTCAATCAACAAAGTTCACAAAGCTCACTACATCATGATGAATGTAGAGTGCTCTGACGCGGTGTTGGAAGAGTTGACCACCAACTTCCGTTATAACGACGCCGTTTTGCGCAGCATGGTTCTGCGTGAAGATGCTGCAATCACTGAAGAATCATTCATCATGAAGGCCGAGAAAGAAGGCCGCGAGCGCAAGGCACGTCCACCACGTACCGAACGCCGTGATGACGCAGAAGATCTGTCTGATGAAGACGGCGCTGATGCAGATGATTTTGAAGAAGAGCAGGAGGTATAACCATGGCCCGTTTTTTCCGTCGTCGCAAATTCTGCCGTTTTACCGCTGAAGGCACCAAGCGTATCGATTACAAAGATATCGAAACCCTGAAAGCCTACATCACTGAAACTGGCAAGATCGTTCCAAGCCGTATCACTGGCACCAAAGCGAAATACCAACGTCAGTTGGCTACTGCTATCAAGCGTGCTCGTTACCTGGCTTTGATTCCATACACTGACAGCCACGAGTAAGGGGTAATAGAGATGGAAGTTATTCTGCTCGATAAAGTAGGTAAATTAGGCGCTATCGGTGACAAGGTTACCGTTAAGTCTGGCTACGGCCGTAACTACCTGTTGCCACAAGGCAAGGCTGTTGCTGCTACTGCTAAAAACATCGCTGACTTCGAAGTTCGTCGCGCTGGTTTGGAAGCTGCTGCAGCTGCCAAAATCGCTGAAGCGACTGCACGCGCTGAGAAGCTGGCTGCGTTGGAAGTGACTATCGCTGCTAAAGCGGGTGACGAAGGCCGTTTGTTCGGTTCTATCGGTACTCGCGACATCGCTGAAGCAATCACTGCTGCTGGCGTTGAAGTTGCCAAGTCAGAAGTTCGCTTGCCACAAGGTGTTCTGCGTGAAATCGGTCAATTCGAGATCGATGTTCAGTTGCACGCTGAAGTGATCCAAGCTGTTAAATTGGCTGTTGTTCCAGAGTAATTCTTTGGCGCACAGTTCTGCGAGTCGGCTTCTGCTGACAAGCAAGATGAAATCGGGCACTATCGACACCCCTTTCGGGGTTTAGAAGTGCCCGATTTTTTTTGCACGCAATTCGATCAATATCGATTAGATAAATAACTACGCAAGTGTTTTAACGACCTATGCCTGAATCCAGTTTCGAATCATCCAGTTTTGAGGATCGCCTCGCGAGCGAGCTATCCAACCACAGCGCCTTGCCGCACTCGGTGGAAGCCGAGCAATCGGTATTGGGCGGGTTAATGCTCGATAACAATCGCCTGGATGCGGTGCTGGAAGTCATCTCTGAGGCAGACTTTTTCCGCGAAGATCACAAGCTGATCTTCCGCATGATGATCGAGCTGCAAGAAGCCGGTCAGCCGCTCGATGTCATCACCCTCTCCGAAGAGTTACACAAACACGATGAATTAGAGCGTATTGGCGGCTTGGGTTATCTGGTCGAGATGGCCAACAATACCCCGAGTGCCGCGAATATCGCCGCTTACGCTAAAATTGTGCGCGAGCGCTCAACCCTGCGCCAACTGATTGGTGCGGCGCAAGAAATTAGCAAGTCGAGTATGAACCCCGCCGGTCTGGATTCGGACGACCTGCTCCAGCTGGCCGAAAAACGTGTTGCTGAAATCGCCGAAGATCGCCCCAAAGAGGGTGGTTTGGTCGGTGTAAACGACTTGCTCAAACAAACCGTACAGCGCATTGACGAACTGTTTCGCTCTGGCAGCGATATCACCGGTGTGCCCTCGGGTATTACTGATCTGGATCAGCGCACCTCTGGCTGGCAGCCGGGTGAGTTGATCATTCTCGCCGCGCGTCCATCGATGGGTAAAACCGCGCTGGCGCTCAACTTTGTGGAAGGCGCGCTATTTAATCAACCCAAACCGGTGCTGGTATTCAGTATGGAAATGCCCTCGGCAGCGCTGGTAATGCGGATGATGTCCTCCATCGGCCGTATCGATCAGGGCAAGATGCGCAACGGTAAACTCACCGAAGAGGATTGGCCGAAGCTGTCATCTGCCGTTGCCAAAATGAAAGACAAGCTGCTGTTTATCGACGATACCGGCGGTTTGAATCCGCAGGAAATGCGCGCCCGTATCCGCCGCATCGCCCGCGAACATGGCAACCCTGGCATGATCATGGTGGACTACCTGCAGCTGATGACCGTGGCCGGTGGCGGTGAAGGTCGTACCCAGGAAATTTCCGAAATCTCGCGCTCGCTCAAGGGTATCGCCAAAGAATTTGAATGCCCGATGATCGCCCTCTCACAGCTCAACCGCGGCGTGGAGCAGCGCCCCAACAAACGCCCAATGAACTCGGACTTGCGTGAATCCGGCGCCATCGAGCAGGACGCCGACGTAATCCTGTTCATCTATCGCGACGAATACTACAACGAAGACAGTCCCGACAAAGGCATGGCCGAATTGATTATCGGCAAACAGCGTAACGGCGAAATCGGCACCTGCCGTGCCGCGTTTGTCGGCAAATACACTCGATTTGATAATCTGGCGCCTGAGTATCTCAGTCAGGGTGGTTATGAATAATAGCCAAGCCCGCCTCCTGGATAAACTCTGCGCCAATATCGCCCCCGGCAAATTGGAATGGATTGGTTTGCGCAGTGAGCGGCGCGGTGAGGTGATGGTTGTGGAACAGGCCGAAGCCGTTATAGGTATGGGCTTGGTCGGCGATCACCGCATGAAAAAAACGCCCGGATCGGCTCGCCAAGTCACGCTGATCAGCCGTGAATATATCCAACAGATTTGCCAGCACACTGGCCTTCCGTCTATTGACCCACGCCTGCT
>CAXAVL010000161.1:0-10274 GCA_963971905.1 uncultured Cellvibrio sp.
CGGTAGTCACAGCGGCGGCAATCCCGGAAGTCACTCCTACGGCAGTGCAAAACGTAGCTGAACCTGCTAAAGCGCCGGCGCCAAAAACACTGCGCAAGGTGCCCTATGAGCAAGCGAGCCCCGCAGATTGGACTGAAATTTATTTAGGTTTGGGTGTGACCGGTATTTTGCAAAGTACCGTGGCGAACTGCCAGATGACCCAGCGTCAGGGCAATGATTTTTATTTTGTATTGGATAAAAACAACAGCACCCTGTACGACACAAGTCATGAACAACGTCTTGCCGATTTGCTCAGCGATTATTTTGTCGAACCGGTGCGCGCTCATATCCAACTGGGTGATATTACAGCCGAAACTCCATCGGCCATGGCCATTCGTCTGCGCGAAGAACGCCTGCAGGATGCGATTAGCGCAATCCACAATGATCCCATAGTGCAACAACTGATCGCACAATTTGGTGCGACCCTGCGCGAAGAAACGATTCAACCCATTTAATTATTTTACGAAAGAGGATGCTATGAAAGTTCTTGGCGATTTGATGAAACAAGCGCAAGAAATGCAAGCCAATATGCAGAAAATGCAAGAAGACTTGGCCAAAGCAGAAGTCACCGGTTCCGCTGGTGCAGGCTTGGTCAGTGTGGTGATGACCGGCCGTCACGATGTAAAACGCGTGAATATAGATGCAAGCTTGATGACTGAAGACAAAGAAATGTTGGAAGATTTATTAGCCGCTGCGGTGAATGACGCAGTGCGTAAAATTGAAACGCAAAATCGTGAGCAGATGGAAAAAATGACATCCGGCATGGGTATTCCACCGGGTTTCAAAATGCCATTTTGATTGTGGGGCGCTACGCCTATTTAAATTGTGGGGGCGCTGCTTGCTGCGCCCAAAAAAATACACAACATTAGGGCGCAGCAAGCGGCGCCCCTCCAAAATTGGAAACTGAATGTTCAGCCCGCTAATCGATGACCTTATGGCTTCCTTGCGCTGTTTACCCGGCGTGGGCCCCAAATCTGCCCAGCGAATGGCGCTGCATTTGTTAGAGCGCGATCGCGCGGGTGCCGAGCGTCTTGCCCAGAGTTTGCACAAGGCCGTTGAAGGTGTGGGCCGCTGCCAACGCTGCCGCACGCTCACCGAGCAAACACACTGTGGTATTTGTGCGAACAATCGCCGCGACAACAGTTTGCTCTGTGTAGTTGAAACACCGGGCGATGTGTTGGCGATTGAACAGGCGGGCACTTATCAAGGGAAATATTTTGTGCTGCTCGGCCATTTGTCGCCGATCGATGGTATCGGCCCCGAGGATATAGGTGTCGATCAATTAATTAGTTTGTTGCAACAAGAACCGATCACCGAAGTGATTCTTGCAACCAATCCCACCGTAGAAGGTGAGGCGACGGCTTACTACATTAGTGAGCGCGCCAAAAATTTAAATGTGACTGTTTCGCGTATAGCCCATGGTGTTCCACTCGGTGGCGAGTTGGAATTTATCGACGGCGGTACGCTGGCTCACGCCTTTTCCTCTCGCAGAAGTTTGTAATCTTAATGCTAATTCCGAGTGAACCAATCTGGATTGATCAGGACGATCAATTGGCCGAGTTGTGCGCTACCTGGCGTCAACAAGCGGCAATTGCGGTGGATACCGAATTTATGCGCAGCGATACTTTTTATCCAATCGCTGGTCTGCTGCAAATTGGCGATGGCAAAGGTTGCTATTTAATTGATCCGCTGGCGATACAAAACCTCGCGCCGCTGCGCGAGCTGATGCTCGACACTGCGGTAACCAAAGTGCTGCACTCCTGTTCTGAAGATCTGGAAGTATTTCAACGTTGGTTGGGTATCGTGCCCGCGCCTTTGTTTGATACACAAATCGCCGCCGCGTTTGCCGGTTTGGGCTTTAGCCTGGGCTATTCGGGATTGGTTAAAAGTCTATTAACGATCGAAATCCCGAAAGATGAAACCCGCTCCGATTGGTTGCAACGCCCGCTCAGTGTGGCGCAATTAAATTACGCTGCATTGGATGTTGCACACATGTTGATTGTGTACGGAAAATTATTGCAACTGCTTAAAACCAGCGAGCGTTTGGAGTGGGTCAAAAGCGATTGTGCCGACTTGGTAACCAATGCACGCAAAACAGATGATTACAGCGATGCTTATCAAAAAGTGGGATTTGCTTGGAAGCTGCGCCCACAAGAGTTGGCGATTTTAAAGCAGTTATGCATTTGGCGTGAACGCGAAGCGCGCGCGCGCGACCTGCCGCGCAATCGTTTGATTAAAGAGCCATCGCTGTGGGAAATCGCCCGTAAAAGAATTCAGGATGTAGCGCACCTGGCCAAAGTGGCGGATATTCCATCGCGCACATTAAAAAACGACGCTGAAACAATTTTACAGATTGTGCGCGATGCGCTTGAGCTAAATGAATCCAGTTGGCCTGCGCGTCTCGATCCGCCCTTGGCGCAGAGCGAAGGGCCACTGATGAAAACACTCAAAAATTATGTGCGTGAATATGCAGAGCAGGCGCAGTTGCCGCCAGAAGTATTAATCCGTAAAAAGGATTATGAATATTTAGTGCGCTCGGGCATGCATGGCGGTCAATACCAATTACCGGAACGGCTGTTGGGTTGGCGCTTTGCGTTGATCGGGGAGGGGCTGCTTAATTTGGTGAACTCTCAATCACCACACACTGAAACACATTAACGCAGCGGATATTGGCTATGAAAATTATTTGTGAAATTTACCGCAGCCCCAAAGAAGAAGGCATGTACCTCTACGTTAAAAAAGAAGAGGGTTTAACCAAGGTGCCAGAGGAGCTGTTAAAGATTTTTGGCAAACCGCAGCAGGCGATGGTGCTGTTAATAACACCGGGTAAAAAACTGGCCCATGCCAGCGTAGATAAAGTAGCGGAAAGCTTGGAGTCACAGGGATTTTATTTACAATTGCCACCGCGCAATGAACGCGACCCGGAAGCTGAGCGTTTGCGTGCGCTCAATTCAAAATTGTCTGGTCAATAATTCGGATACTTTTGTTACCCACTTGGAAAGATCATGGCACAACAGGTTTTTTGGCTGGCTAAAACACTAGAGCAAATGTCAGCGGAGGAATTTGAATCCCTCTGCGATGGTTGTGGTAAATGCTGCCTGCATAAATTAGAAGATGAAGACGATGGCGCGGTGTATTACACCAATGTCGCCTGTCGCTATTTGGATCATGACACATGCCGTTGTCAGGAATACACTGAGCGCCAGCGCTTGGTAGAGGCTTGCGCGGTGTTGTCGCCTGAATCTGTAAAAGAAACTTACTGGTTGCCAGAAACCTGCGCTTATCGCTTGGTGGCCGAAGGAATTCCGCTATTTGACTGGCATCCACTGATTTCGGGTGATGTTGAATCGGTGCACACGGCGGGTATATCAGTGCGCGGCAGGGTGGTGCATGAAAATAGCGTGAATCCAGATGATCTGGAAGATCATGTTGTGCGTTGGGTCAATTAACCGGCTAAGAGCCTGATTAGGGGCGTGAGGAGACTTGTTCGTGGAAAGTATGACTGACTATCAATATGCTTGGATGATGTACCTGTTCGGTGCCGTCGGTTGCAGCCTCGCCGCTTGGTTGCTATTTCGCCGCGCTGGTCGTGCATGGGTGCATTTTGTGGTAATCACCGTGATGGTAATTTTATTCACTCCTTATGCCGTTGATGCGGAAACCATGACCATGGCGCCCGCGGTTTATACGCTGTTATTCGGCTTCATGGAGGGCGGCTTTATTGCGATCAAGCCGGTATTGAAAGTGATGTTAGGGCTTTGGATTGGAACTTTGGTGCTATCACTTATTTATCAATTGCTGACCCGTAATCGCAGTCAGGCGCAACCGCAAGCTGTTCATCGACAAAAACATACCAAAGAGCGTCACTATGATGAGGAGTACGCCGAGAGTGCGCGCCGCGCTTCTACTCGCCCCTTAACACGTGAAGAGCGAATGGCGCGGGATGAGTTGATGCATGAAGAGCCGATACGCGCGGTTCGTTAGCCCTCAGTGTGTTTGAATGATTTGCGATATTAAAGCCAGCCTCAGTGCTGGCTTTTTACTTTTTTCCTCTTCCGTTTTTCTAAGTCTCGCTGATACTCAAAATGGCGAAATAGCTGTGAGCTGCTATAACTAATGGCGATATCAGCACAAAAAAGCGGCAGATTACCGCTGCATTTGCGCTGGAGTGACTACTTATGGAAACTCTCATGCGACATTTTATTCATCTACCAACACTTATCGTCTTAGTTTTGGCGTCAGGGCTTTTTTCAGCAGCGTCGGCTGTGGCTAATGAGCAGGCCAAACCTCTGCCTGCTGACGTCAGGGTGATTATCGATATCTCCGGCAGCATGAAAAAAACGGATCCACAGAATTTGCGCAAACCTGCTGTGGATTTAATCGTGCGGCTCTTGCCTGACAACAGTAAAGCGGGGCTTTGGACCTTTGGTCAGTCAGTTAATATGCTGATGCCTCATCGAGTGGTTGACCTACAGTGGCGTAATGAAGGCGCCCAAAAAGCGACTTCGATTAATTCGGTGGCACTGTTTACCAATATTGGCGCCGCACTGGAAAAAGCGACTGAAGATTACGCAACTCCTGCAAAAGATTATCGCCGCAATATTATTTTACTCACCGATGGTGTAGTGGATGTAAGCCAAGAAGCGGTCGTTAATTTAAATGAACGCAAGCGTATACTGACTGAATTGTTGCCGCGATTAAAAGCATCAGATTATCGCATTCACACTATTGCCCTCTCTGCCGATGCAGATCATGAGTTAATGAAAAAACTGTCGCTTGCCACCGACGGTATTTTTGAAGTAGCTGAGACAGCCGATGAATTAATGAGTACTTTTTTACGCATTTTTGATCAGGCCGTACCGGCTGAACGTGTCCCGCTCGATGAAAATGGTTTTCTGGTTGACGCGAGCATTCAGGAATTTACCGCGCTGATTTTTCGTCGGGCGGAAGTGCCATCCACCATTATTGTTGCGCCAGATGGTAAGGAGTACAGCGATACTGACCCCAAAAATAACGTCAACTGGTATCGCACCAGCAAATACGATTTGATTACCGTACAGAAGCCTGTTCCGGGTCAGTGGAAAGTCAAAACGGATATGGATCCGGGCAGTCGCGTAACAGTGGTTAGTAATTTGCAACTAATTGTGCAGCCGTTAAAAAGTAATATCCGTTCTAATCAATCATTGGGGTTGGTCTACTCCTTTCAGGAAAATAATCAAACCATTACCAATAAAGATTTTCTTGGTGTGTTGGCAGGAAAGGTGCTGATTACCAGTCCGGCCTCTCACGAGGTTACTGAAATTGAGTTGACTAACGCTGTGCCCGCAGACGGAGTTTTTCAGCAAGAGCTAAACGGTTTTGCTGGGCAGGGTGAGTATGACGTCACTCTTGTTATTGATGGCAAGACCTTTAAACGCGAATATATTCATCATTTCAATATTACTGATTCCGCGTTTAAATTGGAGAAAAGTCAATCTGAGCAAGCAGGTAAAAAGACTTGGAGTTATCGCTTGGCTGCTGATTTGGAAACAGTTGATATTGCCAGTACTCAGGTCATAGCAAAAATTAAAAATTCCAAAGAGAAAAGTTTAGAGCAGAAACTCAATACGATTGCAAAAGAGTATTGGGAGTTTTCGTTTGCGCCCATGCAGGCGGCTAAATATGAAATTGAGCTACAGGTCGAAGGAAAATATATTGATGGCAGCCCTTTAAGTGAAACGATTAAAGCCGATCAGTTTTATTTTCCCGATGAGGCCACTGTGTTGGCCGCAGCATCACCCAAACCGACTAAGGTGGAATCTGCTGCAAATGAACCTGAAGTTGCGGTTGAGTCTGAAGCAGAGCCTGCAGCAGAACCCACCGAAGAGAATCCCAGCAATCTGTGGTTATACGTTGGCTTGGGAATTGGCAATCTGATCGTGGTGTTGTTAGGTTACTTTGCCTATCGCTTAATTTCCGGCAAGGGCAGCAAAGACGAATTAGCAGAGATTGAAAAAACATTAACCACAGATACAGCGAATTTGAAGAAGGATGCAGATAAAAAAACCACCATTGATGTCGCAGATGATGAGACGGAGCATATTCCCATCGGAGAGATGACGAACTCCGAGGCGCCAAATGCCGAAACATCCGATTCAGAAATGAGTATGCCGGACGATTTGATGGCAGATAATTTATTTCCGTTGGATAATATGGACGATTCGGATGGCGATAAAAAATAAATTCCTCTATGAGTGCAAAAGATACTGCATCTTTCTCAACGACTGATCTATATAGCGGCTTTCGGCTCATTGACCCAGAAAGCCATCCACTGATTGATCGGTTTTATCGCGCTCAGGGTTACAAAGTAAAATGTGGTGCGAAAGAGCGTGTGTACGCTATTGCTGCCGAGAGTAAGGGGATTATCGCGACTGCTCGCTTAGTGCCGCAAAGCTCGGGGCATTTTTGGTTGCGTAACCTATTAGTGGCGAATGATTGGCGCGGGCAAGGCATAGCAACAGGGTTGATGCTGCAGTTGTTGCCGAATTTGGCGCCGCAGGGTTGCTATTGTTTTGCGCTGCCGCATTTAACTGATTTTTATAGCACACTAGGGTTTACGCAAAATCCCGCACATTGCCCTGAGGACATTCTCCGCACCTATAAGACTTATCGCTCCCGTGGGCGAGATTGGGTGCTGATGGGATTTATTCAGGGTTGAATCAAATATATTTATCCCCACCATAGAGAGAGGCAACTAGTAGCGGGGCACATCCTTACTTATAGTCGTTTCAAGCTCTAGTCGTTTCTAGTCAGTTTATTAACCGGTAATAAGGAGTCACTATGAATATTGATATCGGGATTTCTCAAGCCCATAGGGAGGACATCGCCAAAGGGCTGTCTCATCTGCTGGCCGATACCTATACCCTCTATTTAAAAACCCATAATTTCCACTGGAATGTGACTGGCCCCATGTTCCAGACACTGCACTTAATGTTTGAAACACAATATACCGAATTGGCACTGGCGGTAGATGTGATCGCCGAGCGCATTCGCTCATTGGGCTTTCCTGCGCCGGGTACTTATAAGCAATACGCAGCAATGAGTAGCATAAAAGAGCAAGAGGGGATCCCTCAGGCACAAGAGATGATCAAATTGTTGGTTGAAGGGCAAGAAGCTGTGGTGCGCACCGCACGTTCGCTCTACCCATCAGTAGAAGCGGCCAGTGATGAAGCCACTGCTGATCTGCTCACCCAGCGTATTCAATTACACGAAAAAACTGCATGGATGTTGCGCAGTTTGCTGGAGTGACAGTGAGCACGGATACAGTAGCGTTTGATCACAAAGAGAGCCTGCGGGCTCTTTTTTATTGCCCGGAATAAATTGATTGTTGTCTCGTCAAAGAAAATTTTTTGGTTGAAAGATAATCGTACGACTTGGTTTGTTTTTCCAGAACGCCCGCAAAAAAGATGAGACGGGCGCTAAATTCGATCGGTTTATATTTTGTCTTCATTGGTATATTTTTTTGTTAACGTTATGAATTTAAAAGGATTTATTGTTGATACGGATAAGTTTTATTTATCTGAACTTCCCACGTTGTAAAAACCTGGGTTACTCGGACGCCTCACTTCTTGCGAACCTGTAAACATGCACTGGGATCTAAGAAATAAGTATTTGATCCCGGTAAAAACGACAGCAAGACCAGTAGGGTAACTGGCTAAGGATGCCCCATCGGCGGCAGACCCATAACAGCGAGTTACGATAACAATAAACAGTTCGAGGATTAAGTTCATGCAAACCCCAAACAGTTTTAAAAAGAAGATAATCGCAAGTGCTATTGCTACTTATGCATTGGCTGGTTTCAGCGGTATGGTTGCAGCACAAGACGGTGCCGTCGAAGAAGTCGTGGTGACGGGTATTCGCGCATCGTTGCAGGCATCGATGGATATCAAACGCTCCGCTGCTGGTGTGGTTGATGCCATTTCTGCAGAAGATATTGGCAAGATGCCAGACACCAACTTGGCTGAATCGCTTCAGCGGATTACCGGCGTATCGATTGATCGTGCTGGCGGTGAAGGCTCCAAAGTCACTGTTCGCGGTTTTGGTGCGGATTACAATTTGGTCACGCTGAATGGTCGTGCTATGCCATCCTCAGGGTTTGATTCGCGCTCTTTCGAGTTCGCTGATTTGGCCTCGGAAAGTGTGAGTGGTCTTGAAGTATATAAAACCGGTCGAGCGAACGTAGCCAGTGGCGGTATCGGTGCAACAATCAATATCAAAACAGCGCGGCCATTAGACGCTCCAGGCCTTAAGATGACCGTTGGCGCCAAGGGCGTACACGACACCACTGTGCGCGAAGGCGACTCAATCACCCCCGAAATTTCAGGCTTGTTTAGCAATACCTTCGCTGACGATACCATTGGGGTAAGCTTGAGCGGCAGTTACCAAAAACGCGATCAAGGCAACTCTGGCGCATACAGCCAGCAGTGGAATACCAAAGTGTGGGATGCCGCAAACGGTAATGCCAACATCACTTCAAGACCTACAGCGCTGGTCGAAAATGCCCCGGCAGACAAGCAACTCTTCTCTACTCCTATTGACTACCGTTTAACCTTGGGCGATCAAGAGCGCGAGCGTACAAATGGCCAGTTGACGCTGCAATACGCACCGACAGAAAGATTGAAAGCGACTCTGGATTACACTTATTCGGAGCTGGAGTGGCATCAGCAACGTATTGAGCAATCGCTGTGGTTTGTTTCCACTGGCACTCACATCGTGTTTGACGATCAAACAGTTAAAACCCCGGTTTTGATGACTGAATTGATTGATACACCCAAAGACATCAGCTTTGCTCGTCAGGTTCAGGGCAATATCCGCGAGAACAATGCGGTTGGTTTTAATCTTGAATTTGAAGCAACCGATGATTTGAGTTTCGTTTTCGATTATTTCACGGCGGAAGCCACCACCAAAGAATACGATCCACGCGGTAATCTGAACCTGTCTGTTGCGGCAAACGTGGTGAAAGAGCAAACCTTGGAGTGGAACGCCGGCTTACCGATTATGAGCGTCATCATTGACGATAGCGTGTCAGGTAACGGCAACGGTGTATTGGATGCTGCGGACATGACCACCACAGCAGGTACAACCAACTACAACTGGGTAGAAAATGATATAGAACAAGCGCGTTTAGACGGTGCGTACAAGTTTGAAAATAGCAGTTTGGAATTTGGTATTGAAAGTCGTACCAATGATTACCTGGGCCGAGCGCGTGGCGACTGTTGTATTGTGTTTGGCGATTGGGGTGGCGCAAATGCCAACGACGTGCCGGACAGCTTCTGGAGTTCCCGCAACTTCCTGAAGGATTTTGATGGCTACAATTTGGGCAATTCGTTCACCCAAGGCATAGATTATGACTTCGATGAAGTTGCACAATGGGTTGAGAGCCAAAATGGCAAACTGCCTAATTTCCGTGATTTTCCACCGAGTGGTAAGTTCGAAGCCAAGCCGCGCATCTCAACGTATCGCGGTATCGAAGAAGAAGTGCAAGCCGCCTATTTGCAATATAAGTTGAGCAATGAAATCGCCGGATTGCCCTACAACCTGTTGGCCGGTGTACGCTATGAAAAAACCGATGTAACCTCCAGCACCAATGCGGCAAACCCTACCCGTATTCGCTGGACCGGCGACGACGACTTTATTGCTGATGCTTCATCCGAGCTGAGCGCTTTTAGTCGTAAAGCCAGCTACAGCCATACCTTGCCAAGTTTGGATTTCGATATTGATCTGACCGACGACATCAAAGCCCGTGCCTCGGTAAGTGAGACTATTGCGCGCCCAACATACGGCAATCTGCGTGCGGATATAGGTGTAGGCGACTTCCGCAGTTACACCGCTGACCAAGGTAACCCGGGTCTGTTACCGCTAGAATCGCAAAACTTTGATTTGTCTGCAGAGTGGTATTACGGCGAAACCAGCTACGTTTCTGTTGGTTATTACAGAAAGAAAGTAGATAACTTCAACAGCACTCAGGCAATCGACGGCACGCTGTTTGGTTTGCGCGATGTCACCAAAGGCCCGCGTGCAGAAGCGGCGCGTGCACAATTAGCGGCGGCAGGCAATACCACTCCAAGTGCACAACAAGTGTACGATCAAGTGCTGGCAAACCAAGGCGATGTTGGTCCAAACGGAAACGTGATTCCAAACGATCAAGATCCATTGGCGATATGGCATATCAATACGCCGATCAACAACAAACAAGC
>CAXAVL010000162.1:0-10134 GCA_963971905.1 uncultured Cellvibrio sp.
TCTACTTCCAAGCCGCAGCGACGGATACACTTTTCAATATTTTGTGCCGCATTAACTGCGCAAGTCACCAAATGTACCTTAGCTTCCAAGCGTACACCCGACATACCCAGCGGCTCTTTTACGCCGTCTTGATCATCAATCAAAAATTCTTGCGGCAAAATGTGCAGGATTTTTTGATCTGCCGGAATCGCAACTGCTTGTGCAGCATCAATCACGCGTTCCAGATCCTGAGAAAACACTTCGCGATCACGAATCGCCACAATTCCATGCGAATTCAAACTGCGAATGTGACTGCCAGCGATTCCCGCGTAAACAGAGTGAATTTGGCAACCAGCCATTAACTCCGCCTCTTCAATTGCGCGCTGAATCGATAGCACTGTCGATTCGATATTCACCACCACCCCTTTTTTCAATCCATTGGAACGATGCGAACCTATGCCTACAATTTCCAGCTGCCCTTCAGGGGTAATCGCGCCGACGATAGCAACAACCTTGGATGTGCCTATATCCAAGCCTACGATCATTTTGTTGTCGCTAGCGTTTGCCATTCATAAACCTCATTTGCCAGTAGTTAGCCAATTCAAGCAACTGGCAATTTTCTTAATCAATTAATTGTGTGAAATAACCGAGGCTGCCGGAGTGGGCAAACTTACTTGCGCTTGGCTTTTTATATACTTTTTTGCCATCGCAGAGTCTGTTACCCAACGCACCGCAACTCCGTTTGTGTATCGCAAATCTATCGCTTTTACATCCTGCCAAACATTACCCAAATGCGTGTCGTATACAGTAACAAATCTACGCATTTTTTCCATCACTTGATCGCGTCCAAGTGCAATTTCTACATGATTTTTTATGGTTAAACGCCATGATTTTTTGTTATCGCACTTTAATGCGATCACTTCCAGTCCACGCGAGCGCAAAAGCTGGGATAAATCCTGATACTGCTGCAAAATTTCCGGCGCATCTGCTTCGCTTCCTTGCAGCCAAGGCAAGCCTGAAAGCTTACTTGCCTCATCAATTAGAACAATTTCACCGCGCTGATTTAAAAAACCATCCCCCCACCGGGCAATCGGTTTTTGCTCGGAAACTTTAACAACTAAGGTGTCCGGCCAACGGCGATTTAATGTCACACTTTCTACCCACGGATCGCTCAGCAATGCGTTTTTTAGTCGCATCAAGTCCAGCTGCAAAAAGTCATCATCAATTTCATTACCTATGAGCTCTGTCGCACGCTGCTTGGTTATGAAATTGAACTCCCCCTCCACTACCACGCTTTTAATCGGACGCTCAAACACTTTGGCAATCGGGCCACTGATCCAATAAATTCCAAAACACAATGCGATGACAAAAATAACGGCACCCAATTTGCGATTCATCCAAGAAAAACGCCATGAGTACCACCCTTTTTTTCCACTTCGACCAGTTCTTTGTCTCGGTACACGTTCCCTTCGACCTTGCGGTGATGCCTTGGCATAACCGCGTTCACGTTTAGCAGATCCATCTTGCCTTGCCACTGGTAAATCGGGCGCGACATAGCGCGATGACGAACCTTCCAATAACACATCGCGCACTATGCGAGTTTCCGCTACTGGCTCACTGTGATCATCGCGCGCCGTTTCAATAGCGTGATTGCGGCGCGCCGATTTCACAACTTCAGCGCTACCTGGCTCAGCTCCTATACGCGGCTCGATGCGCTCGCCTTTCATGTCACGCATATTTTTTCACGCAGCTATTAGTCATTACACTTTTACCGCAAGACTTGCGCACAACACCTTAAGTACCAATTCAGCGAATGACAGGCCGACCGCCTTGGCCGCCATAGGCACCAAACTATGACTGGTCATTCCCGGTGCAGTATTAACTTCAAGCAGATAAAAATTATTCTTCCCATCTGCCATTACATCCACTCGCCCCCAACCACGACAACCAACAGCATTAAATGCATTAAGCGCGAGCGTTTTTAATTCCTGTTCTTTCTCAGCGGATAAACCGCAGGGACACAGGTAACGAGTATCGTCAGCAATATATTTTGCGTTGAAATCATAAAACGTATGGTCAGTTTCCAACTTGATAGGAGGCAATGCCTCACCATCCAAAATAGCGACTGTATATTCAGCCCCCACAATCAATCGCTCAACCAATACACTGCCTTGGTATTGCGCCGCTTTTTGAAATGCGGTTTCCAATTCGGCCGCAGTATTCACCCGCGACATGCCGATACTGGAACCTTCATTGGCGGGCTTCACCATTACATCACCACCCAAAGTGGTCAGCACTTTGGCAAAATCCGAACCTTGGGTGAGCACCGCAAATTCCGGCGTAGACAATCCTTGCTGTCCATTGATATCAATGCCGCGCCACAATTGTTTGGTGCGCAACTTATCCATTGCCAAGGCCGATGACGCAACATCGCTGCCGGTGTAAGGAATATTTAAAAATTCAAGCAGCGCTTGGATGCGGCCATCTTCACCGCCGGGACCATGCAAAATCAGAAAAGCGCGATCAATTTTTGCCGCTTGAATATCGGCAATAATGTTATCGCCCACATCGATTGCAACATGGTCAACGCCTGCTTCAACCAACGCCGCGATCACCGCTGCGCCACTTTGGAGCGAAATTTCCCGTTCAGCCGACAAACCACCAAAGAGCACACCTACGCGGCCCAATTGTTGTTTTAACGTTTCACTAATCGGCAGAGTTACTGCTTGTTTCACTTCATTAACCTCTAACGCAATTTTCGTTTTGCTAATTCAGGTGATAGAACACCCACATTACCTGCGCCTTGAGTAATCACTATGTCACCCGCGCGTACTATGTCTTTTACTATTGCGGCAACACCGTCCACCGTTTCCACAAAAATGGGTTCGATAACACCGCGCGCACGAATACTGCGGCAGAGATGACGGCTGTCCGCGCCGGGAATTGCATCTTCACCCGCGCTGTACACCTCCAACATCACCAGCGCATCTGCAGTGGAAAGTACTTCGACAAAATCTTCATAAAGATCGCGGGTACGTGTATAACGATGCGGCTGATAAATCATGACTAAACGGCGGTCCGGCCAACCATCGCGCACCGCCTTAATAACAGCCGCAACTTCGCGCGGATGATGACCGTAATCATCCACCAACATAGCTTCACCTTCACCCACAGGGAAGTTGCCGTACACTTGAAAGCGGCGACCAACACCTTGGAAGTTTTCAAGACCAGATTGAATCGCTTCGTCGCTGATGCCTTCATCGGTTGCCACGGCAATGACTGCCGTTGCATTCAACACATTGTGAATACCGGGAATGTTAATGCGAATATGCAACGGCTTTTCATGGCCTGGTCGCAATACATCAAACTCGGAATGCATTTTGTCTTGTTTGATGTTGATTGCGCGGAAGTCGCAGTTATCACTAAAACCGTAAGTCAGAATCGGGCGCGACACTTCTGGAATTATGTCGCGAATTACTGGGTCTTCACCGCAGAGCACTGCCAAGCCATAAAACGGCAAGTTGTGTAAAAATTCGATAAAGGTTTTTTTCAGTTTGGAAAAATCGCCGCCGTAAGTTTCCATATGGTCTGCATCGATATTGGTCACAATCGCAACCATCGGCTGCAAATGTAAAAACGATGCATCGCTCTCATCGGCTTCGGCGACTAAATAGCGACTCGCACCGAGTTGCGCATTAGTACCGGTACTATTAACCAAACCGCCGATAATAAAAGTCGGGTCTTGTTTTGCCGCAGCCAGAATAGAAGCTAACAAACTGGTCGTGGTGGTTTTACCGTGTGTACCCGCCACTGCAATACCGTGGCGATAGCGCATTAATTCGCCCAACATTTCGGCGCGGCGCACAATCGGGATGCGCAATTCGCGCGCACCCAGCATTTCCGGATTGCTTTCATTCACTGCGCTCGAATTCACTACCACATCAGCATCGCGCACGTTATCCGCTGAATGACCGATAAATACTTTTGCACCCTTGTTAACCAAACGCGCAGTGACGCTCGACTCTTTAATATCCGAGCCAGAAATTTCGTAACCTTGATTCAACAACACCTCGGCGATGCCACTCATACCAGCACCACCAATACCAATAAAATGAATGCGGCGAATACGGCGCATTTCCGGCACACAATGACCAATGGATGTCTGCATAGATTTATCCACGGGCTACCTCCTCACAAATATCAGCCACTTGCGCAGCAGCATCTGGCTTGGCCAATTGCTGTGCTTTTTCCGCCATCGACATCAAGTGATTACGGTCAGCTAATTCGGTTAATAACAAAGCAGCCAATTTTGCTGCCGTTAAATCTTTTTGCACTAGCGCAATACCCGCACCGGCTTCTGTTAAATTTTTTGCATTAAATGTTTGATGATCATCAATAGCGCTCGGCAGTGGAATTAAGATTGATGCCGCACCAGCCATCATTAATTCCGATACAGTCAATGCACCCGCGCGACAAATCACCAAATCCGCCCAAGCGTAAGCAGCAGCCATGTCATCAATAAACTCCGTTACTTTGGCATTAACCTGATGCTGCATATATAAAGAAGTGGTCGCTTCTGCATGCCCCTTACCGGTTTGATGCCAAACTACCGGGCGCGATGCAACAGACAATTCTGCCAAGGTTTTTGGCAACAATTCATTAATCGCTTTTGCGCCCAAACTGCCGCCCACCACCAACAACTGTAAGGGCATTTTTTGTTGTGCGCGCTCGTCAAATCGAGCTTGTACAGATGCAATATTTTTTATTTGCGTGCGCACTGGATTGCCAACAACCTGTTCGCGCCCGGCACTGCCAAACGCATGCGGAAATGCAGCTAACACTTTATTGGCAACTTTGGCCAACAAACGATTAGTTGTTCCCGCTACCGCATTTTGTTCGTGAATAACTAATGGCTTACCCAACATTTTTGCTGCCAAGCCACCAGGGCCGGAAGCAAAGCCACCAAACCCTAACACTACATCAGGATTAATCTGACGAATAATGCGTACCGCTTGCAGCAAGGCATAAAGAATTAAAAACGGTGCTTTCAGCAATCCGATAACACCGCGACCGCGCACGCCTTCCACTTTAATTAAATGCAGAGGAATATTGGCTGCTGGCACTAAACGGTTTTCTATTCCGCGCCCAGTTCCCAGCCAATTGATAGTGGCGCCCCGTGCACGCAATTCATCGGCAACAGATAGCGCAGGAAATACGTGGCCACCGGTACCACCCGCCATAACTAATACGGATATTGGTTGTGCAACTGGCGCACTCATGTAGTGACCTCCATTAAACTTCTGCGTGAAGGTTTTGATACTTCTGGCACCGCTGGGGTAAACCCGGCAAGCTCCCACTGCACTCGTGTTACAAATGCCATCAACACACAACAGATCAACAAACTACTGCCGCCATAACTAATAAACGGCAAGGTCAAACCTTTGGTTGGCAGCAATCCAGATGAAACACCCATATTGATAAAGACTTGAAACGAAAACAAAATCGCAATGCCAAATGTCGCCAAGGCAGGAAACATTTTTCCAGCTGCCAAATTTTGTTTTGCCACATTGAAAATACGCAGGATCAACGCACCAAAAATTCCTAACAGCGCAATGGCGCCAATCAAACCAACCTCTTCGGCAATAATGGCAAAAATAAAATCAGTATGGGCTTCAGGTAAAAAGAACAACTTCTGTAAACTGTTCCCCAATCCCAAACCAAACCACTCACCGCGACCAAAACCAATCAGCGATTGAGTCAATTGGTAGCCGGTATCAAATTGATCCGCCCACGGGTCAAGAAAGGTAATCAAGCGCTGCATACGATAAGGTGAAAGCACCGCTACCGCAGCCAAACCGCCAACACCGATAATAATCAGCAACAAAAAATGCAACATGCGAACACCGGCAATAAACATCATGGCAAATACCGTTGCACTCAACACCACTGAACTACCAAAGTCTGGCTCAAGTAATAACAAACCAACAAACACACCAACAACCATCAAAGGTTTTAAAAAACCTTGCCAGCCGAAATGTAACTCTTGATAACGGCGCGCAAAAAAACTAGCGAAAAAAACTACCGCGCAGAACTTGGCAATTTCGGAGACTTGAATGGATATAACACCGAGACTAAACCAGCGCTGACTGCCGTTAACCTTTTTTCCAATGCCGGGAATCAACACAATGACCAGTAGAAAAAAAGTCAGCAACAAAAAATGTCCGGAATAACGTTGCCATACACTCATTGGCACACACACAACAAACATTGCTAGCAGTACGCCGAGCAACATATAAACCGCATGGCGTTTGGCAAAATACCAAGCATCGTTATAGGTCAGTGCCGCAAAAGAAACAGACGCAGACGCCACCATAATTAAACCAATCGACATCAGCGCCAACCATAAGCACATGAGCGTCCAATCGATACGCTGACTCAAGGGGATTTGGTTAATATGGGTGGTGGCGTTAATCATGACGCAATTAACTCCTGCACTGCCAAACAGAATTGTTCACCGCGATCTTCGTAATTTTTAAACATGTCGAAGCTGGCACAAGCGGGGGATAACAACACCGCATCGCCAGAATTTGCAGCGGCAAACGCTTTATTCACTGCATCTTGCATTGAGTCGGCATACGTAATTGCCGCAGCATCACCAATAGCTTCAGCTATAACAGGTGCATCGCGACCAATCAAAATGACTTTGCTTTTAATCGCACGCAATGCAGGTGTCAGCTCGGTAAAGTCTTGCCCCTTGCCTTCACCACCAAAAATCACAATCAAGTGTTGTGGGTTGCGCGCCAAACCTTGAATCGCCGCGAGTGTTGCACCTATGTTTGTACCTTTTGAATCGTTATAAAATTCCACCGCATTTTTTTCGGCGACAAATTCACAGCGATGACGCAAACCGGCAAAACGCTTCAAGGTAGTCAACATGGCATCCATAGGAATACCCGCTGCATCACCTAGTGCCAACGCAGCAAGTGCATTGTCCACATTGTGACGACCACGAACTTTCAATTCTTTTGTAGCCATTAATGGTGTGAGATTTTTTGCGAGAAACTCCTCGCCATCCTGGATCAAACCGAAACCACCAAAATCCGCATTACCACCAAAAAAAACAGGTTTAACAGCAGCGGCCAATGGAGGATGTGTCAGCACGTCCTTGCGGTTAACAACAATATGCTCAGCACCAAAATACACGCGTAATTTAGCGAGAATGTAGGCGCGCATATTTTCGTAGCGATCCAAATGATCAGCGCTGATATTCAAAATTGTCGCAACTTTCGCATTCAGCTTGGTGACGGTTTCCAATTGAAAACTGGACAGTTCCATTACATACAACTCAACGGAATCATTTAATAATTCCAATGCAGGCGTGCCCAGATTACCGCCCACCGCAACATTGATGCCCGCGGTTTTAGCCATTTCACCAACCAATGTAGTGACGGTACTTTTGGCATTGGAACCGGTAATAGCGACTATCGGCGCTTTTGCGGCACGCACAAATAATTCGATATCGCCGACAACCGAAATACCCGCTGCTCTTGCCTGTGCAATAGCCGGTGTAATGATGGCAATACCGGGGCTGACAATAATTTCATCACAGGCGAGCAAGGTATCCACATCCAACTCGCCACAAATAATGGAAACATCCGGAAACTCCTCTTGCACCTTGGCAAGATTGGGCGGATTGCTGCGAGTATCCAATAATACAAATGCCTGCCCTTGCGCCGCCAAAAAGCGCGCAACCGACAAACCGGTAATGCCGGTGCCGATAATCGCTTTTACTTTACTGGTGGCAATCATTTGGCTCACAGTTTTTTCTCTCTTGTATTCTTGTTATAAAAAAATAGTTAATTTAGATCTAGCGCAGTTTTAATGTCGCCAGACCAATCAATACCAATACCAAGGTGATAATCCAGAAGCGCACAATGACGCGCGGCTCCGGCCAGCCTTTTAATTCAAAGTGATGGTGAATTGGCGCCATGCGAAAAATGCGACGCCCGGTTAATTTGAATGACGCAACTTGCAAAATGACCGATACAGTTTCTAACACAAAAATACCGCCCATAATGAACAGTACAATTTCATGACGAACAATCACGGCGATTACACCTAAAGCTCCACCTAATGCCAGCGCACCTACATCACCCATAAACACTTGTGCGGGATAAGTGTTGAACCACAAAAAACCCAAACCGGCACCGACTAATGCACAACAAAAAACCGCCAGTTCACCGGCTCCGGGAATGTAGGCAATCTGCAAATATTGCGCGAACTGTGAGTGACCAGTGAGGTAAGCAATTAATGCCAAAGCACCAGCAACCATTACGCTCGGCATAATCGCCAAACCATCCAAACCATCGGTTAAGTTCACCGCGTTACTGGTGCCCACAATTACAAAATAGGTAAAGACGATGTAAAAAATCCCGAGATCAAGCGCGAAATTTTTAAAGAAAGGAATAAACAATTGAGTCTCTACTGGGCTTTGCGCGGTGTAATACAAAAATATCGCAGCGCCAAAACCGGCGATAGATTGCCAAAAATATTTCCAGCGCGCAGGCAATCCGCGCGAATCGCGTTTTGCCACTTTACGATAATCGTCCACCCAACCTACTGCGCCAAAAATTGCGGTGACAATTAACACCACCCACACATAGCGATTAGTTAAATCAGCCCACAACAAAGTACTGATAAAAATGGCCGCTAAAATCAATGCACCACCCATGGTAGGTGTGCCCGATTTACTCAAATGCGATTGCGGCCCGTCATTGCGCACCGATTGACCAATACGCAATTCCGTTAAACGGCGAATGAACCAAGGGCCCATTAACAACGAAATACCCAATGCGGTAAGCACACCCAAAATGGCGCGCACGGTGAGATATTGAAACACTGCAAAGCTGCGCAGATATTCTTGTAAGTATTCTGATAGCCAGTACAGCATTAGTGTGCACCCTCCACTGAGTCACAGAGCTGGCGCACGACTAAATCCATAGCGGCACTGCGCGAACCTTTTATAAGCAAAGTGGTGTCCTTATTTGCAATTTTTTTCAAATGCTCAACCAAACTGGCTTGATCGACAAAATGTTGCGCGCCCTCACCAAAACCACGGCTAGCATTTTCACTCAGCTTACCGACAGTGAATAAGTGTGCGATTTTTTTTGCGCGAGCGTATTCACCCAATTCAGTGTGCAACTGCGGCGCCTCTGTACCCAATTCACCCAAATCACCCAGCACCAAAATGCCCTGTGATTTTTGCGCAAGCACATCAATCGCGGCACGCACTGAACCTGGATTAGCGTTGTAACTGTCATCGATAATCTGTGCGTTATTGATACCGACATGGCGACTCATACGCCCAGCAACTGGAGCAAAATTCGCCAGACCTTGTTTGATTTGTTGCAATGTTGCCCCTACTGCCGATGCACAAGCTGCAGCCATCAATGCATTGCGTACATTGTGTTCGCCTTGCGCGTTGACGCTAACTTGGGTTGATGCGCCCTGCAAATTAATAGCAAATTCAATACTGTTTGCGCTTGGCTCAATATCCTGTGCAAAACAATCAGCGTCGCGATTTTGATAAGCAACGCGAATAACTTTACGATTCGTTAAGGCTGCCAACCAATCGGGTGCAAAGCGATCATCAATATTGACCACTGCGGTGCCGGTTGTTGGCAGCGCGGCATAAATTTCACCTTTTGCTCGCGCGACGCCTTGCAATGAACCGAAACCTTGAATATGAGCGGCCATTACATTGTTAATCATGGTGATTTGCGGTTTGGCGAGGGAGCAGAGATATTCAATTTCTGCCGGACCACTTGCGCCCATTTCGATTACAGCAAATTCATGATGCGCCTCAAGCTGCAGCAAGGTTAACGGCACACCAATGTGATTATTAAAATTACCCTTGGTCGCGTGGGTTGAACCGCACTCAGCAAGAATGCCAGCCAGTAAAGTTTTTACCGTGGTTTTTCCGCTGCTACCGGTGATTCCAATAATCGGGCGCAAAAATAAACTGCGATTCAGCGCAGCGATTTGACCGAGTGCTAACAGCGAATCACTCACCACCAATTGCGGTAATTTAATCTCCGGAAAGAAACGCTCTACTACTAAGGCGCAAGGTTTTTTGGCCACTGCATCTTGAATAAA
>CAXAVL010000163.1:0-10093 GCA_963971905.1 uncultured Cellvibrio sp.
TATCAGTGTGACTGGAGTTCAGACGTGTGCTCTTCCGATCTCTCCGGGCGTGTCGCCACACTGACTTTACCGGCGCCAGAGCGCGCTGCCGCTTCAGCGGCCATCAGTGCAGCACCGCCGTAACCTGTATCGCCGCCAATCACCATCACATGGCCAAAATCGCCTTTGTGTGCATCGGCAGCGCGGGCGGGCAGCAGGTCAATTAATTCATTCAGAGATAGACGCTCAACATCGGACGTGATTGCATCATAAGTAGCAGCGGGCACCTCCAGATGAGCAAGGACTAACTCACCAGTCAGCGCAGCACCGCGCCCGGTAAGTAAACCGCGTTTGATGGCGATAAAGGTAATAGTCAACTTGGCCGCTACCGCGACACCGGCAACCGCACCGGTATCGGCATTCAGGCCAGAGGGAATATCCAGCGCGAACACCGGTACACGGCTGTGATTGATCTGTTCAATCGCTGCGGCAAACTCGCCCGTGGGGGCGCCGCGCAGACCTATGCCCAGCAGTGCATCCACAATCACTCCGCTCGCTGGCGCAACCGCTTGCGCAAAAGGCACCATGGTCACGCCCTCTTGCAGGGCAAAATCATAGGCTTGGCGTGCTTCGCCGCTGAGTTTGTCCGGCGCGGTCAATTGAATAACCTGCACTGGCAACAAACGCTGCGCCGCCAGCGCTGCGAGCACATAACCATCGCCGCCGTTATTGCCTGCACCGCAGTAAATACTGATCAACTCCGGCGCCGGAAAGCGCTCAAGCAGCAGCTCAAACGCTGCCCGCCCCGCCCGTTTCATCAACTGAATCGCGGGAATACCACCGGCGATAGCGGCTGCATCCAACGCATAAACGTCATTGGCGGTGTACAAAATAGGAGATGAAGCGGTAATTTTCATGAGTCGCGACCATTAGGGGCAGGAATGGGGCGCGATTATACGCAACTTGCTGGAATGACGTTAAGGCTTCGCCGTATTGGTTAAGAGGGGCTTGGCCGGAATGGCAGAGAAAATGCAGCAGCCTCTGCCAAGTTGACTATATTGAACAAGTCTTTTTATTAATTAGTACATCCCATTTCTGCTTTGGAACCACATGTCTGAATTTAGCCTGCAAGCCATTATCGAGGGTGATTCGCTGCAACTAGGCGAAGTATTCGCCAGTATCGCCGCGACTGAAGCGGGCGATCCCGCCAGCCTGCGGCAACAGTTCGCCAGCGATTTTTTTACCGCATTTACCCAAAGCAACCCATGGGATCATCGCCTGCAGCCATTGCTCTACGCATTCAAGCCCGCCGCCTTACAGCAACTCGCCAGCAGTGATGCGTTTTATTGCACTGCGGAGCACCCACTGAGGCGATTTTTTGGCGCCATCGCCGCACCCGCAAACGCTTGGTGCCTGCGGGATTCAAAACCCAATCAGCAATTGTTCGATAAGCTCAGCACGCTATTTGCCTTCGCCACTCGTTATTGGTCCAACAGCGAAGAAGCACAAATCGCAGCGGCCACTGAGCTGCAACAGCAGCTCGACGACTTTAACAGTTGGCTCGCCACCGAAGACAAACGCGCCGCCATGCTTGAAAGTCGCCTGTGTGAAACCGAATTGGCCAACTTGAAACTTGAGAGTGCCGAAGCCCGCGTCGCCGACGCCATCAACCGCAATCTGGCACAGCGCCCGCTGCCAACTGAGTTGCACAACAGCATCGCCGTAACACTCAAAAGTGAACTGCAATACTGGGCATTTAATACTTCGCCCGATGAACTGCCGCAATTGCCGCTCTGGAAAAGCTGGCAGCGCCTCTTGCCTGCACTCGGGCAACTGTTTACCAGCGAAGGCAACCAAGTTGATGACCAATTGTTGTATGAGCAGATCCCGCTGGTGCTCGCCGAATTGGAGCACAGCCTGCAATACCCGAATAGCAATGCCCAAGCCTATGAGCAATTCGTAGCGCAATTAAATCGCTGCCTGATGAGTGCCATCCAAAAACAGCCGCAGGAATGCACCCTCTTCCCCGAACTCGATCATCCCGGCAGCCCGAGCGATGCCCACACCCATATTCCCAAAACACTGTTGCAGCAAACCGAGCGCATTAATGTGGGTGATTGGATTGTATTTAGCGGCGCGGATAACAGCAGCGAAAACGATATTCGCTGCAAACTGGCCTTCAAAAATCCGGAGTTGGATCAACTGCTGTTTGTCGATCACACCGGGCGCAAAGTGATGAACAAAAACACCAAAGATTTTGCCCTCTGCCTGTCCACCGGCATTGCGCGTCCGCTGCCCGCAGCAGAAATTGCCAACATTATTCAGGGCTGTATAAGCCCGCTGATCGAACGCGCCAAACGCAGTGTGCAAGCGCAATTACTCGCGCAAAAAAATAAAGCCGAACAAGTGGTGCGCGCACTGATCGCCCAACAACAAGCGGCTGCTGAAGCAGCTGAACGCGAGCGCGCCGCAGAACAGGCGCGTATGGAGCAACAACTGGAAGCGCGCCGCGCCGCCGCACGCAAAGCCATGATGGAAGCGCGCGCACTGGCCGACGAAAAAATGCGCCGCGCCGCCGAACAAGCTGCCGAAACTGAGCGGCAGCGCATTGAACAGGCCGCCAGCCAAGCGGCAGAGACCATCGCCAAACAGCAGCAGGCCACACAAAGTGTGAGCGAGTTGCAAGTGGGCGCTTGGGTGGAAATTAACAGCGAAACAAATCCAAATGAAAAACTGCGCGCAAAACTTTCAGTGATTATCAGTTCCACCGGCAAATATATTTTTGCCGATCAAGTCGGACGCAAGGTAGCGGAACATACCCGCGAGCAACTAATCGCCGCACTGGTGGCAGAGCAAATAAAAGTGGTGCGCAACGGCGACAATTTTGAAGATCAACTGGCCAAAGTGATTCGCGGTTTACGCCGCGATGTCTCTTAAAAGTGCGAAGGGAAAACACCTATGAATAATAACGATCAACGCCAGGAATACCGTTTGGATAATCAACTCACGGTGATTATCGAACTCGACTCATCCGATGCCGGCGAACCCACACTAGTGGTCAGTAAAAGTTTGGATATTTCCGCCAATGGTTTGCGCGCGATTGCCCACGAAGCGGTCGCCACCGATATCATTCTGCGCTGCTGCATTCGCGACGACAAAAATGATCGCCAGTTTTTATTAGTCAGCGAAGTAAAATGGTGTCGCCCCCATAGCGACGGCGATTATTTAATCGGCCTCAGCCTGTTCGATTCCGACGGCACCGACATAGTGAAATGGAAAGAATATATTGCGCAGAGCTGTGCGGACTGACTCCAATAAGCGCCAAAAAGCTCTGCCGTTCACCCGCTATTTTGTCCGCTCACCTGCGCTAACCACCACTCTCACGAAACCTGCTACATACAATTTATCCCTCTTTTAAAGTAACCCTGTGTTTATCAAATCAACCTCAGGGGTAAGGAGCAATGTATGTTATGTAATAAAAAAAACGGTCTATGGTTTTCAGTAGTGTTTGGAATTCTGGTCGCTCTTGGCGTATTCAACCAAAGCCATGCCGCGACAAATAATTTCACCCAATTTAAAGATATGACCATTGCAGTACGCGGCCACGGTGCTGCACTGATTTTTATTCCCGGCTTAAACAGCGGTACAGAAACGTTTGACACTACCTGTAATTATTTTCAGCAGCATTATCAATGCCATCTGGTGCAACTACCCGGCTTTGCTGGCTTAGCACCCAACAACAACGACTCTAATTTTTTAACCGCAAGGCGCGATGCACTGATCACGTATGTAAAACAAAAAACCACCGGAAAAGTCACGCTGATAGGGCATAGTTTAGGCGGCACACTAAGCCTAATGATTGCACTCAAGGCACCGGAGCTAATCGATAAATTAATTATTGTCGATGCGCTGCCATTTTTTCCTGCGCTACAAAACCCTGCGCTCACTGCTGAACTCGTGCGTCCGCAAGCGGAGCAAATGCGCACCATGATGGATAACCAAACACAAACCGATTACCAACAAAATGCTGCCGCACAATTGCACGGAATGAGTAACAATCCGGCACGTATGCCGCTATTGCTTAAATGGAGTAAAACCAGCGACCGCGCTACCACCACGCAAGCCCTGTACGATTTAATGACGACGGATTTGCGCGCTGACTTAGCCAGAATAGAACAACCCACACTGGTACTGGGTGCTTGGGCGGCGTATAAAGCCTATGGCTCGACAAAAGATAGCACCCAAACAATATTCCAAACTCAGTACGCATCGCTCAAGGATGTGGATATTCGTTTATCAGAAAGCGGCTATCATTTTCTCACTTGGGATGATCCCGAGTGGGTAAATGAACAAATACAACAATTTTTGCAGTTTACAAAATAAAAATTTCACTTATGTATCCAACTAGTACTGACCCCATCATCTAACAGCACAATTCCAATTATGATTAATCATCGCCCGCAGACCCTCCCCAAAAAATCATCCAGCCGCGCCTATTACTGGGCGCAACTGGCGTTCTGGGGTTGTTATCTATTTATTAGTTGGATTTTTGTTGCGCTCTGGGGGCAAATGTCTGGCGCGGCGGCGGCGATTTTTATCAGCCATACACTGCTACTGATGTGCGCTAGTCACGCTTTGCGCCAGCTGTATCACCTGCAAACCGGCAGCACCCGGTTTGCCGCGATGATGATGCAATTACTTTGGGTGTTGCCACTCAGCGCAATGGCCATTCAAAGTCTGCTGCATTTGTTTATTTACGGCGTCTTGGTTTTTACTCCACTGCAAAGTGGTATCCACGCCTTCAACATGGGTAGTTTCATTGGCTACAGCATCAACACCACAATCATCCTTACACTCTGGTCGATTTTGTATTTGCTGCGCAGTGAATTTAGCAAGCGCCGCGACACTGAAATTGCGCACTGGCGCGATCAAGCCAAATTGCGCGATATGGAATTGCAATTTTTACGTAGCCAAATCAACTCCCATTTTTTATTTAATTCACTCAATAATTTACGCGCGCTAATTTTGGAAGACCCGCAAGCAGCGCGGCAGGGGTTAGCCGATTTAGCCACGTTATTGCGCGGCCTGTTACAAGTGGAGACCCACACCACCGTCACTTTGCGCGAGGAGTTGGACTGGGTGCGCGGCTATCTCGCGCTGGAAGCGTTACAATTTGAGCAACGACTGCAATATGAATTTGCCATTGACGAATCGTTACTCAACGCCCAGGTGCCGCCGCTGTTACTGCAAACACTGGTTGAAAATGCCATTAAACACGGTATCGCCAGTCGCCGCCAGGGTGGCTTGATTAGCCTGCGCGCGCAGTTACTCAGCGCTGAACAATGGCAATTAGAAGTGGAAAATCCAGCCGCCGAACTGCCCGCGCTGCATCAGGGCAATGGCATTGGCCTTGCCAATACACGCGCCCGCTTAACCAGCGCGTTTGGCACGCAAGCAACATTGGCTTTACAACTGGGTGAGCGTGTTATCGCACGGGTAACCATACCTTTGAAGACAAGCCCTTAATAAATTTATAAAAATATCTCGTCAGCCGAAGAAAACACACAATGAACATAGTGATAGTGGATGACTCGCGCCTTGCGCGCAAAGAGCTATGCGGATTAATTGCCGAGCACACCGACTGCACAATTACCGGTGAAGCGAGCGATGTGCAATCGGCAGTTGCGCTGATTAATGAAGTGCAACCGGAGTTGTTGTTACTCGATATAAATCTGCCCGACGGCAACGGCTTTGATGTATTGGAGCGGTGCGATCACACCCCCAAAGTGATTTTCACCACTGCCTACGAACAACACGCCCTGCGTGCATTTGAGGTGAATGCGCTGGATTATTTATTAAAACCGGTGACCCAAGAGCGCCTGTCCGCCGCGCTGGAAAAATTAACCCAGCAAATCCAATCTGCAACACAGTCAACGCCCAGCAATAAAGCCGCCAGCGAACATGTATTTATCCGCGAAGGCGAGCAGTGTCACTTCGTAAAATTCCGTGATATCAACCGCATATCCGTAGAGGGAAATTACGTGCGCGTATTTTTTAATGCACAGAGCGCACTTCTGCCTCGCTCCTTGAATTACGTGGAAAGCCGTTTGGATAACAAAGTATTTTTTCGCGCTAATCGCCAAGAGATGATTAATTTAAATTTTATTGCGCGCATCGAACCCTGGGTTGGCGATGGCTTGTTAATTGTGATGCAGGATAAAATCGAAGTAATCAGCTCGCGTCGCCAAGCGCGCGAGCTGAAACTGCGAATGGAATTTTAGTTCAGGTTTAATGAAGATAGGTCAAACGCACGCCGAAAATGGTTTGATGCGGATGATAAGGAGCTGCCAATTGATTAAAGCGGCTGTTCACTAAATATTGTGCGTCGGTGGTTACAAACAGCGAAGGGTTAACTTCATAGCGCGCATAAATTTCATAATGCCGGGTATCGGCAGGTTCTATCACGGCGGCCTCAACCGGCATATGCGATGACACTTGCATTAGCGCCGCACCAGAACCTAATACCCAAGAGGAATAGACGTACTGATAACTTACCCCGACAAACCCGGCTATGGGTGACACAGTATCATTTGCGCGCCCCACACGAAGATTAACGGCGTGCTGCCCGGTTTTATATCCCACCAACCCATAACCGCCATAGTTGCGCTGTTCGCCAGCCGATTGATCCAAACGGCTGTGGTCTGCACTATTGAGCCACAACCCAGTGCGCATCAACCAATGTGAATTACTTTTGGTAATCGCCGCAATCGCAAACACTCCTTTGTGCTCCTCGCCCACATTCACCAACTGGGCGTAACTAAGGTTGGGATTATCGGCCAGACCATTCGACGATGCCAAAGCAGTGCGCAGCGCCAGTCCGTCACCCAACTGATGTTCATAGACGGCGCCCAAACTGTAATCGGGAAATTCTATGGTGGGATTTTGTACAAAAGGTACCGCTAAAAATTGCGCATTTTCATCGCTGGCAATTCGGCTTTGATCGAAATAAGCGGTGACATCCAGCAAACCGATACTCAGTGTTTGCTGTGGATTAAAAAAATGGCGATAACCCAATTCCGATAGCTGAACTCGCCCGCGACGCTCATCATCCAACGCGCTGCCTGCATCGGCATTGACCTCGGGCAACACACTGGAGACACCCATTTGCCGCGGTGAGTTATTCGCTTCTATGTAGGAGTAAAACTCACTCATCTCACCCTGCCAGCGCAGCACCAAATCGCCTGAGAAAGTTATTTCCTCGCGCACCTGCGCATCGTTAGTGGTTTGATAAGTAGTTGTTATACCCGCTTCAACCAGCGGCATAGCCAATGCATTGCCACTGGATAAGACTATTATTCCCAACGAAAATCCACCGACACTGTATTTCATTTTTTCCTCTACAGGCGGCCACTCAAGCAGCCTGAATGTGATTCGCGATTAGATGTGCCGATTATAGTAGCGCAATTATTTGCCCTCGCACCTGTTTTATCATCTCGATATTTTCAAACCGCTCGAACTGATACAGAGAGTGGAGTGTTAAAGTTTTTCCAATCGCCTTTGTGCATCAGCCGCCCACTGACTTTTTTCATCCAGTACAAGAGCCTTTGCTAAAAACGTTTTAGCAGCATGCTGTTTGCCCATCGCAGCAAAAATCACACCTGCATGGTAATGAACAATGGCTGACGAAGGCGCAATTTTAGCAGCATCAACCAGCAGTTCCGATGCTTCCCTGTAGTGTTTTTGTTGATATAAAACCCACCCTAATGTATCCATCAACTGCGCATTGTTAGGCATTAACTGATTCGCTTTGCGCGCATTTTTTTCCGCCTCATCCAACTTGTTTTGCTCCGCCAAAAGAGCAGCCAAATTATTTAATGCCACAACATTCTCCGGCTCAGTTGCCAGAATTTTATTGTAGGTCAACTCGGCTTGAGAATATTGCTTATCTTGCTGCAAAAGTGTCGCGTACAGCAATGCTTCTGGAGTTTGCTCGCCACGAGCTGAGTACAATTGTTTCGCCGTTAATGCCGCCTCTGCAGTTTTGCCCAATTTGCTTTGCACAAGGCTATAAGCACGCAAAACTTCAGCTGCTTGTGGGTGCAATTGATTCGCTCTTTCAAGATACGAAAGCGCCTCTTCATAGCGTCGCAATGCCGCTAACTCACTCCCAATACGAAATTGTAATAGACCATTTTTCGGAAATTTTTCCGCTCCTGCCAGCAAGGCAGCAAGACCTGCATCCAAATTGTTTTGCGCGCGCTCCAGTTCAGCCAACATAGTGTAAGTTCTGGGTTGTGCCTGCCCTGCCGCAATTCCTCCCCGCAAACGCTTAATAGCTTCTTCAGGCTGTTTTTTTTCCAAGTAGTAATTTGCGAATTTGTAGTCAATCGAAGCTCGGCGAGCCCCCTTGGCAACAGCAGTGGCAAATGCGGCTTCTGCTTCTGCAAGCCGACCAGACGCCAAGGCTAAATCACCCTGTTCAATATAGACCGACCCCCAATTGGGAAATTTGCTCGCCAGTTTTTTCAGTGTTGTTTCCGCTGCGTCGAACTCTTTATTCTTGCGCTGGCTAATGGCTAATCCCAAGAGATATTCGCGCGTATCAGGTTGCAATTCCAGCGCCCGTCTAAACCGCTGGCTCGCATTAGCATACTCACCGGCGCCTAAATAAGATGTCGCGAGAATAGAATGCACGCTCGCATCCGCCATGGTGAGCGGAACGCGTGGAGCAAGATACTCGATAGCTTCAGCATATCTATCGTGTTTATTTAACAGCTGCGCCAAGTTTGGTGCCACTCCCAAATATTGACTACCTGTATCAATCAATCCTTTTTTCAAATACTGGATGGCTTGCAAATCTTTTTTCTGGAACTCATACAAAAGCCCAAGACGCTGATTCGCCACGCGATTCATGGGCTTAAGCTCCAATGCTTTTTTCAGGGAAGACTCAGCGGCATCCACTTGCTCAAGCTCCATCTGGACTATACCGAGCTTGGTCCATGGACCATCTTGTTCTGGATCTAGCTGCGCGGCTTGTTTGAATTCAATTAACGCACCGTCAAGATCATGGGAATAAAATAAAACCGTACCCAAAACTTCATGGGCTAATCCTGACTTTGGATATTTTTTTATCGCTGCATGCGCAATCTGATTGAGTTGCTCCAAACCTGACTTACCGGGATCAACAGTGACATTCACAAAGGCCTCTGAACCAATCCGATTTTTCAACTCTATGCTGGGGACAGGGCTGACACCCTGATCTGTAAATGCCGATGATGGCTCAAGTGTAAATAGCGCCGCGTGAGCAGTCAGTACGCCAAAAAACAAACACCAACTCACCGATAGTTGGATCAACCATTTAATGGCCGGAGAATAGGTTTTACACAAGCGAAATAGAAATATTGGGGCAATCACTGCCATCTCCTTTGTTCAAATCTATATTATTTAAATGGACGCTAACATAAGGTCCTTGTTTGCCATCTTATACCGACAATTATTCTCGACAAGCGTTTACCGCTACAAAACAAGAGGAAGGACCGGCGGCATAAAAACCTTACCAAGCCCCCAAAATAAAAAAAGCGACCCGATGGCCGCTTTTTTATCAACGCCGTATTAAGCCTTAACGCGACGACGAGCCATACCCAACCCAAGCAGGCCAATACCCAACAACAGCATGCCACTAGGCTCTGGCACAGAAACACCTGTTACTCTGATGCTATCTTTCTCACTCGCAACAATGCTACCGCCCACTAAACCATGTGTAAGAAAATCGTGCGTACCAACTTCTTTACCAGTGAAAGTCACTGCGAAAGTAAATGAACGAGAAACACTACGGTCAAAACTGCCCACCGCACTATCACCCACGCAAGCACCAGTGTCGGCTGTCAGGCACGCAACAGAAACATCAACGCCCGGCATACCAGCACCCAGATCATCGACAGACACTTTGCTATAGGTAGCAAATGAATCCTCAACGCCAGCTAAAATAGATGCTATCAGTGCATCTGAACTTATAGCGCTGGAAACAATAGAACCACCGGTCGCAGTCGCCAACACGGTTGGATCAATACCACCCCATGAAGTGCGGGTCATATTGCCGAAGTCAATCCCAATA
>CAXAVL010000164.1:0-10059 GCA_963971905.1 uncultured Cellvibrio sp.
TTGTCCATCTGCCCAATTGCCGCCTTGGTACTCAAGTGCAATAGGCGCTTGAAAAGTCACCGGATGAATATTACCTGCCGAATCTTCCACTTCGGTAATAAAAAATCGCGCCGCACTTAGTTGCCGCGTAAGTGCGTGCTGATTGCGCAAATAAATATCGGCCTTCAACGACAATTGTTGTGCCTGAATACTCATTTGATTGACAGCAATTAATGCTGGGCCGGCCACAATAGTTTGTTGCGGTGCTTGATAGGGGTATTGAATATCCGCTGGCGGCGAGTCCGCTTTAAGCGCGGCCAAACCCGCCACTGTCAATAATTCGGGAGCAGGTTTTGCGACAGCGAAATCCTGCTCCAAGGGTTGAATGCGGCCAAAACTAAAAGGATAGGTTTGCGGTTCCAATTGGCTCGCCACAATCACTTCTGCGGCAGCAATAGTGCCTTGCACTTGAATGCTGGTGGTATTACCTGCAGCAAATAAATTCACGCCGCGCATCGCATTAACCGATTCCAATGGTTTGCCTTCTGCATTCAAAGCATTTACCTGCAAGAGCGCAGGGCTATTGCCAGAGTATTGAAAATACAAACGGCTGGCGCCTGCTGACAAAAAGCGCAACTCCAACCCGTGTGAATTAATAACTTTACCAGCTAAAGGAGCATCTACTTTTATGCGCTCAATACTAACCGGCAAGTTATAACTCAGCTCGCCTTTAATAGCGCCAATATTGGAAAGATTTATATTGCTGGGCAACAGGATTTTTTTTGTGCCGCGAATACCAAGATACGGAAGTGGCTGCCCCTGATCGAGTGCAGTGCCTTCGTAAATCATGTTGACATCAACCGCTCGACGCGCGCCCGATGTATCACAGCCACTTGTGGCTAATAGAGATTGATCCTGATGATCGACAATATCGGTAATACGCAATTGCACATCACCCGCGTCCTTGCCTAAATTGGGCAAATTAAATGCGTTGGCATCCAGCGTAATTACCACACCTTTCGCCGTCGCCTCAATACTGCTAATCGTCACACCAAAAGGCCCCGCAATAGTTTGTGCGGCTAATGCAGGATTCAAATGGGCATTGGCTGAAAAATCTGGCAACTGTGCTGAAGTCAAATTGGTGAACTGCCGTGGCGTGTTATCAATCTGCTCTGCAGTGGCTGGACCAGTGCTTTCGCTCATAGCAAAGGTTCGCGCGAGCAAGGAATTAGCCCAGAGTTGCAATTGCGCTTCCAACTGTTCATCAAACATCACTGAGGCTGCTAACTGCTGATCGCTTTTGGTAATTTTCATTCGCTCATAAATCGGCAGAGTTTCAGGCCAATCTTGCGCGATAGTATTTTTTACCTCAGCCAATAGTGGCGCGACATTTTTTTCGGCAGTATTAATAAAGTCTTGATTGGCACCTACCAGCACCGCATTAAACTCCAATACTGGCGGCAGTACGCGCGGAGCAACACCGAGATAAATACCTTTTACCGGTGCAGAATCCAGCGATAATTTACCCAGCGCAATTGCGGTAGAAGCATCGGAAAATTGAGCGGGGTTTAGCAGGGCTACACTCAGCATTTGATTGGCGCTAATACGCTGCCAATCCGACAAATCTTTTTCCGCTGAGGCTGCTGCATCCATACGACCGCGAAAGGCAGCCACTCGCTCTGGTGCTCCTAAGATAATTCGGTCGGAATCAATTACCGCCATCATGACCGGATTTTTTGCACAGGTATTTTCATCCACCGACGAAAATACTATTTGCTGCGGAGACTCTTCATCTATCACATAATTTTGTGTTAGCCAGGCGCGAATCTTTTTGGCATCAAATTGCCCCGTCAACACCCAGAGCGGTTGGTTTTGATTATTAGCGCGATAGGCAGACACCCACACCTGATCCAATTGCTGCGCAATATTGATTCCGGATTGTTCCATTCTTTTCCAGAAATTATCGTCAGGAGCGGGCAGATTATGCAGCCCCTCTGCAGACTGCAGTACACCCGGCAGTTGCTGCAAACGCAACACATCGACATGGGCCAAAACAAATAGAGATTCAGTCGCCAGCGCATTTACAATTTGCTCTGACTTTGCCGTAACAGTTACCGGCTGCCAGAGCGGGCGCTTTAACCACAAAATAATGGATGCGGTTACCGCTATCGCCAACAAAATTGCCAACATGCCCCAAACAAAAGTGGACTTATGGAAATCCACATCTGTATGTGCTTCATCACCCTCTATTGCGTTATCTTCCGGGGCAGCTGCGTTTGATGTTGGTTCTTGTGCTGATTTAATTTCAGCATCGACATCTGCAGTCGCTTCAGTTTCTACAGCCTGTTTAATGTTTATTTCTTTTTTAACTTCAGTTTCTTTTTCAACTTCAGTTTCTTTTTTAACCTCTACTTCTTGTTTGTTTTCTTCTTCTGCTTCTGCTTCTGCTTCTGCTTCTGCTTCTGCTTCCACAGTGTTGTTTAGCTGAACACTTACTTTTACTTCATTTTTTGACTCTGCCTTAACTTCTACTGCAGGTTCGGATTCGATTTCTTTTTCGGCGGGGACATACACTTCCGATGCAACTGGCGCCTCTGACTCTGCATCAACATAAGCCGCGGTTTCAAGCTCATCGCGTGCCGAATTTGCTTCCGATACTGCCGGCTCAGATTCAGATTCAGATTCAATTTGATTTTGCGGCTGCGCATTTTTATCGGCGTCCGCTTCTGCTATATGAGTAGTTATGTCATCGGGCGATTCCACTGGCTCGCGCACAATAATTTTTTTAACCAGCAGTTGGCGCGGCGGTTCATCTTCATCGTCCAGCTCTTCATCCAGACTATGCAGTTCCAACTCCAGCTCAATTTGGTCGGCAATATTATCGACATCGGGCGCGGTTATACTTACCGCATCCAGATACACACCCGCCTCCAAAAATGCCGCACGCCACTGCTCAACCTCGGCGGGGCTTTCCAGCACCTTAATTACGCTGGGACGTTGGGAGAGAAATAATAAACGAATTGTTTTTGGTTTTAATTGGAGCAACTGCGCCAAATTGCCCACAACTTGATCCGCATCAAATCCTGCAACAAATTGGTTTTTATAGATAAGCTTGTACACAAAAACTCCTTCAGTTTTCAGAGTTATGCTGTGATCTTATTCGTTTATTACAGACACAGTCTTTCTGAAAGCACTAAAAAAGGAAACGCTTTGCAGCGCAACGAACATAAACAATGATAGCTCCGCGCAAGTTGTTGCGAAGCTCATTGCGGAATAAATTACAGAGGCAAACTAGAACTTAGTCTTCTTGCAAAAAGCGTAGCCCCACGCCGGCGGGTTCAACACGCACCACTTCCAGTTGCAATATAGGGGCGTCGTCCATCAGCCCCTGCACCTGACCAGTAAGGCGCGTTCCAATTGGCGGAATTTGCTCTGGCTCAAGCACAACAAAAACACCACCATCAGAAATGTCACGGGTTTTTACCAACAACTCGCCCACGGAATCATGGGCAATTTTAATCCGGCAAGCAAAGGTAGTGCGCACATGCCGACGTTTGTCTTTCGAGTTCATGAAAGCTCCTGAATTATTGTTGTTGTACCGCTATGTTTTATTACTGCCGCAGATTGCTTAAAAAATAAAGGCGGAATAACCGCCCCTACTTTATCGTCACTTATCGGTCACTTCAGCCTTATCGACCTTTTGGAAACCGCGCGGAAGCTTGTTGCCGCGCCGACCACGTTCACCTTTGTAATGCTCCAGATCAGACAATTTCAAGGTGATGTGACGTTTACCTGAATGCAGCGTCAGGCATTGACCCGGATTGATTACATTAACCGAAACTACAAACTCTTCGCGCGTTGCCGCTCGCGCCGAGGGTATATTCATAATCTTATTCCCTTTACCGCGCGCCAGCTCAGGCAACTCGGTCACCGGGAACACTAATAAACGACCATCATTACTGACCGCAGCGAGCAATGCCTGTTCGGGATTATCAAGTAATTGCGGCGGCAAAACCAGCGCTGCTTCCGGTAAAGTTAACAAGGCTTTACCGGCTTTATTTTTACTGGTGAGATCTTCAAGGCGAGCAATAAAACCATAGCCCGCATCGGACGCCAGTAATACCCGCTGCTGATCGGCCCCCATTAACGCTCCTTCAAAGGTCGCACCATTGGGAGGGCTGATTCGCCCGCTCAACGGCTCGCCCTGACCGCGCGCTGACGGCAAGTTGTGTGCAGGCAGGGAATAACTGCGGCCGGTTGAATCGATCAGAATTACCTGCTGATTGCTCTTGCCGCGCAACGCAAACTTAAAGCTGTCGCCGGCCTTGTAACTTAAGCCAGCAGGGTCTATCTCGTGCCCCTTCGCGGCGCGAATCCAGCCCTTATCCGAAATCACCACGGTGACTGGATCAACGCTCAACAATTCGGTTTCAGTCAGAGCCTGAGCTTCAGCGCGCGCAACGATTGGCGAGCGACGATCATCGCCAAAGGCTTCAGCAATTTGGATTAATTCTTTGCGCACCAAATTTTTTAACTTGACTGCCGACTCAAGAATTTTTTGCAAACCATCGCGTTCTTTTTCTAGCGCCGTTTTTTCTTCCAGAATTTTCATCTCTTCCAAACGCGCCAACTGACGCAATTTGGTTTCGAGAATATATTCGGCTTGCATTTCAATTAAATTGAAGCGCTCCATCAACACCGGCTTTGGCTGATCTTCTTCGCGAATAATACGAATTACTTCATCGACATTGAGAAATACCACCATCAATGCCGCCAAACGCAGCAATCGCTCTTCTACTTTTTCCAAACGGTATTGCAGGCGGCGACGGGTAGTAACGGTTCTAAAACTCAACCATTCAGTCAAAATTTTGCCGAGCGATTTCACCGCCGGGCGGCCATCGATTCCAATCATGTTCATATTGACACGATAGGTTCGCTCCAGCTCGGTGGTGGCAAATAGATGCTGCATCACCTGCTCAACATCAACACGATTTGAGCGCGGAATAATAACTAATCGCGTAGGGTTTTCATGATCCGATTCATCGCGCAAGTCGGCAACCATGGGCAATTTTTTTGCTTGCATTTGTGCGGCAATTTGCTCGAGAATTTTCGCACCGCTGACCTGATGCGGCAGCGCAGTGATAATCACATCGCCCGATTCTTCATCTTTTTGCCAGACCGCACGCATGCGCACACTGCCGCGCCCGGTCTCGTACATTTTAATAAGGTCTTCACGCGGCGAAATAATTTCCGCCTCGGTGGGCATATCCGGCCCTTGAATAAACTCGCATAACTCTGTCACGGTGGCCTGTGGATTATCGAGCAGATGCACACAAGCATTCACGACTTCACGCAAATTGTGTGGGGGAATATCGGTCGCCATACCTACCGCGATACCGGTAGTGCCGTTCAGCAACACGTTAGGGACGCGCGCGGGCAATACGATAGGTTCTTCCAGCGTGCCGTCAAAATTCGGCTGCCAATCAACCGTGCCCTGCCCCAACTCTTCCAGCAAAACTTCACTGTATTTGGTGAGGCGCGATTCGGTATAACGCATCGCCGCAAAGGATTTGGGATCATCGGGTGAACCCCAGTTGCCCTGACCATCAACCAACGTATAGCGATAGGAAAATGGCTGTGCCATCAACACCATGGCTTCATAGGATGCGGAGTCGCCGTGCGGGTGAAATTTACCGATCACATCGCCCACGGTACGCGCGGACTTTTTATATTTGGCACTGGCTTTTAAACCCAGCTCACTCATCGCATACACTATACGGCGCTGAACTGGTTTAAGACCATCACCAATGTGTGGCAAGGCGCGATCGAGGATCACATACATGGAATAATCGAGATAGGCTTTCTCGGTGTAGTCTTTGAGCGCGATACGCTCATCGGCCTCGGGCAGGGTTATTTCGTCACTCATTGAATATCCTGAAAATACAAAATTCAGCTTGCTCGTTTGATGAATACTAAGAAATTATAGCGCTAATGTGGCTTAACGCTTTTTGGCAGTCAGTGGAATTGAGCCTTGCTCATTGATACGCAGAGCGGGCAACCAAGCACTAAAATCCAGTTTGGCAGAAAAAGAGTAATTTACATTTTCTTTCACCCCATTGCGACCAAAGTGTTCTAGCAATCGCACCAACTGCAATACATTTGCAGTAACAACGACTTTTACCGGCGTCTCTTGATAAGCAGTCAGCGCGGGTAACTGATCACTGACACCACTAAGCACTTCGAAGTTTTCTATGCCGATGGTGTAGGACATACCACGCAGACTGAGGTCGCGATCATTTGGGTTAGCGATCAATAAACTGATTTCAATCGGCTGGCTAAACCCCTGCGCCGGTAATAATTGTGCCCCCACAACTTTTACTGTGGGCTGCTCCATTTTTGGCTGCAAACTTGAACAGCTTGCCAAGACTAAACTGCAGGTTATTAAAAAAAACTTGATCACTGTTTTGATATTTATTCCAGCAATCATTGTTACGATTCGACGCATTATTTTTTTTGTAGCGGCAATAATTTTCACTTCAATCCCCTTCCCAACAAAAATGTGAATACCAGCACTTGCACATTAACCTCAATGTGATCTAATCCGCGCTCTTTTTACTGGATATTCGTCTTTAGCTTCGTACCGATGGGCCAGTAAAATAAGACTAGACATTATCATTCCGGGAAAATAGCAGCGAGCTTCTGCTGGCATCACCCGACCATTGACGGTCAGCTTATAAGTATTATTCACGTTTAACTGACTAAAACCCTATGCCCAACTCACCGTGTAAAACATTGATTAATCCGGATGAGCTATTCGGCAGTCGCGATCTTCGCCTACAAGATCGGCGCGATAGCCAGTATCTGCAATTAGTGCATTTATGTACGGGCTTTAATTTTTCGGTATTGCAATTACAGCGCAAAATTTTTAGCCATCTCAGTCGCAAGATGGTGCCGGGTACTCTGGAGTTTGTATTAGCGACGCACGATGAAACGAATAATTATTGGTACAGTATGACACCTGGCTTGGCCAGCCTAACAATGCTTAACGATTACGTTAAACATTATGAGGTCGATATTTTGCACATGCATTTGTTTGGCGAAGATGATGACGACTACAATCAATTTACCGACAATGGTTTTTATTAGTCGAGTCTATTCACCCATCTCTGCTTCAAATTCTTCGAGCAAATCGAGCGGTTCCAGCTCTTCGCCCTCCAGCGCGTCATTCCAATTAATGCCCACCAACAGCACATCTTCATGCAGACCAGGTAACCAATCTTCAAGAAATTCCACCAGCTCCACCGCCACTGGTTTGTAGTCTTTCCAGTCATCCTGACAATGCGCTTGAGCAAAACTTTCCTGCGACCAAAACGGCATTACATCAACATCGTCATGCGCCTCTGACCCACTCAGCGCCCAACCGTCGGGACCTTCCAAGCCCCAGACACAACCTAACTCCATAGCTTCTACGATAAAACGATCCAGATTTTCTGCAGGGTCGTCGCTCAGCGGATCGATTGTGATTATGTCGTTCATGTTAAAACCTTTTGGAGTTTATAAACTGAGACTTGCGCCTTCGGACTTGAGCCAGGCGCGATCTGCCTTGAAGGTTGGGCAGACGCTGGCGACCAACGCCCAAAAATCCGCACTGTGATTGTGGTGACGCAGGTGGCTGACTTCGTGGGCGACAAGATAATCGACTATGGCCTCTGGGGCTAGCAGTATCTGCCAGTTGTACTGGATCGCGCCGCGGCTGGTGCAGTGCCCCCACTTGGAGCGAGTTGCCTTGATGCTCACCTGGGTGCACACCAAACCCATCACCTGAGCCAAGCGCCTGGTTTTATCGGTGAGAATGCACAATGCCTGCTGTTGATACCAGCGGCTGAGCAGCTGGCGAATTTGTGTTTCTTCATCCACCCGCACGCGCGACGATAAAATCAGATGCAGCTGCTGATCGATACGCGCAATCGCTGCTCGCGCGCCGCGCCCAAGCACCAGTGTTAATGCTTCACCCATAAATGGAACCTGACCGCCCTGCACATAACGACGCGGCTCAGGCTGGAGCGCTAAAGCCTGCTGTTGCTCGGCAATCTTAGCCTTTACCCAGACCGCTTTTTCCTGCAAAAAACCCATCAGTACCGATTGCGCAACCCCCATGGGTGCGCGCACCACCACCTGGGCTTTGCGGATTTCAATACTAATACTGCGCCGCTTGGGTGAGCGGGCGATACTGAATTCAAAACCCAAGTCTGTAGGGGCAGGCGTCGATCTTTTTAAGCTGAACCACTCAGTCATTGTTATGCCTGAGCGCAAAAAAGAAGAAATGGACATTAAGAAAAGGCAAGAGTAGACACCTTGTATTGATCGAGGTGACAAAGATAACACAGGTTGATGCCGGCAAACTCAGTAGAAGCCGAGCGTGTGATCCTTGCGCGCAACATAAACGGAGGTTATCCCAAGCTCCATCCGGCGGGTAATCGCCGCTTCGGCTTTTAATTCACCGGCACGAAAGCTGGCGAGACCATCATAAAACATGGCAGTAAAAAAATCGGCGTCAGCATCGCGCGGGGTGAACACCTCTATGCGGCACATGCTGGCATGGCAGCTGATACTATTGATACTGACTCGCTGTAACCCCTGATGTCGGGCGAACATGTCGCGCAGCGACTGCTCGTATGCGCTGGCCCACTCAACATCCACAGGCTCACGTTCAAAGATTGCTGTAGCACGCTGGTAAACACTGTTCTCCACTTGCTGTACAGCCGCACGCGCAGCTTCTGGATCAAGCCTCACCTCTGAGCTTACTTTTGGTTCAAGTGGCTCCGTCGGCGTTTGTGTAAAGACGACCTGGGGAGATTTAATGTCAACCCTGACATTGACCGCTTTTGGGTGAAAGTTTGCAGATTGCTCATGCCCTGTTAAATGACTATTTATACGGTCATCCTTACCTGGTGCTGGCGCATCCGCAAACTGTAGATAAAGTGCCAACAACAGTATTGGTGCCACCAATAGAGTAGTCCACAGAGGCAAAGTGTTGTTTGTATCTGGTCGATTCACGCACCACCTCAAATAATTTGCGCGCAACTGACCCCGACAGGAATCGCACCATTCCTGTCGGGTAATGCAGTGTTATGTTATGCGATTAACGGCAGGTAACTACCGGCGTTTCTACACTATTACCATTGGTATTACCCTGAAAGCCAAATTCAGCCGTCTGCCCGGTAATCAAAGTGCCATTCCAACTGAGATTAGTCGCCGAGTATGGATTGCTTCCGGTAAGCGTCGCATTCCAGGAACTGGTAATACGGTTGCTACCGGTATATTGCCAACTCGCGGTCCAGCCAGTCTTGGTTGCGCTAGCCGTATTGGTTACGCGAATCACACCGGTAAAACCGCTGCCCCATGAGTTAGTAACTACATAGGTACAACTCAAGCCCGCAGTAGTACCTGCACTGCTGGATGCCCTGCTGGAAGCGGGTGTAGAGCTGGGTGCAACACTTGAACGACTGGATGAAGCGGGGGCGATACTCGAGCGACTTGATGAGGCTGGCGCAATGCTCGATCTACTCGATGATGTTGCAGGGACTGAGCTGGCGCCACCGCCGCCGATTTGCACATCGATACACCCGTGAAAGCGCTCATAGGTTGGCGGCTCGCGCCCCCATTCGGCGTATATCACATGGCGACCCGTGCGCGCAGGTACAGTACAGGTGGTGTGAATATGTGCTGTGGCTTTTTCCGCACGTACGTTGGGATAGGCGCCGGGATTGTCGTCGTTGTAGGGCAAATCACAGAAAGGTTGATCTTCAAAATCCGCCCACGTTAGCTCTCGCCCTACTTGATAAGTAAAGCCCGGCTTGGTAATCCAGTAGCGAAAATCGGACGTGTCATCAAAGTGCGGGCCATTGCTAATATCCCACGAGAACACTTGCCGCCCCGAACTGATGTTATTGACCGGCCAATTAATGGCATTGTCCCACGGGGTTTTACCGCCCTGCCATGTTTCACTGTCAAAACCACATACGTGCTTGGTTGATGGCCCCAACACTTTACGCCCCTGATGATGATTCAACACGCTCA
>CAXAVL010000165.1:0-10017 GCA_963971905.1 uncultured Cellvibrio sp.
ATTGGCAGGCTGATGGCTATCCCAATAGATTTCAGTGGGGCACATAGTGGTACGCCCCGGTTGCGATGGCAGCAAACGCCGACCACCGCCGGTGTACAACAGCGCATTGATTAATTCGGTTTTACCGCGCGAGAACTCACCCACACAGGCGATGGTAAAACTCTCGCCGCGCAATAGCTGGCGTGCACGCTGCAGGGTTTTACCCATATTCGCGCCGGACATATCATGCTGCTGACTCCAAAGTTCAAAGCGCTGCAAACGCTCATCTAGCTGGCGCTTCCAACGGGTGTAATGGGTCATTTGGCGATGCAGGGCACGTACGTCCATAGCTGTATTCTCAATATCGATTAGGGCGTTATTTGTATTGTTTAATAACTGACCGAAATAACCAGCATCAGGTTACATAATAATTTTTATGACGACATTAAAGCGGAAAAGCACGCCAGTGGCTAGATGTTGAGCAGTGAGTGGTCACTTCAGATGGCTAAAAGGCAGGGAATTGCTACTTTGTGAAACATTAGGCGCCAGTGCATACCACCTGGTAGTGCCAAGTTGCACACCGGGTGGTATCTAATTTGTGGAAAGGAGGAAAGATCCTTGATCAGAACGCGACTTGCAAATTGAATCGCACACTGCGCGGTTCTACCGGATGGAAGTGCAAATCTTCGACGCCCTCGCTCGCTTCGCCAGGCAAGCGGGAGGAATAAAAATAATCTATATCGTGGTCGGTGCTATCGAACAGGTTGAGAATATCAAGCCCCACAGACCACTGCTGCCAGCGATAGCCCAAACCGAGATTCACCACTTGGGTCGCCCCGGATGGTTGCTGGTCAAAACTGTCCAGTACTCGCGCGGCAAAATGGCGATAGCGCAGCGCGCCGTGAAAACCGGTTGCAGCGGGCGCATAGCTAATCCCGGCACTGGCAACAAACGGCAGGGAGCCATCTACATATTTTCCCTCCTCCAATTCATTGCCGATAAACCGCGAGCGAGTCCAAGCCAGTTCGGTATCGATACTCCAGCCCTGCGCAAACCAAAAATAACTCGCGACTTCAATCCCGGAACGCTCAGACGCGCGGCTCGCCTCGGTATTACCTGCATCGCCGACAAACAATAATTCCGAGTCCAACTCCAAAAACCACAGCGATGTGGAAATACTGTAGCACTTACTATCAAATAATTTTGCGCCGACTTCAGCGCCTTGCGAGCGCGATAATAAATCTACCGGATCAGTCAATTCACCCGAAACAGGATCCACCACAATGGTTGCACCGCGCGCATCGTTTGAATGGAAGCCTTGGCCAAAATTAATATAGGTTTCAAATTGATCGTTGAGACTGAAACTCAAGCCGCCTTTTATATTGGTCATGCCATCTGAAGCCTCGCCTGAGTTTTGCGCGAGATCGCTCTGCACATCAACAGTTAAATAATCATGACGCACACCTAAATGCACGCGCAATTTTTCGCTCAGTGGAATTTCACTTTGCGCAAACAGTGCGAGCGATGTTTCATCAATAGCATCAACCCGCGTTGCCGAGATACGTTCACGCGCGCGGGTTTTATACAACCCGACTTCATCAATTGTATCGTGACGAATTTGTACACCGAGTTTGTTGGTGATTTTTTTTCCCGCTAGATTCGCATGCCACTTACGCACCATTTCGCCACCAATTATTTGGCGGTCATCTACTTGCTCGAATTCATCTCCGTTGACGGGATCATCCAAAAAATAGGTGAAGTTGGAAAATAGATTTAAATTCGAATCGACTAGATAGCCGCTAATCGCCCACTGCTGATTTATCCATTGGCTCGATACACTGTGCCGGCTGGAATCACCACCTACATCCGTATCCAGCGAACCCAACGCATCAATCACACCTTGGTCTACGGCGCGTTGCGGAATTTGATCAGCAGAATCCCAGCGGTTGCGATAACCCATCGCGGTCAACGAAAAGTCGCCATCGCCAATGCGCGATGAATAACGCAGCAGCAAATTGGTTTTGTGTACATCTTCGTCGATATCAGTCCAGGGGCCTGCATAAGTTTGCGCTTCAATGCCCAACACTAACTGCCCTGACGCAAGGACAATTTCAGTCGCCGAATATAAACGCTGGTAAGCGTACTCGCCCACTGTGATGTTCAAAGCATTTCTGTCGAGCGTATTTTTTAACGAAAAGTGTGCCGCACCTGCACCAGAGAAATCGCCCACCTCGGCATAATAAGGCCCTTTGCGATAGGCAATATCCTGAATCAATTCCGGAATAATAAAATTTAAATCGGTATAACCTTGCCCATGACCATGGCTGCGCATATTGACCGGCATAGCATCCACTGAAGTCGCAAAGTCAGTGCCGTGATCCAGATTAAACCCGCGCAAAAAATATTGATTGGCTTTGCCGGAACCGCTGTGTTGTGTCACTACCATGCCCGGAACAAACTCCAGAATTTCGCCAGTGCGGGATACCGGGCGATTTTCAATATCAGCGCTGCCGATCATACCTTCTGCTGCCGAAATACTGGAGCCCAATAGATCCATGCGACGGCCATATACACTGACCGTTTCCACCATGGCTATTTCGTTTTCGGGATACACAACAGTATTAGCATTTGTGTAAGGGACCAGCAATGGCACAATACTGAATAAAATTAAACTTGCACTGATACTGCGCATAATTTTTTCCTTAACTGAAAATTCGTTCAACAACCCATTGCATGGCGACTAAAGCAATCACAATCGATGTACCCGTTAGCGCATAGCGTGCGTACCAGATTTGTTTGCGCAACAAAATAAGCACCGGTAACAACAGTAAAACGATGGCCATTTGCCCTATCTCCACACCCAGATTAAATGCCAACACACTCAATATCTGTTGGTCGGCGGGCAAACCTAATTCGCCCAACACACCCGCAAAACCCATACCGTGCAATAAGCCAAAGGCGAACGTAAGCCAGCCAAGGCGCACAACCACCGGGAAAACATTATTGAGCGCTACCAGCAATACCGACACCGCAATGCTAACTTCCACCCAGCGGCTGGAAAAATGTAAGAAACCTAATGCAGTAGCGCTGAGCGTAAGTGAATGGGCGAGCGTAAATGCGGTCACCATCCAAGTGGTATTAATGACAATGCGTTTTACATTCGCCTGTGCAAACCATTGATGGCCACGGCGAACCAGCACGCAGGTCAACAAGAGAGAGAGTAAAAATAAAATATGATCCAGCCCGATCCAGATGTGCACCATGCCTTGGTAGACAAATTCCATAAATGTTGTCCATGCATTACCTGCAGCTGTATCCCATTGAATCTTACGCTGGTTGTCGCTCAACACACGGCTGCTAGAGGCAGATTTACTGTGCAAATTAAGTAGCAATTTGTGTTCAGCATCTTCTTTGAAAAATGCACTGTACGTCACTTCAATTACACCACTCAATGCACACTGAGCCCGAATTGGAATCAACAAATAGGATTCATTAAAATGCGAATCGATTTTCCAGTCCTCACTCAATACCAGTGTGCAACTGGTAGCGCCACGGCTAAACAATAATTGACTGGCGAGATATTGATTCACTATTGCGGCGCGAGCTTGCAATTCCTGCCAGCGTAAATTTCCATCGCCATCTACATCGACACCTATGGCTTGTTCCAGATCATAGAGACGCACTTGCCATTCTCCAGTTAGCAGACCTTTTTCATTTAGGTTCAGTGTGGCGTAAGCAGTACTTAGTTGGTGTGCCGATGCAGATACTGCAGACAAAAGAGTAAAGACGTTGAATATTATTAAGACGAGCATACGCATAATTATGCTCCCGCCTTTTCTGCAGCGGTTGTTACACCAGCCGCCTGCTGCGCACGCAACAATAGTTGTCTATCGCTGGCTTCGCGCGCCTGCTCCCAATTGCGTTCTGCCCAATGCAAGGCTTTTTGAGTATCAGGCGCGACATCTAAATAATAGATAGTGAGGTCGGCCGCATGCGCTTGGTCATCGCGCAGTTCACGCAACTCTATGCGCTCGCGCACTTGCGCCTGCCACTTTTCTCCGCTTGCAAGATTCTTTTCGGCGATAGCAAGACGCACTAGCAGAGCATCATCTGCTGCGGTAGTGGTATTAATCAACGACGATAATTCATCCATCACCTGCTGATAATTTTTTAACGCGAGGTGGGCATCCGCCCATTGCACCCACACACTGAGAGAATTTTTGGTTTTTATTGGATTTAAATAATTCAGAGCCGCTTGAGGATTTTCTAAGCGCAACGCCATATCAGCGAGTATTTGTGATATCCATACGCCGCGCTCGTCCGAAGGCAAACCTTGGCTGTTAACAACTTGTTGCAACTGCTCGTAACTTTCACTCAATTTTTTCGCACCGGCAGTACCGACACCTCCAAGAGCGCCACGCGCTTCCAACGTACAAGCACTTAGCGTTAACAGATCAGCGTGACTCAATAAACGCATACAAATCGCTTGTGCGGCGATGGCGTCACCTTGAATTAACTGCAAGCGAGCGGCGAGCAAATTCGCGGTGAGATTATCCGGCTGTTGCGCCAATATTGTTTGCAATACATTTTGCGCAACTGCGAAACGATGTTGGTGTTGTTGCACTTGCGCCCAAGCAAGTAACACAGAAAAATCTTTCGTATCATTTTCCACAAGGGGTTTTAGTATAGCTTCAGCTACACCGTACAAACGCGACTGACCTGGTTGTGCTGCCTGCGCCAAATATTGATTTGCCAAGGTCACTACACTGGTGGGATCTTGCGGTTGCAAGCGCTGTTGTGTTTGCGCGGAGTTGAGGGAAATCGGTGTGGCGATAGTCCACTGCGCAATAATCTGTTGCGGATCTGTGGGTGTATAAGCTTCTGCAAATACACAGTGACTGTGAATAAGCCCAACGCAAGCGCCAGCCCACAGAAATACATTCTGTAATGGTTTTTTCATTTTTTACACCCGCTGCAATTTCAGCTATTCAATCAAGTTTGTCGTTAACGATTTGAATCGTTTTTTAATTAATCGCAGCATTGCCAGCTGCTAATTTTTTATTTTTCGTGGGGAAAAAGCCCACCATCCGTTGCGGGCATGAAATGTAAATTGCAGGTATTTATTGCATTAGCAAATCATCAAACGCAGTCTCTTCGGTAACATCCTGAGTCACCATTCGGCTGTTGAGTGAAAGCGGTGTGTCGCTTTCCATTTGACTAAATGCTGCGCGTGTATAAGCACCCATATCGACTGTCAATAAATCAATAGTGATATCGACCATTGCGACAGCTGATGTACTTTTGCCATCGGAAACTGTAAAGCTGAATTGATCCGTTCCGACGACATCGGTGTTGGGTGTATAGGTAAAAGAACCATCGGCTTGCACCATCAGCATGCCCTGTGTGGGCTGTGCGGAAATGGTGTAAGTCAACATGTCTTGATCAGCATCGCTGCCCATTAATTTTCCGGTGAGCGGCGTATCAGCTTGAGTCATGACACTCGCGCTCATCGCTACGGGCGACGTGTTCAGTTTTGGCGGAGGAGTTTTCTTTTTATCGCTACCGCCGCAGGCACTCACCAATACAGCGATGCTTAAAGAAATTGCCAGAGTTTGAAGTTTCATACAGGCCTCCTTAATTTGAACCGGAAATCGGATCAGCCAAATAAGGGAACATGTTTTTCATCATGCTGGCGTTGAGCGGTGCACCATCGGTAAAGGGAACATTGCCCACATTGGCATCTTCTGGTTTACACAAACCCAGATCGGTATCCACGCCACCGACGGGTATTGGGTAACACAGGCGGCCCATCACCACGCGCAACGCAATATCCACCACATCATCGCCAGGGCGACGACCGTTGGGGAAACCGGCAAGGTCATTGCCCGCAACACCAAATGCGCTTTGATTCATTTGTGGGGTAGCGGGAATTGCGGTGTTTAAACGCAGCATTTCCGAAGGAGTAACCGTTTTTAATTGGTTAACGCCGGGGAAACCAGTGAGGAATGCAGTCACCAAATCCATACGCGGAAAATTGGTGGGCGCGAGAGTAGGTAGACTTGCACCGAGTGTCGTGTTCACCGCATCTTTAAATAAAATATTGAGTAATTCCGGCAGCGATGGGTGAGTTACATAATCGGCAAATTGACCATCGTTTTTCGGTTCAGCAGAAGAGAAACGATCTTTGTCTTTTAAGCCGATGACCAATTCATTGACCAGCGGGTTACCCAAACGCGAAACCTGGGTGAGCGCGCCACCATTGACTTCGGTTTTATTAAACGAGGCTTGCGGATTTAAAATGCGCGCTTGTGGCAAGCTCGCCGTTGTCCAGCTACCGATCACACCATTACCGCTGCCAACCAAACAGGCTTTGGGAATTTCTAGCGCAATTGCGGTGACATTTTTATCGACCAGATTATCGTTCATTGCCGATTGCGTAATACCGCCGGGGAAGCCACCGCCGTCACCAGCACCGGGCGCACTGTCGCCTTCCACGGGAACATAATTGACGAGGTCAAAAGTTTTACCGAGGTTAACGACAAAGGGGTCTTTACGTTGGCCGACAAATACGCGGCCGTTGGTGTTACAACCGGGAATCGCAATTTCGTACACAAAACTGTTGGCGTAGGTCGCGTAACCAGCGGGCGAGCTAAACGTTTTGTTGCCAATATAATCGAGCGGCTTTTTAAACGTGGTGCCCATGCCCGACGCCATGGCAACATCCATTCGCATGCCGGTTTTGCGATCGCCACTGCGCACTTTAATGTTGTAACTCTCGCTAAAATTTACGGCGGACATATCGCTTGCGCTGATACCGCCCACATTTTTCAACGGCACTGCGACAGCGCGGCTATTACCTTCCGGGCCTACCGTCAATTTCACGCCTTCACCGCCAGCAAGTGCCTGACTAAAACGAAATTCAAACGTCAGATCTTCTACTGCATCACCGGTGTTATCGACGTGAATGCTGTAAACCGCGTGAGGATCCATCGCGAAATAATTGGGGCCGCCGTAAGCATCTTGCAGCGGAATATAGTTGGCGATCAAAGTGACAAAATCAGCACGGCCTGGCTCATAACTATTGAACGCATAAAAGTCCGTTGAATCGAGAGCGGGTGAGCGGGTGATATTCGGTGCTTCACGGTGACTGGATGCAATACTGTTGGTAGCGAGCAAGCTCGCGCAGAGGGTACCGATAACAGCCGATAAGTATTTATGTTTCATCGTTGACTCCATGGGTTTAGGTGACTTACATCAACCAAACGGCTCAACTGGAGTTTTGGATTCAACTTTTTGCGATTATTTTGCGATTTGTGAAAAATAATTTTTTGGGGGTATAAAAAACCCCGCGTGATGCGGGGTAATTTCGTGGAACTTTACTTGGCGTCGCTTTGTTAGATAGCCACCAGCTCTGCGGTATACAACACAGTTGTCGGCTGGCCATTGGGCGATCCGCCCAGCGGCTCCAGGCTCACCGCGAGCGCGGCGACTTGCAGCTGATCAAACAATACCGAGCGCGGCAAACTCAACTTGCCCTGTTTGGGTAATAGACCCAGTGAAATGGGTGGGCGACCATCGGCGGCGACCATCCACAATTCGTAGTCCTGATTATCCAGGGCTTTGAACTTATCGGTTGCGGTGACGAGCAATTGATCGTCGCGCAGTTCAATCAACCACAGTGCCTGAGCCTTTTCGCTTTGCACTACAGCAATTTGCCCCGGCATTACTGGATCAACGGGCTGTAGATTCACTAGCAGCACCGCCATGAGGATTGCAGCGGCAGCGGATAAGCCTGCCAACCATTGCAACCCGCGCGGTTTGCGCTGCGGCAAACTCACGACATTGGTGCGGGTGGTGGGAGCGATAAATCCTAACCGCATCTGGATTCGCTCCCATACCTCTGGCGCTGGCTGTACCTCTGGCAGCGCACCGCCCAGCTCGTTTAAGCGACTCTCCCAATGCCAGAGCGTGCGCCGCAGGCTGTTATGTTGCATCAGTAAGCGCTGGAAACGCACCCGTGCTGAACCATGCAAACTGCCTAATACATACTCGGACGAAAGCGCGTGTTGTCGTTCATCAGTTAAATAGTTCATGCTTCGATACACCTCTTTAAACGTTCCAGACCACGACGAATCCAGGTTTTAATGGTGCCCAGTGGCGTCGCCATTTGATCGCAAACCTCCATATGGGTGAGGCCGCGAAAGTAAGCCAGTTCAATTGCCTGACGCTGACTTCCCTCAAGGCCATCCATGCAGTGGTCGATTTTTACTCTGTCGCGCTGCTCATATAGCTCCTGTTCCGGGGTTTGATCGTGGCTGGCTTCCTCTAGCTGGTCATCGCTGGTTTCGCGGCGGCTTTTGGTGGCGCGCAGCATATCCAACGCACGATAGCGCACTATGCTAATCATCCAGGTTAACACCGTGCCCTTTTCCTGCTGGTAATCGCCGGCGTTGTGCCAGATTCGCACAAAGGCTTCTTGCACAGCCTCTTCCGCCAAATCGCGCCGCCGCAACATCTGCAAACTCACGGCATATAACTTGGCAGAGGATTGTCGATACAAATCGGCAAACGCCAGCTTATCGCCCTGCGCGGTGGCGCTGAGCAAGTAGATAAAATCATCATGTTCCATAGGTATGCTCGTTGTTATGGTTTCTTTTAAGCCCCTGTACTCCGACAGAATAGGGCGAGTACAACTGCTCTACGGTTCAAGATAGATTTTGGATTCATTATTTTGATAAATAGGCAGCCAAGGTTAACTGAGCCTAGACGCCAAGGAAGAACAAAGAAAGGCAACGATAGCGGCGATAGCTAAACCGCAAGGGGGAAATTGTAAGTGCGTAACAACTCAACCACTTCTACTTTATACGATTTATACCAGCGCGCCCTCCCCTGCTGTTGCGCTTGCAGATGGGCGGCATTTTGCTGCCAGTATTTGATGTGGTCGAGACTCGGCCAATAAGAAATTGCTATTTCACGGCTACCTTCGCTAGTGGCGACAAAATCAAGGCAGCCATACTGCGTCATCGCCAACTCGCGCAGCTGTTTAGCCGCCGCAAAATACTCCTCATCAAGCTGTGCAACTTCAGCGTGAAAAATGACTGCATACATACTGATTCCTTTTGAAAAAAACCTCAGCGGTTGTAATTTTTTCAACACTATACCATTTAAAAAATAATTAAATTCTTTTTAAAAACAACAACATAAATATTGGCATCTTGCTTGCAATCTTCAACTTACCAACGGATGTTCAGTGACTTTTATTAACAGCAACTGAGTTGTTGGAAATAAACAGTATGGTGAACGCAATCGATAGAGACATTCATCAACATGCCAATATTTTTAACCTGACTATTGAGGAATTTTTTATGAACAGTGACATAGTAGAAGGAAAATGGAAGCAGATGAAAGGCTCTATTCAAAAAAAATGGGGCGACATTACAGATGATGATTTTGATCGTATTAATGGTAGTCGCGAACGCTTTGTTGGCGTACTGCAAGAGAAGTACGGCAAGACCAAAGATGAAGCCAAAAAAGAAATTGATGCCTATTTGGACGCGCGCCACTAACACAACAATTTTACTTGGAGCTGTTACCGCTCACGGATGAGCACCACTCAATTAACTATGAGGGACAACCAATGAATCCAGCAACATCAAAAGCAAAACTTAAAAAACAAGGCTTGCCTAAAGGCTTCAGCACTGGCCGCGATGACCAAGATGATTTTTTATTTCATCATGAACATCTCAGTCGCCCAAAAGAAAAACAGGGTAAACGCCGCTTTAAAATTCAACGCGAAATCGATGACTACCTGTCATCGCTTCATTGAACATGCTGAGTTTTGTCTTTGGTAAGCTTCTGCGCACGCTAACCGGCGGCAGACTTACCAATAACCCAACACCAACTGCGGATATACACCCACAGCATTAGCCAAACGCGCAATCAACATATTGACGATTTGCAAACCGAGCAAAATAATGATCGGCGATATATCCAACACGCCGCCCAGTGGCGGGATAATTTTGCGGATTGGAGCAGTAA
>CAXAVL010000166.1:0-10006 GCA_963971905.1 uncultured Cellvibrio sp.
CAACCTGATCCTGTGGTATGACAAAGATGGCCTGAACGTTCGTTTGGCTTACAACTACCGCAGTGCTGAATTTTCCAAGCGCACCGGTGTAACCACCAATGTGGCGGTGATGCAAATGGCGAATTGGGTTGAGCCGGTGGGTTATTTGGATTTGTCGATTAGTTATTGGCTGAACGATAACTGGAGCTTCTTCCTCAATGGCACCAACCTCACTGAGGAGAGCAGAAAAAGCTATGCCCAGTTTGAGGATCAGTTCCAGTCCCTGTGGGTGCAAGAAGCGCGTTACACCGCCGGTGTAAATGTTTCTTTCTAAGTTCATGAGCGATAAGCGCCGCATGGTGGCGCATAACGAATAATAGAATTCTGGAGTTTGAAATGAAAAATAAGATGACGTTAATCGCGCTCATGACCAGCGCAGGATTATTGTACGGCTGCGGTGGCGGCAGCATGTTGGGCTCCTCCGACGCGGAAGATCATAAACTGATACCGGAAGTGGTAACGGAAGATCCCAATCCCCAGCGCCCAACTGCAGGGTTGCCTGTATTGCGCGCAAGCGGTGAAAATGTTCTTTTTCAAGGGAAACCCGCCAGCTTCCACGGCATCAACTTGCAATATGCGGAAGATCCGCTCGGGCGTTTTGATGGCATTAAAGCAATCAGCGAAACCGGCTCCAATATTGTCCGTATTACGGTTAATTCGACCACTGTGCCGTCCAATTTAGAGGCGGCACTCAATGCGGCCATTACTAACAAGCTGTTTGTTATCTTGAGCCTCGCGGATACAGCGCTCGCCTGTACTGATGACGAAAGTCTGTTTTCAGCTGCGGTAAAAACAACCTGGTTAAAAACCTTTTTGCCGATCATCCATCAAGATCGCTATCAAAATAACTTGATGATTAATATCGCCAGCGGTTGGGGGCCGAAAGACGTGTTTAACGGCAACTCCACCGGCTACAAAACTTACATCGACAATTACAAAACAGCGATCCGCGCTTTTCGTAAAGCAGGTTTTCAACTGCCTTTGGTAATCGATGCACCTTGTGGTGCGGATTATTACGCGTTTGCGGCTGATCGCGGTAAGGAATTGTTGGCGGCTGACAGCGAGAAAAACTTGGTGCTCTCGGTACACGGCTACGGCTCTTATTGGAACAGCAACGCCAAAATCGATACTGCCTTGGCGGTGCTGCGCTCGCAAAAAATGCCGTTCATTATGAGCGAATTTGGTGGCTCGGGTGTGGGCGACAAACCGGTCAAGCATAAAGAGATTATCGAAAAAGCGGCCGGTGATTATGCGCTTGCAGTCGCTGTTCCCTGGAAGAGTGCAAACGATAAAGTGGGCTACACAGTGCCTTTGGATGAGCCGATTGATGTGACAGGCACCGACATAAGTTTTGATGTGCTGTTTGATAAAGCTTATGTCAACGACGGCAACATGGGCTTTCAAATGTACCTGCGCGATGAAAATGGCGAGTATGCCAATCTGGGTTGGAATGGTGTGTGGCAGCAAACGCCGGATGCCTGGAATACCATCAAGGTTGCCGTAAAAAATAAAGGTTCATTTGGTTGGGCAAGTGACAACTTTAATATGAAGCGGGTAACCAAAGTCGGGTTGGAGTTGGTATCCAACGGCAAAGCTCCGGAAGTTGTCGGCGATATCAAATTTGATAATTTCAAAATCGTTGAAGGCAGTGGTGCAAAAGAATTACTGAATGCGAATTTTGAAAATGCGATCACTGGTTGGGAAACGGCATGGGAAGGTACCTTGGTTGCTCAGGTCGCGGGTGAAGGTGTTGGTTTAACACGTGCGCAGGGTAAGGATCAGGTTGTGGCTATCTACAAAGGTATTACCGGCGTAGATTTCACCAAGCCGATTCAAATCAAAGCCAATATTTATTTCCCTGCGGGCTACCAGGGTTCATGGGCATACGGTAAATTTTTTAACAGTGAGGGTGAGTGGCTGACTTCGTCAGACTTAGGCAATATTACCTACGGTGCCTGGAATGAAATGATTTTGACTGCTGACTTTGGTGCAAAAGGAGCAGGCTTAAGTTCGCTGGGAATTCAGATTGGAAACTTGGGGGTGGGTGACGGCACAGCCAATCCTAATTTCTACGGCGCTGTGGTGATCAAAGATTTAGTAATCAGCGGCGTGGCTGAAAACAATGCGTTTGAGTTGGGCACTATTTACCATGGTACGTTCGAAGTCGATGCCGATAATTGGGTGGCTTTCAGTTGGGGTGATTCTGCTATCGTAGAAGCGAGTGGCGGCACGTTAAATATCACCGCAAAAGATTTTGCTGACCGCATCGATGTGCAGCATCAAAATTCCGCAAAAATTGAAGGCCTGAATTTCAACGACCCCTTCACCTTTAAAACGCGCTTGTTCATACCTGCTTATTATCAAGGTGTCACATCCTTGACCGTGCAGTTCTATTTGCAAGATTCGAATTGGTCGAATCATTTTGATGTGATCAACATGACTTACGACCAATTAAAAATCGGTGAGTGGAATGATATTGAAGTGGAGGTTGCATTCCCCGCTGCGTTTAATCGCGATGGCTTGCCAAAGCATATGGGCTTCTCGTTTGCAACCAGCTTGGATGGCTCAGTCACTGGCCCTGCAATGTCCAAAACTGATCCAATTAAAGTAGACGACCTTATCTTTGAAGGGTTGGTGCCGGTGGAAAAAGAAGAAGTGGTATTTGGCCAGGTAGATTTCTTCTATGCACGCCATTTCAATGATTTAACCGTAGATATTACTGAGGGCGTAATTCTCCCTGAAGATTTATTAGGTAAGGGTAGAGCCGATTTGCGTAGCGCGGGCTTTAATTGGTTGGCTTGGTCATGGTATGGCAACAGTTCAGAAAAAGCAGACTTGGATTTAACTAAATCTGTTGGCGATGCAACCGCATTAACTGAGCGAGGTGAAGATATTGTAAACGGTAAAGGGGGCTTAAAGTATTACGCTCCGCCAGCAACCGAATAAGTTCTTAACCTGCGTTAAATAAACATAGAAATAAAAAAACCGGAGTCAGAAATGGCTCCGGTTTTTGTTTGTGGTGATTTTCGCAAACTATGTGATGAGCGCTGTAATAAATAATGTGCTGAGTCCAGCGCATTTCCAATCCACATTCAACGCTGTAATCCTGTTTACTTATTGTCACTCTCACATAGAAATTAGAGGGGCAGTCGCAGGTGGGCTAATTTACTTGCTCTTGCCCTGTCACCAGCAGCTTAGCTAGGTGGCATAAAAAAGCCCCCCGTGATGAGCGGAGGGCTTTTGATTTATGTGGTTGGGTTTACTCGGCGCTAACTACAACAGTTTGTGTATATATGACTGAACCGGTAGGTGTTGGTACTTTGATATCGATATTGAAGGTTCCGAAGGGGGTGCCGGTTAAGCCTGCTACCACTGTCACGAATACTTTCGCTGGCGCAAGTGATGCCGCAATCGGACCCTTCAGGCCAATGGTAGCCTCGGCGTTTTTAAGATTGGCTGTGTCAAGTGACAAGGTAGTGCCCTCTGGTAAGCCATGGCCGTTCTCATCTGCCATCCAAAACCAGATGCTCTTGAAGTCGGGGCCGCCGTTACCTGAAGATGATGAAGCTCCAGATGACGCCGCACTTGATGAGCCTTGTGGTGTTGGTTTGAGTTTTACATTGGCCGTAATAAAGGGAAATACACCGTTGCGATAGAGCATGTTGGTGCTATTCATAATCAGCAGTAAGTCTTCGCGAATTGTTACACCAGTTTTGGTGCAGCCATCGCCCTCTATTTGGCAAAGGACGCCGTTGTACATACCGTTTTCAATTGAGTGAGCGTTGTCTTTGTTGAAGTCGGTGAATTCTTCATCGCTGTCACGCTTTCTGTTTTCATTTTTGTCTAGGTAGGCTTCGACTAAATCATCACAAGGTATAACGCTGGAGTTTGACGGTGTTTTAGCTGAGGACGGCGGGATGTTTGCATCGCAATTGCCGCCATCATTGAATGATCTGAATATATCGATTCCTTTATCGTAATAGCCATTGCCATTGGCATCGATAAAGCTTTCATTGCCAATTGCTGTAGCTAAAATAGTTACTCGGCCGGCACGCTCCAAGGCACAGGCGGCTGAGTCGGCAACCGGATCGCCTAGATTGTCCACGCAGAGAATACGTTCAACACTGTTGTTGGCGCTATTGCGAGTGGGCTTTGGAGCCTGGCTTACCCACTTAACGGTACAGGCTCCATTTGTTGTTGGGCAGCCGGAGACAATGGCGCCGCCTTCAGTGGTAAAGGTTACAGCCGTACCATTGGGTGGTGGGTTATTGAACGCATCGGCCATGCGAATGGTAATTTGGGATTCAATACCATCGTAATTCCAGGCACCGATGGGTACGGGGTGGCTGGCTGACAGGGACATACTGTCTTGATCGGGAATACCAGTGGATACAATTAATTGATTTGATTGGGTTGATATCTCGGTGCCGCGCGCCTTGCCCGTAACTCGCACGGTGGTGGCTACAGCGCCGGCTTGTACGGTGGTAATTGCATAACCTGATTTATCTGTCTTGGCAGTGGTATTGGTCAGGCTGAGACCGCCGACTGAGGTGCTGAGGGAGAAATCTATATCTATATCTTTCATGGGCGCGCCAGTGCCACCGAGCACGCGGAAGCGCACAATGGATGTTTCTCCACCGCCTGTACCTTTCAGGTTTACCAAGGTGGGAATCGCATCAATAAAGGATACGGTTTGGATGGTGTCGGACGCTATATTTAAGGTCGCTTTTGCTGTTTTGGTGGTGCCGCCTAAAGTAGCGCTAGCGGTGATCTCGTCGTTACCTACACAGCCATTAGCCGTGTAGGTAATAGTGGCTTGACCATTATTGGTTGAAACGCTGTTGGTGGTGGCGTCGCCAGATTTGAGGGTGGCTTCACCTGCCGCAACACACACTGAGTTAAAAGTAATGTTGATAGGGTTGGTCACCAGCGTATTGGTTGGGCTCACCACATTCACGGTCAATGTGGTGCTGCCGCCAGGGGATAGTGTGGTGCTACCTATGCCTACGCCGATTTGACCTGCGGCAAAGGTGGTGCCGCTGCCCAGCCCAATGGCTGTTGGAGTGGTGGTGTCTACAGTACCTGAACTAACACTACTGGATCCCTGATTGGATAAAGGTGAACCGGAACCACCGCAAGCGGAGAGTAGCAGGCTGATGAATGCTGCACTGACAATCGTCGTCGTTTTTAGAGTATGCATGATGTCTTCCTAGGTTACCGACCGCCGTAAAGTGATTATAAGGCGGCGGCTGGTATTGAATTCGATGGTATAAATGGCATAAAGAGTCGGCGCTAAGCTCTTGAGCCTATTGGGACTTATGGCCACAGCTAACGTTAGCTCATATCTTTTCAATGATAAAGTGCTAAGCGTTCAAAAAACGTGCTCCTGCATTCAAAACACCCGATATTTGTGCGTTTCTTAGCATTTTCCCTGTCATTTTGCTCGCCCTGCTGACGCATTTTGCAGTTGGCGCATTTTTAATTCTGTGTCCCAGTCGCACAAGGCTTATAATCCGCGCACTTTTTTTACTATGTGAGCCTTGCCATGAGTTTGCCTACCCTTGTTCTTAACTCCCAAGCGGATCGCCGTTTAAAGCTGGGGCATCTATGGATATACAGCAACGAGGTGGATACCGCGAAATCACCGCTGAAATCGTTTTCTATGGGGCAACAAGCACTGGTGACAACCAATAGCGGCAAGCCGCTTGGCATCGCACTGATTAATCCCAATGGTTTGATCTGCGGGCGCTTGGTGAGCCGCGATGAAAAATATCCGCTCAGTAAATCCCTCTTGGTGCACCGCATCAAGCAATCATTGGCGCTGCGTGAACTGGCGTTTGATGAGCCTTTTTATCGCTTGATCTACGGCGATGCCGATTTGCTGCCGGGGCTAGTGGTGGATCGTTTTGGCGATTATTTAGTAGTGCAAATTGCCAGTGCTGGAATGGAGTTGGTGAGTGATGAAATTGTCGAAGCGCTGGTGCAGGTGCTGAATCCGCAGGGTGTTTTGCTTGCCAATGAGCATAGCGCGCGGGTGTTGGAAGGGTTGCCGGAGTACACCCAAGTTGCCTACGGCGAAGTGCCGGATTTAGTTGAGCTGGTGGAAAACGGCACGCGGTTTATGGCGCCAGTACAGGCGGGGCAAAAGACGGGTTGGTTTTACGATCACCGCATGAACCGTGCGCAATTGCAGCAGTACGTGCAAGGTAAGCGCGTGCTGGATGTGTTTTCGTATATCGGTGGTTGGGGCGTGCAAGCGGCAGTTGCAGGCGCGAGCGAGGTTATTTGTGTGGATGCATCGGAGTCAGCTACTGATGCGGTGCTGGAAAATGCCCAGCTTAATGGTGTTGCCGACCGGGTTGGAGCGATCCACGGTAAGGCGATAGATGTGCTGAAAGAGCTGATCGCCAGCGATGAGCGCTTCGACGTGGTGGTGCTTGACCCACCCGCGTTCATCAAAAAGCGCAAAGATCAAAAAGCAGGTGAGGCGGCTTATCGCCACATCAATGAATTGGGTATGCGCTTGTTAGGGCGCGACGGCTTGCTGGTGTCGGCATCCTGTTCGATGCATTTGGGTAAAGATACTTTGCTGGAGATAGTGCGTGCATCTGGCCGCCATTTGGATCGCCATGTGCAGATTATCGGCCAAGGCGGACAGGGGCCGGATCATCCGATTCATCCTGCCATTCCTGAAACTGACTACTTAAAAGCGGTATTTGCGCGGGTCTATTTAACTTAGTTAAAGAGGATGTTTCTTCTCATCAATAAGCCTGCCTAGCGCAGGCTTATTGTTTTCCAATTGCGCTCGCGGGCTATAGCCGTAAGCTTCTCGTCTGCATCCACAACGATTGGATGATCAACCTGTTCCAGTAGCGGCAAATCATTAATCGAGTCGCTATAAAAGTAAGCACCTTCCAGTGAGTGATGGTTGTGCTTCAGCCATTCGTGCAGATGAGTGATCTTGCCGGCCTGAAAGCAGGGTTCGCCCACAAAATTGCCGGTGTAAGCGCCATCTATCACTTCCGGATCAGTCGCCAAAATGTCATCAACCCCTAAGCGCTTGGCGATGGGGCGGGTCACAAAACCATTGGTGGCGGTGATGATCAGCAGGTGATCGCCTTGATCGCGGTGGTGTTGTAACAGCGCTTCGGCTTTGGGCAGCATCAGCGGTTCGATGTGATCGCGCATAAATTCTGCGTGTAATTTTTGCAGCTCTGCCATGCTGTGTTGGGTCAATGGCGCGAGTGAAAATTGCAAATAAGCGCGGATATCGAGCGTGCCATTTTTGTAGTCGGCATAAAAGCCATCGTTGGCTAGGCGATAGGTTTCGGCATCCACCAACTGCCTTTCTACTAGAAATACGCCCCAGCTGTGGTCGCTGTCGCCTGCAATCAAGGTGTTGTCGAGATCAAAAATAGCCAGTGCCACACGCGTTCCTCATATAGATGAAGTGAATCATTGCCGAAGTTGTTACAACGGGGCGCTAGGATAGCGGCAGCGGCGGGCGCGCTCAATGAAAACCATTTCCAAGATTCAGGGTTGCGGCTTTGGGGAAGCCTGATATAGTGCGGAAAACGCTGTTTTGTGGAACATGTCCGCTCTTTATCGCTGGAGTTTTGTTTTCTGCCACAGCAAAACCTTTTATATGGATAATTCCCCCGTGATAGATTCCGACGGATTTCGCCCTAATGTGGGTATTATTTTGACTAATGATCAGGGGCAGTTGCTCTGGGCTCGACGTGTAGGCGGTCAGGATGCTTGGCAATTTCCACAAGGCGGCATTAACCCGAATGAGACGCCTGAGCAGGCGCTCTATCGCGAGCTACATGAGGAAGTGGGTTTGCGGCCTGAAGATGTGCAAATACTGGCTTGTACCCGTGGTTGGCTGCGCTATCGGTTACCGCACCGGTTGGTGCGTCACAACTCTTTGCCCCTGTGTGTCGGTCAAAAACAAAAGTGGTTTTTGCTGCGCATGGTGAGTGAAGATTCAAAAGTGAGTCTCAACAATGGCGGTCGCGCCGAGTTTGATGATTGGCGCTGGGTCAGTTACTGGTATCCTCTGGGTAAGGTCGTCTCTTTCAAGCGCGATGTCTATCGCCGGGCGTTGAAAGAGTTGTCATTGTTCCACGCGCATCTTGAAGATCGCAGCTCGCGTTCCCTAATCAATACATAATATAAGCAACTCTACCGACAGGTTTGATCGACACGCCCTATGCTAAATTCACTCCGCTCCATCGTTCTGGAAGTAAACGCCGCGCGCGACATGAAAACCGCGCTGGCGATTATTGTTACGCGGGTGAAACAGGTGATGGTCACGCAAGTATGTTCAGTCTATTTGCGCGACGAAAAAGGCGACTATGTGCTGATGGCGACCGATGGTCTCAATACCGATGCGGTTGGCAAGGTACGCTTGGCGGCAGGTGAGGGTTTGGTGGGGCGCGTAGTGGTGCGCGAAGAACCGATTAACCTCGAGCACGCAGAGGCGCACCCCAGCTATCAATACTTTCCTGAAACCGGCGAAGAGCGCTATCGATCTTTTCTTGGTGTGCCCATTATCCATCACCGTAAAGTACTCGGTGTATTAGTCGTTCAGCAGGTCGAACAGCGTCGTTTTGATGAGGGCGAAGAGGCATTTCTTGTCACTATGTCGGCGCAGCTCGCCGGTGTCATTGCTCATGCTGAAGCAACCGGTGGTGTTGTCCCGGTGGGTGCCAAAGCAACCCAAACTAAATTTCTCGGTGTCTCGGGTGCCTCGGGTATCGCTATAGGTGAGGCGGTGGTGATTACGCCATCGGCCGACCTGCGCTCGGTGCGTTATCAACCCTGTAAAGATGTAGATGAAGAAATCGCCTTTTTCCTGCGCAGTTTGATGGCGGTGCGCGAGGATATTAAATCTCTCGGCGAGCAGTTAAAGGCACGTATTAATCGCGAAGAACAAGCGCTATTCGATGCTTATTTGGCGATGTTGGACGATGCATCCCTTGGCGGCGAAGTGACCGAGCGCATTCGCAAAGGTGCCAACGCCTCCTATGCATGGAGCGAGGTCATCCTCGAGCACGAAAATATTTTCAACAGCATGAACGATCCATACTTGCGCGAGCGAGCGACTGATCTGCGCGATCTGGGGCGGCGTGTGTTGGAGTATCTGCAAGAATCCAATCAAAAGACCCGTGTGTATCCCGATAAAACCATCCTGATCGGTGAAGAACTGACTGCCTCGATGCTGGGGGAAATCCCCAAAGAAAAGTTGGCTGGTTTGGTATCAGTGTTGGGTTCATCCAACTCCCATGTGGCTATTTTGGCGCGGGCGATGGACATTCCTACGGTGATGGGCGCGGTGGATTTACCCTTTACCCAAATGGATGGGCGCCCGATTATCGTAGACGGCTACAAGGGCACGGTTTACTGCGACCCCAGTGCGCAATTGCGCAAGCAATACAAAGCGATATTCCTTGAGGAGCAGGCCTTGGTAAAGGGCTTGGAGGCGCTCAAGGATCTGCCGTGCGAAACTAAAGATCGCTATCGCTTACCCTTGCATGTGAATACCGGTTTGATGGCCGATGTGCTGCGTTCATTGGAGCGGGGAGCGGAAGGGGTGGGTTTGTACCGCACCGAGGTGCCTTTCCTGTTGCGTGATCGTTTTCCCAGTGAGGAAGAGCAGCGCGCCATCTATCGTGAACAGTTGGAGGCTTTTGCGCCCCACTCGGTCACAATGCGGACCTTGGACATAGGTGGCGATAAAGCCTTGCCCTATTTCCCGATTGAAGAAGACAACCCTTTCCTTGGCTGGCGCGGTATTCGTGTTACTCTCGATCACCCCGAGATTTTTCTGGCGCAAATTCGCGCCATGATTAAGGCGAGTGAAGGTTTGGATAATCTACGCATCCTCTTGCCAATGATCACCAATATGCAAGAGGTGGATGCTTCCAAGGCGCTTATCCAGCGCGTACACAAAGAGCTGCTTGAA
>CAXAVL010000167.1:0-10001 GCA_963971905.1 uncultured Cellvibrio sp.
GTGTACATCCCCAAAGGTGTGCGTTGCCCAATGGAGTTGTCTACTTACTTTCGCATCAATGAACAAAATACCGGCCAATTCGAGCGCACATTAATTATCGCCGATGAAGGTTCACATGTAAGTTATCTCGAAGGCTGCACCGCGCCCATGCGCGATGAAAACCAATTGCATGCGGCGGTGGTTGAATTGATCGCGCTCGACAATGCCGAAATTAAATATTCCACCGTGCAGAACTGGTATCCAGGTAACGAAGAAGGCAAGGGCGGTATTTACAACTTCGTGACCAAACGCGGTGTGTGCCATACCAATGCCAAAATTTCCTGGACACAAGTTGAAACCGGTTCGGCGGTGACCTGGAAATATCCGAGCTGCATTTTGCGTGGCGATAATAGTGTGGGCGAGTTTTATTCAGTTGCGCTGACTAATAATTATCAGCAAGCCGATACCGGCACCAAGATGATTCATATCGGCAAAAATACTCGCTCTACAATTATTTCAAAAGGTATCTCTGCCGGTAAAAGTTCCAATGCTTATCGCGGTTTGGTGCGCATCAATCCCGGCGCGGAAGGCGCACGCAATTACACCCAGTGCGATTCACTGTTGATTGGTGATAAGTGCGGCGCTCATACATTTCCCTATATTGAAAGCAAAAACCCGAGTGCAGTGATTGAGCATGAGGCGACCACATCAAAAGTCAGTGAGGACCAAATGTTCCTGTGTCAGCAGCGCGGTTTGGATGCGGAAAAAGCAGTATCCATGATTGTGAATGGTTTCTGTCGTGAAGTATTTAAAGAGCTGCCAATGGAGTTTGCTGTTGAAGCTGGCAAATTGCTGGAAGTCAGCCTTGAAGGCTCCGTTGGTTAATCTTTGGTTTATTGTTGCTCACAAAAACGAAAACAATTGAATTTACCGTGTTAGAAAATTATCGGAATAAAAAATTTATGTTACGCATTGCTGATTTGTTTGCCCGTGTTGAAGAGAAAGAAATCATTAAAGGTTTAAATCTGACCGTAAAGCCCGGTGAAGTGCATGCCATTATGGGGCCAAACGGCGCGGGCAAAAGTACCTTGGGTAATGTGTTATCTGGTCGCGAAGGCTATGAAGTGACTGGCGGTAGCGTGGATTTTAATGGCAAAGATTTATTTGAGCTGGAAATCGAAGAGCGTGCCCGTGAGGGTATGTTTCTCGCGTTTCAATATCCGGTAGAAATTCCCGGCGTCAGCAATATGGAATTTTTAAAAGCCTCGGTGGATGCCAAACGCAAACACCATGGTCAGCCGGATTTGTCAGCTGTTGAATTTATGAAGCTCGCACGGGAAACCAGCAAGCGTGTAAACCTTGATCAAGCTTTCTTAAAGCGCGGCGTGAATGAAGGTTTCTCTGGTGGCGAAAAGAAGCGCAACGAAATTATGCAAATGATGTTGCTTGAGCCAAGCCTGTGCATTCTCGACGAAACAGACTCGGGTTTGGATATTGATGCACTTCAAGTTGTAGCAAATGGTGTAAATGCGATGCGTTCACCGGAGCGCAGTTTTATTGTGGTGACCCACTATCAGCGTCTGCTGGATTATATTGTGCCGGATTATGTGCACGTGCTGGCGAATGGCCGCATTGTGAAAACCGGCGGCAAAGAGTTGGCGCTGGAACTGGAAGAAAAAGGTTATGCCTGGCTTGAAAACGAGGCCGTATAAGCATGAGTGATTTTCAACAACAAGCAATACGACTGACTGCACAACAACAGCCATTAGTTTGGCTTGAGTCATTGCGCGCCCAAGCTACCGATGCATGGTTGGCGCAGCCCTGGCCGACGCGTAAAACTGAGCATTGGAAATATACGCCAATGCAGGGTTTGCAAAATACACAGCTAAAGGCACTGGGCTCCGCTGCCAAACCAATATTAGACAGTGCTCAGCAGAACGATTTGATCCCGCTAGATGCCTATCGGCTGGTATTCGTGAATGGGATATTTAACGCAGAACACTCCAGCAGTCTGCCAGAAGCAGTTATACGTTTTTCCCATGCCAATGCCGAACAGCAAGCCTTGATTGAAAAATACTTGGGCAAGATTGTTGAGGGTGAGCGCCATCTATTCGCTACGCTCAATAATGCTTGGCTTGATGATGGTGTTTTACTTCATGTGCCGCGCAATCAACGGTTAGAAAAACCTGTTTATATCGTCAACGTGGTTACTGCGGATGCAGCAGCAAGTAATCAGCGCTTGTTGATTGTGTTGGATGAGAATGCCCAAGCCGAAGTTGTCGAACATTATTGTTCAAATCTCGATGCAAAAAACAGTTTTGCCAATGCGCTGACTGAAATTCATATTGGCGATAACGCGAGCTTGCAGCACTACCGTTTAAATATGGAAGAAGAGCAGGCGCAACATATAGGTGCAGTGCATGTGGATTTACAACGCAATGCGCGCTTGCGTGGATTTGCACTGGCATTGGGTTCACGCCTGATGCGTGTGGATTATCAATTGAATCATCGCGGACAGGGTGCGGAGTTGGATTTGCAAGGTGTGTACCTGCCGCGCAATCAGCAGGTAGTGGATTACCACACCAATGTTTGCCACTGGGTTCCGCACTGTAAATCGAATGAAGTATTTCGCGGTATTGTGAGTGATTCAGCGCAGGCCATTTTTAATGGTCGCATTTATATCCACCAAGATGCGCAAAAAACCCTGGCGGAGTTAAGCAACAAAAATATGCTGACATCCAATAAGGCGGAAGTGAACACCAAGCCCGAATTGGAAATTTACGCCGACGATGTGAAGTGCGCCCACGGTGCCACCATCAGCCAGCTCAATGCCAATGCCCGTTATTACTTGCAAAGCCGTGGCCTTTCCCGAGCCGAAGCGGATGTCATGTTGAGCTTCGGTTTTATCAACGAGTTGCTTGAGCAAATTGCGCAGCCGGTAGTACACGATTATTTGCAGCCGCGTTTGGCGAAACTCTTTGGTCGCGATAACAGCTTGATCGCTGCCGATGTATTAGCGGAGCTTGCCGATGACTAAGCCCTTGGCAAGTGTTGCTGCAGCAAATTTTGATGTGGAGAAAATCCGCGCGGATTTTCCTATCCTGCATCAACAAGTAAATGGGCAGCCGCTGGTGTATTTGGACAACGCCGCAACCACACAAAAACCCAATGCCGTTATTGATGCAATCAGCGATTACTATCGCAATGACAACAGTAATGTGCATCGCGGTGCACACGCACTGGCAGATCGCGCTACGGTGAAGTTTGAAGCCGCGCGGGAAAAAGTTGCACGGTTTTTAAATGCGCCTGCAGCTAAACAAGTTATCTGGACGCGCGGCACTACAGAGAGCATTAATTTGGTTGCAGCCTCTTGGGGTAAAGCCAATTTGCAATCCGGCGATCGCATTCTGGTCTCGGCCATGGAGCATCATTCGAATATTGTGCCGTGGCAATTAATTGCCCAAACGACGGGGGCAAAGGTTGAGCCAATTCCCGTAGATGCCAACGGCAGTATCGATATGCTGGCTTTTGAAGCAATGCTTGATGCTCAGGTAAAAATGGTGGCAGTTGGGCAGGTATCCAATGCAATGGGTACAATCAATCCGATTGAAAAAATTATTACCTTGTCGCATGCAATGGGTGCACGGGTATTGATTGATGGCGCACAAGCGGTAAGCCATTGGGCAGTTGATGTGCAACAACTCAATTGCGATTTTTATGTGTTTTCCGCACATAAATTGTTTGGCCCTACCGGTTTAGGTGTGCTGTACGGCAAAGAGGATTTGCTCAACGCCATGGCACCTTATCAAGGTGGCGGTGAAATGATTGAAACGGTTTCATTTGCGGGCACAACGTTTAATCAGCTGCCTTACAAGTTTGAAGCGGGCACACCTGATATCGCGGGCGTTATAGGTTTTGGTGCGGCGATTGATTATTTAAATTCCATTGATCGTGCCGCCGCTGCTGCGCATGAGCAGGCTTTGTTAAATTATGCCGAAGAAAAAGCGCGTGCAACTGTTGGTTTGAAATTGGTTGGCACGGCTACCGATAAAACATCTGTGATGAGTTTTTTGCTTGAAGGTGCACATCCGGCAGATGTCGGTGTCTTATTAGATAAGCAAGGTGTGGCGGTGCGTACAGGCAATCACTGTGCACAGCCCATCATGGATCAGTTTGGTATTCCCGGTACTGTGCGCGCAAGTTTTAGTTTTTATAACACCTTTGCTGAGGTGGATCGTTTATTTGTCGCGATTGAAAAAGCGAAAACCTTTTTGTTGTAACAAAAGTGTTGCAGCAAAATCCTTGTAGTAAAAAATGTTTTAACGACTAATGCTCTCACGAGCGGTGAGTTAATTGGGAGACTGGTATGAGCGTCGCATCATTTGATCCGCAGCAACCTGTGCAGGTAACGTCTACTGCCGCTGCGCATTTCAAGCGGCAACTGGGTTCCGCAAAAGACGCCAAAGCGGTGCGCCTGAGCGTAAAACAAAGTGGCTGCACTGGCTGGATGTACGTTGTTGATTTGGTTAATGAGGCCAAAGCGGATGATGTACATATGCAATTGGAAGAGGGTGTTGAGCTGTTGGTTGATGCAAAAAGCCTGTCGGTGGTGAGTGGTACTGAAATTGACTACGTCACCGAGGGTGTTAATCGCCAGCTCAAATTCAACAATCCGCGCGTTAAAGATTATTGCGGTTGCGGTGAAAGTTTTAGCGTTAATTAAGGCGCGTTGCGTAGAGAATGACTATGTCTGAAAGACGTATGGTAGTAGCTCAGGCGGATTGTCCGGCGCGACGCGTTCCTGACGGTACGCCACTGACTATTCCAGAGGGAACCTTTGTTACCATAACCCAGGCGCTGGGCGGTAACTACACATTGACCTATCATGGACAGATGGTGCGGGTAGATGGTACTGATGCGCATCTGCTTGGGCTTGAGTCTGAAACAATCAGTTTTCCGGCGCCAGCGGATGATCAGATTGTTGAGGCGCAAGTCTGGCAAGCCCTCGGCACTGTATTTGATCCGGAAATTCCAGTGGATTTGGTCAATCTTGGGCTGATCTATAGCGTCAAAGTGGATCAGTCGGCCAAACAAGTCGATATTCAAATGACGCTGACTGCGCCAGCCTGTGGCATGGGGCCGGTACTGGTAGGTGATGTTGAGTATCGTGTGCGCAAAGTGCCCAATGTAAAACTTGTCAAAGTTGAGCTGGTGTTTGATCCACCATGGCAGCGCCATATGATGAGTGAAGAGGCGCAGCTGCAGACCGGCATGTTTTATTGATCACACAGTATTGAGAAGTTTAATGACCCAATTTGGTATAGATGTCACCGTCGATGACATTGTCGATAGTCTCGGTTTTTTTGATAACTGGGAAGAGCGTTATAAGTACATCATTGATCTGGGCAAAGAGTTGCCGGAGATGGATGCCAGTTTGCGTACCGATGAATATCTAGTGCGCGGTTGCCAGAGTCAGGTGTGGTTGGTTGATGAGTGGCGCGCAGGCAAGTTGTTTTTCCAAGCGGATAGCGATGCCTTTATCGTTAAAGGGCTGTTGGGAGTGGTCTTGGCTGCGTTTAATGGTAAAACACCCGGTGAAATCCTCGCCTTTGATATAGATGCGTATTTTGCCCAACTCGACCTGCTTCAACATCTAAGCTCTACCAGAGGTAATGGGCTTAAGGCAATGGTGAAGCGTATTCAAGATCGCGCCAGTCAGACCAATTAGGTTTGGTGCTATTTGGGTGCGCTCCCTTAGCCGATTTTGTTTATTAATCAAATAGCTAGGATATAAAAATAATGTAAATCCGCGTATAATTCGCGGGTTTTGTATTTTGTAGGTAGTGAATCCGCTTTTAGCGATGTAATCCAGCCTGCAGTAACCGGAAAATCGCGTGTGGAGCATCTTATGGCTGTTGAACAAACCTTATCTATTATCAAACCCGATGCCGTTAGCAAAAATCATATCGGTGAAATTGTTGCGCGCTTTGAAAAGGCTGGTCTCAAAATTGTCGCCCAGCGCATGATGATGTTGAGCAATGCGCAAGCTGAAGGTTTTTATGCAGAGCACAAAGGTCGTCCGTTCTTTGATGGTTTGGTCAAGTTTATGACCTCCGGTCCAGTTGTTGTACAAGTGTTATCTGGTGAAAATGCCATTGTAGCTAATCGCGAATTAATGGGTGTTACCGACCCAGCTAAAGCAGCGCCAGGTACTATACGCGCTGATTATGCTGAGGCGATAGACAGAAACGCTGTGCACGGTTCAGATTCGCCTACATCTGCTGCGCGCGAGATTGCTTATTTCTTTGCCAGCAATGAAGTTCTTATTCGTTAATATTGTTTAATCACTGTTGTTCCCCACGTCGTTCATTAGGTAAAGAGCCATGACTGAAGTATCAAGTTCAACATCTCCCGCAATTGAGGAGGCTGCAGAGGGCTCTGTCAAAATGAATCTGCTGGGTTTGCCAGAAGCTAAGTTGGTGGCTTTTTTTGAATCAATTGGCGAGAAAAAATTTCGCGCTATTCAGGTAATGAAATGGATTCACCAGTTGGGCGCCGACAATTTTGATGATATGACCAATGTCAGTAAAGATTTGCGTGCAAAGTTAAAAAATATTGCTGAAATCCGTATGCCGGAAGTGGTGCAGCAATTTGATTCAACCGACGGCACCCGCAAGTTTTTGATTCGTGTTAGTGGCAATAACGTAATTGAAACAGTATTTATTCCTGATGGTGATCGCGGCACACTTTGCGTGTCATCGCAGGTCGGTTGCTCGTTGGATTGCAGTTTTTGTGCGACAGGCAAACAAGGATTTAATCGCGACTTAACTGCAGCAGAGATTATTGGTCAAGTCTGGATTGCTGCAAAATCCTTTGGTCAATTGCAAGCGAATGGCCCGCGCAGAGTAACCAATGTGGTAATGATGGGCATGGGCGAACCATTGCTCAACTTTGACAATGTTGTTGACTCCATGAATTTGATGATGGCCGACAATGCTTACGGTATTTCCAAGCGCCGCGTCACTCTGAGTACATCTGGCGTGGTGCCGCAGTTAGATCGCTTGAGTCAGTATACCGATGCCTGTCTTGCTATTTCTCTTCATGCACCAAACGATGAGTTGCGCAATGAATTAGTGCCTATTAATCGTAAATATCCAATTGCGATGCTGCTTGATTCAGCCAAACGTTATATCGAAGCCATGCCCGATACCCATCGTAAAATCACGATTGAATACACCTTAATCGATCAAGTGAATGATCGCCCTCACCATGCGCGTGAGCTGGCGGAACTCCTGCGTGATGTTCCGGTCAAGATAAATCTGATTCCATTTAACCCATTTAATTTGTCAAACTACAAACGCGTGAGTAATAACGCTCTACGTAAGTTTCAGGACATTTTGATGGAAGAGGGCTACATCACAACCGTCCGCACCACACGGGGAGATGATATAGATGCAGCCTGCGGTCAATTGGCAGGGCAGGTCAATGACGTGACTCGTCGCAGCGAGCGCTACCGCGCACAATTTGATGAGGTGCAAGCGGTAAAAATTGTTAGTCAATAGATTCAACGTAAAGGTGTGAATGATGCAAATGAATAATTTTCTAAGATTGCTGAAATTAACCTTGGTGCCTTTTGTCGTGGCAGCTTTTCTTACCGGCTGTGTATCGGAGGGTAGTGGAAGTAAATCAACGCGTCAGGTAGACAAGTCAAAATCATTAGAACTGCATATTCGCTTGGCGCAAGGTTACATTGAAAAAGGTAATCGTGAATCTGCGCGTCATCACTTACGTAAAGCATCCGAAATCGATAAGAATTCAGCGGACGCAATGGAGGCCATGGCGCGCCTTTATCAGTTAGAGGGTGAGCCTGAACTAGCCGAGAAGACATTTAAAAAGGCACTTAAACGTAAGAAAAACTTCACCTTGGCTAACAATAACTACGGTGTGTTCTTATTCGGCCTTAAGCGCTATGAAGAGGCCTTGGTGGAGTTTGAATTGGCCGCCAGTGATCTCGACTATGATGGGCGTGCTTCCGCGTTAGTGAATGTGGGTAGAACAGCCTTATTACTTGGCAAGAACGAGCGAGCCAAGGCAGCATTTGAACATGCAAGCATATTGGACCGGGGGCTTGCTGAACCGCATATTGAATTAGCTGCAATGAGTTTTATTAATCAGGAATATGCTGAGGCTAAAAAGCATCTGGATCGCTATCAAGCACTTGGGCAGCAATCTGCACGTGCGCTTTTACTGGGCATTCGTTTGGAGCGTGTATTTGGCAACAAGGATCAAGAGGCCAGTTATTTGTTGGTGTTGAAAAATCGCTATCCCTATTCCAAAGAGTATTTGGAGTACAAACAAACGATGATGTATAACAACAAACGATATTAATATTGATGGGTTTTCAATGGCATCTGACGACAAAAAAGAAACCAATGATGATGGTCGTTTTCGCGAGCTGTCACCTGGCAAGTTATTAGTCTGGGCGCGTGAACGAGCAGGCTTAACTCAGGAGCAGGTAGCAAAAGAGCTTTACATGACATTGACGAAAGTGCGCGCGCTCGAGTCCGATGATTATCGTCATATGGGCTCAGATACATTCACTCGCGGCTATTTACGTGCGTACGCCAATTTAGTGAAGCTTGATGTTGTGCAGGTGCTTGCGGCCTATGATCGTCACGCGCAAAAACATGGTTTGATTGAGCAGGTGATACCTTGTCGCGTCGAGTCGGCCAATAAGCCTTTGTGGCAATTTGTTGTGTGGATTTTGGCGGCGTTATTAATTCTGTGGCTTGTGTCAATTTGGTTTTTTGATAATCGTCAGCAACCCAATTATAACCGTCCTATAACTGTTGTTCCGCCGGTTGAAACTGCGTTGAGTGTTCAATCAATAAATGAATCTAGTGTGAGTCAGGCATCGTCTATTAGTGGTTCAATGCTTACGTTACCGGTATTGTTAAGTGAAAATCAATCTAAAGAAGATAACGCGAAAAATGAAGTGGTAAGTACCGAGCTTTCATCTGTGCAGAACTCAAGCGCAGCTGCCCCAAGTAACTCGTCCGTATCTCCAATTGCCTCGCCAATACGCGCAGGGCAATTCAGTGATGCTCAATTAGATTCAATCAGTTTTTCATTTACCGAAGAATGTTGGGTCGAGGTTAGTGACGCGCGTGGTGATGTATTAGTGGCTGATTTACAGCGGCCTGGCAGTCATTTGCTTTTACAGGGTAAGACGCCATTTTATGTGAAGCTCGGAAATGCTCCGGGCGCCGAAATAGAATTAAATGGCGACAAAGTCGCTGTAGTGCCTGCATTGGGCACTAATGTACTGTCGTTAACAGTGGGTGAGTCTACTCACGAGTAGTCACGCAAAAGTGATCAGGAATAACTATGCACTGTGAGTCTCCAATTAAACGCCGTAAGTCTCGCCAAATTATGGTGGGTAATGTTCCAGTCGGCGGTGATGCACCTATTTCAGTACAAAGTATGACGAACACTGAAACTACAGATGTTGCGGCAACTGTAGAGCAAATTCGTCGTATTCAGTTGGCTGGTGCTGATATTGTTCGTGTTTCTGTGCCAACCATGGAAGCAGCTGAGGCGTTCGGTGAGATCCGTAAACAAGTAACAATTCCCTTGGTGGCGGACATTCATTTTGATTATCGAATTGCTCTGCGAGTTGCCGATTTGGGTGTGGATTGCCTGCGCATCAATCCTGGAAATATTGGTCGCGAAAAGCGTATTAAAGCGGTAGTTGATAAAGCGCGGGATCTGAATATTCCCATTCGTATTGGCGTCAATGCAGGCTCGCTAGAGAAAGATTTGCAAAAAAAATATGGCGAGCCGACACCGGATGCATTGGTGGAGTCCGCATTGCGCCATGTTGAAATTCTCGATTCACTTAATTTTCACAATTTTAAAGTCAGCGTCAAAGCATCAGATGTATTTATGGCGGTTGCTGCGTATCGTAAGTTAGCGACATTAATCGATCAGCCATTACATTTGGGAATTACTGAGGCGGGTGG
>CAXAVL010000168.1:0-9976 GCA_963971905.1 uncultured Cellvibrio sp.
AATAACAATAGCTCCTGCGGGTAAACGTTGGCTCGCGCCGGTATCTGCACCGTAGTGAAAAGCCGCCTCTTCGCGACTCAATACTTTGGCACCGGGAATACGTAATACTTCGCTGAAAAAAGAGGTAGTCATGTTCATCTTCCTTTCAATTGCTGAATGACAAAATTGCTGGATGAGCAAAGGTGGGATTGTTACTGCGTGTGTTACCGTGTTCAAAAATTCGACACTTTTCGGCAGTCACACAAGCATGAGCAAGAACTATGACAAGTATGAATTTCTTAATGTTTTCAATGACTTTTTACAAAAAAATCGTTTTTTTGTGGTCTTAAATGACATGTTTTTGGCGTTGTTGTTTTAACTACTAAAAGAAAAAGAGATAGTGAAAGATTTAATTGTTCGCAAAAAAACAAAAAACAACAGAAAAAGTGTGTCGCCTAAATTATTATTTTATTGACAATTTACAACAGACTTAAGCAGCTTATAGGGCGCCAAATGGATGGTGCAGTGATAGACTGCAAACGATTAATTTATGAATTTAGATGCCAAAGTAGAAAAGGGTGAAACGATGAAAGCGGGCATAGTGCAAATCGGCTTATATGTTGTGTTCTTTGCATTAGTTGGTTGTGGGGGAAATGATAGTAATCGCGATAATCAAAACTTCAGCTCACTCGGTTCATCAATTACAAATTCCAGCGCAAGTAACAGCTCTACGTCAGTAAACAATTCGGCTATAGAAAATAGTTCTGCGCTGTCTTCAGTATCCAGTGTGCAAGCCAATAGTGCTATGTCGCTTTCATCTCTCTCTAGTTCAGGTGCGGCACAATCTTCAGTGGCGAAAGAATTATTTATTAATGCGTTATTTAATAAAGGGGGCAGCCTGTCACCCTATAGCCATGTAGCGATTAATTCAGGTGAAACGCGTGCATTTACTGCGACACCCGAGTCAGGTTATCGCTTGGCGGGAACCTATGGCTGCAATAGCCGTATTGAAATGGGGCAAGTAATTGCGGGCCCCATTACTCAAAGCTGCGTCATGAATGTTAGTTTTGTGCGTGCGGGTTCGTTGGCAGATCAGTTAAATTTAACTGATCGCGGGCTGATTCGCTGTATTACAGAGATGGAAGATAAAAGCGTTACTCCAATCACGGCCGCATCGATTAAATCGTTAGTGTGCGGCAATTTATTTGACCCAGTGTCGTCCTATGAAGAGCTGACACTATTTCCCAATCTTGAATCTCTGTCGCTGACTAGTACTCGCTTAAAAGGCTCGTGGAATTTTGGGTTTTTCCAGAAGCTGACCCGTTTAAATTTGCATGACAACGAATTGGATGCTGTTGATGTCAGTCAAAATATCAAACTAACTCATTTGAGTCTCGGCAAAAATCGGCTTACACAGATTAATCTTGTCCCACTGGTTAATCTGCTGGAATTCTCAGCGGAAAATAATCAACTTGGCGCTATTGATTTAACCGCAAACACCCAACTAACTGCACTCGATTTGGCAGATAACCAATTGCAATCCTTACAGGTCGCGCATTTGGCTCAACTGACGCAGTTGAATGTTAGTCGCAATCAATTAACGGCGTTGGACTATAGCAACAATGTGAGGTTGGTGGATTTGTCTATCGGGTGGAATAAGATTGCGAGCGTTGACCTCAGTATGTTACCGGAGCTTGTTGCCTTGAATATAGGTGGTCTTAATGTGGAGCGGGTTGATTTAAGCTTTAATAAAAAATTAGTTGATCTAAAGTTAATGGAAAATAAACTAACTGAGTTAGATGTCAGTATGCTGCCGTTATTAGAAAAATTGTCGGTGTATAAAAATCACTTAACGGCTTTGGATTTAACCTTCAATACCAAGCTCGCCGATGTAAATCTGCTGGATAATCGCTTAACCCAAATGGATGTTAGTAAGCTAATTGATTTAAAAGTATTGTGGGCAACCTACAATCAGATCACAAGTATCAACCTGTCGAATAATAACCAGTTGCAATGGGTGTTGTTAACGGATAATAAACTGACCAGTGTGAGCGGAGTAGAAAAGCTTGATAAAAAAACAGAACTGGATTTCAGCAGAAACCCCTTGGATGCTGCAACAAAATCTTATTTGTTTGAGTTGTACGATAAGCAGGGTTATGAAAATTTATCATTTTAGCCTTTGTTGAAGGGCTAGGAGTTTCCTGTGGATCTCTATGGGTTCCCGCCAACGGGAACCCATAACGTTTGGCTCCTATCACACTAGCAAATTTTCCATTGTACGCTCATAAATCTTAGTCAGCTTATTCAAGTCATCTGCACTAATGCATTCATTCACTTTATGAATAGTCGCATTGATGGGGCCGAGCTCCACCACCTGTGCCCCGGTGGGAGCAATAAAACGCCCATCGGAAGTGCCGCCGGAAGTGGATAATTCAGCATCCAAACCGGTTTCGGTTTTAATCGCAGCAAGCGCTGCATTTACCAAATCACCGCGCGGTGTTAAAAATGGTTGGCCGCTTAAAATCCATTGTAAATCGTAATTTAGTTGGTGTTTGTTCAAAATCGCTTCAGTGCGCTCACGCAGCTTTTGTTCAGTAAGTTCAGTTGAGAAGCGGAAATTAAATACTACTTCAACTTCGCCGGGAATCACATTGGTTGCGCCGGTACCGCCGTTAATGTTCGAGACCTGGAAGCTAGTCGCTGGAAAAAACTCATTGCCGTTATCCCAGTGCTCTGCGGCCAATTCCGCCAGAGCGGGGGCAAGTTTGTGGATGGGATTGTTGGCCAAGTGTGGGTAGGCCACATGACCTTGAATAACTTTTACTTTTAATATCGCACCGAGTGAACCGCGACGACCGTTTTTAATCACATCACCCACTGTATTAGTGCTTGATGGTTCACCCACGATGCACCAAGTCATTTTGGTGTTGTTGGCTTCTAACCATTCCACCACTTTTACCGTGCCGTTAACAGACGGGCCTTCTTCATCGCTGGTGATTAAAAAGGCGATGCGGCCTTTGTGATTTGGATGCTGCGCAATAAAATTTTCGCAAGCGACCACCATGCAGGCGAGTGAGCCTTTCATATCGGCCGCACCGCGGCCATGCAACATGCCATCGATAATGGTTGGTTCAAATGGTGGATTATTCCAATTGGTTTCGGGGCCCGTGGGCACCACATCGGTATGACCGGCAAAGGCGAGCAGTGGCCCGTTATCGCCATCGGCTCCTGTGCGAACGGCCCAGAAATTATCCACCTCACCAAAACGCAAACGCGAGGTTTTAAAACCGATTGCCTCAAGGCGTTTAATCATCATTTCCTGACAGCCGTCATCTTCAGGTGTTACTGAGCGGCAGCGGATCAAATCGGTGGCGAGTTGCAAAGTGGGGGTTAACGCAGCAGTCATGGTGTCATCCAACGGTTGGGAATAAATTCGCGGTGAATTTTACGCGATTTTGTAGCCAATTCGTTGATTCCGGCCAATAAAAAGCCCCTGCCACCAATTGGGGGAGCGCTTGGCGGCAGGGGAGGTGCATTAAAAGGGGGATAAATCAGTTGATGGGTATGCGCTTGGTTTCGCTCGCGGGCAGCGCCTTGCGTGCAACACTAATATCCAGAACACCGTTCTTCATGCTTGCAGTGATACTGCTTTGCTCACAGTCATCCGGCAGCGCTAGCACGCGCTGGAAACTTCCATAACTGCGCTCGACGCGATAGTAATGACGATCATTGGTTTCCGATTCTTCTTTCTTTTCGCCGCGAATCGTGAGCACGCCGTTGTTAAGTTCAAGTGCAATATCTTGTTCGGTCAATCCGGGTGCTTCCAGACTGATGTGATACGCCTGCTTATCACTCGCGATATTAAGTTTGGCGTGAAACCCAGCGGCATTGAATATATCGTCGTCCGGCCAGTGCGTGTCAAGAGTTGGCAGCGAAAAACCGCGAAACGCATTATCGAATAAACGATCAATTTCGCGATGCAATTGCAGCATCGGATGCGCGGTGTAGGGTGGAGTTTTTTCATCCGCCTTTGCCGAGCTGCGTTTTACGGGAACGGTCGACGTTTTATTGGCTTCTTCATGAGTAAACCAATTCCAAGGATTAAGTTGTTGCAGGTTCATAAAAGCCTCCTCTCGCAAAGAAGATGTCTCATTGCTCAATGCATCAAGTAAACCAGCGGGAGCAAAGTGATTGCTCCCGCCGTATACCTTAAGCGGCTTTGCTGGAATCAGTATTGTGTTGGATCAAGTTTCCGTTGCTGTTAATGGCAATGCTTCTGGGTTTCATCGCCTCGGGGACTTCTTTCACCAAACTGATAGTCAGCAAGCCATTGTTGAGTTGGGCACCGGTTACCTCAACATGATCGGCCAAGCTAAACTTGCGCTCGAAGCTGCGCGTGGCTATGCCCTGATAGAGATACTTGCGCTCTTCTTTGCTGTCCTCGGCTTTTTTGCCGCGTACAGTTAGTACGCCGCGCTCGGTTTGAATATCCAACTCATGCTGCTCGAAGCCTGCGACCGCCAAGGTTATACCGTAGCGATTCTCACCAGTTGCTTCAATATTATAAGGTGGATAGCCAGCCGTGCTTTGGTCAGTGCGCAGAGCTGTATCTAACAATGCACCTAAACGGTCAAAACCTATGGTACTGCGATAGAGGGGAGAGAGATCAATTGCGTTCATAATATATCCTCCATTAGAAGCGATAGAAAATAAAAAACAATTAATAGGTGATGGCTCTTATACGACACCAATCACAAAAATAATCTAGGGTGACCTTGGTAGGATTCAAGCGTTGACTTAATAATAAATATTTATTCCTCTTAAAATAACAATTATTTTTTTCAATGATTTTTTGTCCTTTCCATGCTTGAACTTTTTATTACAGCCCCTATCTAACCCGGCGTCTTCGTTCACTACGATTGTTTTCTGGGAATGCTCCCGCTACTGAGGAAAAAACAATGTATAACGCGATTACTCAGCTGCGTTTCTGGTTCACCTTTTCCGGGTGTCCGCCCCCGCATTAACTCTGATTTTTTAATTCATCGCGCTGCCTCCTTGATGCAAGGGGGTGTTGTACCTTTTTGTTTTTATTTTATCCGTCCGGGAGGCTTTTATGCTGAAAGTGTCAAACCTTAAGCGCGCCTATGGTGATTTCATTGCGGCAGATACCGTGAATTTTTCCATCGCCAAGGGTGAAATTGTCGGCTTGCTTGGCCACAATGGTGCGGGGAAAACCACGGTAATGAAAATGCTCAGTGGTTATCTTGAGCCCAGCGCAGGTCAGGTTATTTTCGAAGGAAAACAACTGGCCTATCACTTAAAAGTGCTACAACAGAAAATTGGTTATTTACCCGAAAGCTTGCCGGTCTATCCGGAATTATCGGTTGCGGAGTATCTGGATTACGCGGCTGAATTAAAAGGTTTGCGCGGTCGTGATAAACAGCAAGAGGTAAAACGTGTTGTCAATGCCACCGATATAGCGGCCAAATTGCTTGCACCGATTGCCACCTTGTCGCGCGGTTATAAGCAGCGTGTTGGTGTGGCGCAAGCGCTATTGGGTAAACCAAGCTTGTTAATTTTGGATGAACCGACTAACGGGTTGGACCCCCAGCAGACCTTGCAAATGCGCGAATTAATTCGCAGCATCGCCAAAGATGCGACAGTTATTTTGTCCACTCACATCATGCAAGAAGTAGAGGCGCTTTGTGATCGTGTGTTAATGATGCGTGCAGGGAATTTAGTGCTTGATGAAAAGTTGACGGAGTTGCGTATCAGCCGTTCACTGCTGCTTTCGTCCAGCCTCACTGCTGATAAAGTCAAACAAACACTTGCGACTATTACTGGTGTAAAAACAGTTGATATTCTCACCACTTCATCTGCTGAAACCCATGCCCGTATTCACTTGGGTGAGGCGGGAGATGTGAAGGCGATTAGCGCGGCCATTGCAAAGATTCTGCTCGGCAGCGGTGCCGATCTGTATCAACTTCAAGCTGAAACACGCGATCTTGAAAGTTTATTTCGCGACCTAAATAACAATCTTTCCCTGCAGAACACCAAGGAGGCATTAGATTATGCAGCCTAAACACACCATTGAGCGCATCGCGAAAAAAGAAATTTCTCTCTTTTTTTCATCGCCAATTGCCTATCTATTTTTAGCTGCGTTTGCTGGCGTAACACTGTTTACTTTTTTCTGGTGCGAGGCATTTTTTGCACGCAATATTGCCGATGTGCGCCCATTGTTTGAGTGGATGCCGCTCCTGCTGATTTTTCTTGCCAGCACCTTGACTATGCGTATGTGGAGCGAAGAGCGTCGCAGTGGCACCTTGGAGTATGTACTTACGCAACCTGTACCCCTGTGGCATTTTGTCGTCGGAAAATTCCTCGGTTGCATTGCGCTGTTGATGGTTGCTCTGTTAATTACCTTGCCGCTACCTATCACCGTAGCCATGTTGGGTGATTTGGATTGGGGGCCGGTGGTTGCGGGCTACATCGCCACCTTGTTACTGGGTGCTGCCTACTTAAGTATTGGATTGTATGTTTCCTCCCGTAGCGACAATCAAATTGTTAGTTTGATCGCAGCAGTGGCGGTGTGCAGTATTTTTTATTTGTTAGGTAGCAAAGCCATTACAGATTTCTTTGGGATTGCCGCGAGTGAATGGTTGCGTTTACTCGGGACCGGCTCGCGTTTTGAATCCATTACCCGCGGTGTTATTGATCTGCGCGACCTTTATTATTATGCGAGTTTGATTGTCATCTTCCTTGCGTTAAATACTTTTGCGCTGGAGCGTGAGCGTTGGGCGGTGACAGGTGATAAACAGCACCATCAAGGCTGGCGTATGCTCACCGGGTTGTTATTAGTGAATGCGCTGGGTGCCAACCTCTGGTTGGGGCAAATTAACAGCCTGCGAGTAGATGCAACCCAAGGCAATCAATATTCAATTTCTACCGCTACCGAGCACTATTTAAAGCAATTGCAAGAGCCTTTGTTAATTCGCGGCTATTTCAGCAGTAAAACCCATCCGCTGTTAGCACCATTGGTACCGCAAATTCGCGACTTGATAAAAGAATATGAAATTGAAAGTCAGGGGCGCGTGCGCGTGGAGTTTGTCGACCCAGTTACAAATCCAGAATTGGAACAGGAGGCCAATCAAAAATATGCCATTCAACCTGTGCCATTTCAAGTGACTGATCGCTATCAGGCATCGGTGGTTAATTCGTATTTCAATGTGCTGGTGCAATATGGCGACGAGTATCAGGTGCTTGGTTTCCGGGACTTAATTGAAGTCAAAACTGGAGGAGAGGCTGATCTGGATGTGAAGTTGCGCAACCCTGAGCACGACCTTACTCGCGCGATTAAAAAAGTGCTGCACAGCTATCAAGCGGGAGGCAATTTATTTGATACGGTCAAGGGCGAGTTAGTCTTTAATGCCTATGTGTCTGCTGACCATGCTCTGCCGCAACCGCTACAGGATTTTAAACGCGCAGTTGAAAATGAAACAAAAAAACAACAGGAAAAGGCCGAAAATCGTTTAGTAGTTAATTTTATCGACCCCGCCGCTAATGGCGGAAAGGTAGGAGAGCAAATAGCACAAGACTATGGTTTTAATCCCATGGCAACCAGCTTGCTAAGTAATGAGCGTTTCTATTTTTACATGACACTTGCGCAGGGCGATCAACTGGTACACATTCCACTTGATGACATGAGTGCGGGTAGTTTTGAACGCAACTTTGCATCGGCGGTAAAACGTTTTGCCAGCGGCTTTACTAAAACGGTTGCGTTTGTTGCACCGGACGCGTCAATGGCAAACCACTACCATGCGCAAGGTACACAGTTTAGTCAGCTGGAACAATTTCTCAGTGCTGAATTGAAAGTCGTGCGTGAAGATTTACGCGATGGTTCAGTAAGCGGCGAAGCTGATGTACTCTTCCTGGCCGCACCAAAAGATTTGGATGAGAAACAATTATTCGCTGTGGATCAGTTTCTGATGCAGGGGGGCACTGTTATCGCAGCGACGTCACCTTATGCCGCTTCGTTAAGTCAGCGTAACCTGAGTTTGCAAAAGCAAGATAGTGGCATGAATGCATGGCTGAAACATCATGGTTTCAGTATTGATGAAATATTAGTGATGGACAAACAAAACGTGCCTTTCCCGCTTCCGGTTAACCGCAATATTGGTGGGTTTTCCGTACAGGAAATGCGCATGTTGGACTACCCCTATTTCATAGATATACGCGCAAATGGTTTGAATGCGGAAAGTGCAATCACTAATAGTTTGCCGCAAGCGACTATGGCTTGGGCCTCACCGATTGTATTGGATGCAGAGAAACAAAAATCGCGCAATGTAACTGAGTTATTGCGCAGCTCAGATAAATCCTGGGTGAGTAGTGATATGAACATAGTGCCGCAAATAACCAGCGATGGTATCACTCCGTATGTGCCAGTCGGCGAACAAAAATCTCATTTGTTAGGTGTTATTTCACAAGGGCGATTTGAGTCATTTTTTGCGGGCAAAGAATCCCCCCTGCTGCAAAAGAGCGATGCTAAAAAGACCGAAGCGCAAAATGAAACTGAGCAAACCAGTGATGCAGATACCGCGAAAAATATCGGCAGTGTTATACAGCACTCCCCTGACTCTGCGCGCATTATTCTGTTCAGCTCAAATGATTTCTTGAGCGATTCGATAGTGTCTATGGCTGGTATGGCCAGTGGAGGTCAATATCTGAATAGCTTGCAGTTAATGGCCAATACCTTTGATTGGGCGCTCGAAGATGAAGGTTTGATGAGTATTCGGGCGCGTGGCAATTTCAATCGCACCTTGCCTACTCTGGAACAAGGGACTCAGGCATTTTGGGAATACTTGAATTACGGGTTGGCGCTCTTGGCATTGCTCTTGGTGGGGCTGGTGCAACATCGCATCAAGCGTGCACGGGAACAACAGTATCGCCAGTGGTTGGCCAGTTAATCAAACTGAACTATTTTCTCTGCATAAGAGGTAATTATGATGAATCAATCAGTCACTATTGATCTTAGTAAAGCGCAGGAGCAGAAGCTCGCTTCTGTGTCGCCACTAAACCTGTGGCAAAAGCGGTTAACTATTTTGTTGATCGTGCAAGTGTTATTGGTGTTAGGTTTATTTGCCTACCAAAAAAATTCCCGTGTACAAGTTAACGCACAACCTTTGCTGGCGGTGGGTATCGCGGATATTGATCGCGTGGTTATTCAGGATGCTAGCAATAATACGACACTGCAAAAAACGGGTGACCAATGGCAGTTGCCCGAGTTGCAACAACTGCCAGTTGATAAACAAAAGTTGGAAGGTATTTTACAAAAGTTGGAGGGCACCAAGCTCACTTGGCCGGTCACTACCACGGCTAGCAGTCACGAGCGTTTTGAAGTAAGCGATGGCAAATTTGAACGGCACATTGAGTTATTTCAAGGTGATAACAAAAAAGCCGAGCTGTGGTTAGGCACTAGCCCTGGCTTTAAAAAGATTCATCTGCGCCGCGCGGGTGAAGACCAAGTCTACGCAGTTGAATTGACATCATTTGAGTTTGCGGCTGAAGCAAAAGACTGGCTGCAAAAAGATCTGCTCGCCGTAAAAGATATCAGCACGATAAAAGCAGCTGATTATACGCTGCAAAAAACAGCTGATAGTTGGAGTTTTGTATCCGCTAATCAAGACGAAACTACTGAAAAAGTAGATGCGAATAAAGTCGCTGAATTGGTAAGTGGCTTAAATAATCTACAAATACAGGAGCTAGCAACCCAGGCTCCGCAAGGCGAGACAACCAGTCTTGCAGTGAAGTCTGCAGCAGGCGAATTTCAGTATGATTTTGTCAAAGCAGAGAATGAATATTTTGTAAAACGCAGCGATCGGGATAATTACTTCAAACTGAGTCAGTATGAGTTTGAGCGTGTTGCCGCGCGAACTAAAGCCGATTTGGCGGCTGCGGCTCAAGCTACGGAATCTGGTGAAACTAATCCTGTGCAGTCCAT
>CAXAVL010000169.1:0-9938 GCA_963971905.1 uncultured Cellvibrio sp.
CCCATATTCATGGCTTGCTCGAATGCCACATCCAGATGACCGTCAAAAAATTCGCGGGCCAGACCGTTTACACGCCCTAACAAATCATTAATAGCCCCAAGTTCTTCTTCGCTCAACTCGCCTTCAATTGAGAGTGAAAAAGATTGGCTGGAGCTGTAACTGGCATTGAGCGCGCCCACTGAATTATTGCCTCGCCCAGCGCGCCCAGCTTCAACGGCCAAACCTTCACTGGAGGTCGCTTTAATAGTGACCTTATCACCTTCTTTGGTGGTTAACTCAAAGCTGAATTCGCGTGCACGACCATATTCATAATTGCCATAGCCAAGGTAACTACTGGTCGCCGGTAAAAACGCCGGTACGTCCAACTTGGCAGATGATTTTTTAGCGTCCGCCGTTTTCAACACATCTGCAGCTGAATTGGATTTCGGCTGTTTTGCCTCTACTTCTGTTGACTGGATAAACTTGGAGCGCAGCTCATCCACTCCCTCGAGTACTAACTCATAAGTCTTGCCAATATCAGATTTTATCTCCGGGGAAAGTAAACTTAATGCTTCCAGTTTTTCACTCGCCTCAGCAAAACCTTTTTTGAATCCTGCTAAACCAGCATCTAAACGGGCTTTCAACTCTTCTTGGCTTGCGCCATCGGCCACATCTAACTGTAAGCGACGCTCAATAAAACCCAAAATATTATTAGCCACCTTTTCCGCTGTCAGCGGTTCAAAGGCTTTATATTCCGCACTGGCAGCCTGACCACGTGACGCAATTTTCTCATAGGCCATAGTCAATGTGCGATTGACGATTTGCAGCGCAGTTTGCCGTTTATCTTGTAAATCAGATGCTTCTGTACGGCTGACTTCGGGTGTTTTGTGCGAATTGCCTTGAGTAGCAGAATTGGCGCTATTTAATTGAGGTAGCTGACCAGAACCAACCGCTGAACTATTAACAGAAGGATGATTAAGCGAGGAAATGTTCATAAATTCACCTGTGTGCAGCAATAGCTGGTTGTCGCATCACAGGTTATCGACCAGTTCCTGTAAAGCTTCAATACTTATTTGCGCGTTAAAATCAGGGTAGTTATAACCACAACAGCGAGCACACCAAGAAAAATAAGCCCATATTTCCCTTTGGCATTTTCCTGGGGTGCAGATTGGGGCTGCACACCAGCAGCGGCGCGACTCGATGAAGCTCTGGTTGGCGCAATGGCTTTCTCGCGGGCACTTTCGCGCGGGCTGGGTTTAGGCTTGGGCTCAACAATCTCGGCTTTTATAGGCACTGGTCGCACCGTTGTTTTTGCCATGTCGTCAGACGGCCCCATTACCCCAAAGGTCAATGCATCAAAACGCAATTCATCTCCCCGTTTAACACGGGCCTCAGCCACTCTTTTGCCATTTAAAAAAGTGCCATTAGCAGAGTCCAAGTCTTTAACGAACAGCATACCGTCGATAATTTGCAATTGCGCATGACGTCGCGACAAATGTGCCGCTGCCAAACTAATGTCACACTCACTGGCACGACCTATGACATTTAATTCTTTGAGTGGAAAAACACGGTTAGCCAGAGCAGTGTGATTTGCTTTTAATGACCACCCTGTCGCTTTGGGCGCACGCAATTGGGTGACATTGGCTGATTCTTCGGCAATTACCCGGGCTTCTCGTTTAGGATCGATCACCACCAACTCCACTTGCCCCAGTTGAATTTGATCGTCTGGTTTAAGCTCACAGGCTCCGGTAACCGTTTGCCCGTTAACCATAATCGGCTGGGTAGGAATAAGATTCCGTAAAGTGAGATGTTCGTTATCAACCAGTACTTCCATATGCACATCACTGGCCAGCGGGTCATCGATAACCAGTGCATTAGTCGCTGAGCGGCCTATGGTGATTTTAGGTTCCACCAGCCATACCGCGTTGTATTTATTATCTTTAAAGCGGATTTTAAGCATAAAATATAACCTGAAAGCAAAAACCGAAACGGGTTGTGATAATGCAATAGCCGTTCTGTGATTTCAACACCTCAATCAGGCGATGCCCTTAGGGTAAGAAAAGTTTTAATACGCCTCCACCTAAAGGACCATTATTTGCAATAGTCATATAACCTTGCTCTTTTTTGGATCTATGTAACTCCAAGACCTTGCGTGTAAATAACAAACCCAAGCGCGTATTGCCGGAACTAAACGACACAGGGGCTTGCGGTAAGACCCCCATCAGCATATTGTCAGGATAACCCTGTCCATCATCAGCAATAGAAATGCATAAAAAATTTTCCTCCTCAATTACCGTTATCAGCAACTGATTACGGCTGTAACGCGCGCAGTTCACAATTAAATTATTCAGCACTCCGCCAATCAATTCACTATCGAAATACCACACTAAATTGCTATCACAATTTATCTGTACATTAATATTTCGTGATTTTAACAGCGTGTCATTGCGGGCGATTTGTTCGTCGATAATATCGCTTACATGATGCTCATCAATCACTACTGACATGGTGTTTTCATCCATACGGTAAAGGGACAAAAGCTGTACCAGCTCACCATTAATGCGCGCAGCCTCATACTCCAATACCGAGAAAAATTGTGCTTGCTCTGCATCTTTAGGTGGCGAATTAGTAACCATAGCGGATAAGGTATTCAATAACATCCCCAACGAGTTTTTCATATCGTGCACACTGGAAGCCAGGACGAATGAAAAATCAATGGATGTTTGTCCGTATTCGTCACTGCCGTTTTTTTGCTTAGATGATGTATTCAAGATCAACCTCGCTTATCTTTTTCATTGGCTCTAACCAGAGTGTTATACATGTCATTTAACTGACGATAACGCTGGAATTGTGGATGTTGCGAGGAAATAATCGCGCTGGTTTTGGTAAAGGTTTGTTGGATTTTTTCACTGATATTCGCATCGAAGCGAGCTTTTAAGTTATCAATCATAGCCTGTACATAATTCAAACGCAGCCCTATATGATTAGGGAGCTTTTGCAATGCAGTTTTAAAAGCATCTGCCGCTGCAGTAAAATCTTTGGCATTATAAAAAGTAATGCCCTTTTTGTTGATCTCAGCCACCATGAGTTTATTTTTTTCGCTACGCGGTTCATCCAACAATACGTCCAACCGCTGCAATTGCTCTTCTTTACCCGCGTAGCGATGCAATAGATTATCTAGCAGTGCCTGCGCCTCATCTGCCTTTCCAATAAGCCTTAGTGTGCGCACCATTTCAATGTGCACGGCTAAAGCACTCTCATCTTCTGTATTACCCAGTGATGACTGCGCGCTCGCCAAAGCATCTTGTGCGCGTCGCTGATCGCCTGCGCACACCTGCAACTGACTTTCCAGTAGCAAAGACTCCACTTTTCGCAGATTGTTTTTGCCGAAATTTTCTTCTAAATTATTAACACAACTAATGGCTTCGCGAATTAAAGGCTTTGCCAACTCCTTATCAATTGAATATAAATCGATTGTGGTTTGTGCAAAAAGAGAGTGAATTAACGGTTTATCAAAACAGGAATTTTCTCCCAGCTTAACTGCGCGCTTAAGTGCATTCGCAGCGATTACCAAATCATTATTCTGCTGAGCCACATCGCCTAAAGCTTGCTGACGCAAAATAGAAAGAGGGGAAATATCGGTGGCTTTTTGCAATACACTCTGTAACCCATCGGAATCGTTCTGCAACTTACATAGCTCAGCCTGTAAATCATAAGCTTTCATGCAGAGTGGATTTGCCTGCAATATATTTTCCAGCCATTGTTGCGCACCCAGAAAATCGTTTTGCGCCAGTTTAGTTTTTACCATTCCCAATTGCGCCCATTCCAGCTCACGATTGTCGAGCACTGCGCGATAGACAGCTTCAGCCGCCACCAAGTCATTTTCGTTGAGATGTAACTGGCCAAGCAGTTTTTGACAAGCATTGGCGTAGCGACTACCTGAGGCAATCAATTCTTTACAAAGATTAATTGCGAGCTGGTCGTCGCCCGATTTCTGTGCCGCATGAATTGCTTTTAGCTCCAGACGCTGTTCAATCAAGCGACCGAGACGTTGATCCAATGCCTTGGGCGCAATAGGCTTGGCGAGGTAGGCATCAGGCTCATAGTCGTATGCAGCCATAATGCTGCCTTTACTACTTTCAGCGGAGACAAGAATAAACAGACTGTCGGCACAGGGGTTATCGGTAGAACGCAGTTGTTCCAATACCTGTTGGCCGCTTTTACCTTTGCCTAAATTGTTATCGCACAAAATAATGTCGTAACAACGCGCCTTGCAAAGGCGTAGCGCATCTTCACCAGTGGCGGTAGAGTCAACATTCCCGATCCCTAAATCCATGAGCATTTTGTAGAGTGTGCCGCGAAAATTCTCAAAATCATCAATGATCAGCGCATGCATCTTGTAGTAACCAAGATCAGCCATTAGTCCACCTCCACCCAGAAATTAGACTAAGAATAGCTCAGGTTTTTCAGGTTGCTACGTAATTTCCCAGCTCACTCACTGCTTCTAATTTAATCCACACTTGTCATCTGTGGCTTACGCCGACGCGAATAGAAAAGTTGGTTGCCCCCTTGCATTTTGGCACTGTGTTTTGCTTCGGCCAGCAACTGCGACACCTGATGATGCGTGATACAAAATTCCAGATCAGGTGAAACGCAACCAATTGCCAAGGTTAAAGCGCCGTATTTTTGGCGCTGCCCTTGTCGATCAACACTCCAATACTCTGTTAATTCCTGCGGCAGCAGTTGAAGACTCATCTCGGAAAAACGATTTAATATTCGCTCACAGCGCAACTGCCAATCATCACAACTCAGCACAAGAATAAAATCATCACCACCTACATGGCCGACAAAATCTTTGGTTTTATCAATACACGCACAAATAATTTGACTTAGCCGCACTATGGCTTCGTCACCCGCACTATAACCAAATGCATCATTAAATGGCTTGAAGTGATTAATGTCGCAGTAGGCGACAACAAATTCTTTTTTATGCAGCAACAAATGATCGACCCACTCATACAAAGGTACGTTGCCTGGCAGTTGGGTAAGTGGATTACTATGACGGGCAATGCGGAGTTTTTCTTCAGTAATGGCGCGCAATAGGTCGCGCACTTTACCAACCCCCATATAGCGATTGTTATCTACGACAATAAAATCGACACTCAGATTTTGCTGTGGATCTTCACTAATCAGTTGACCCACAATTTTTAAATCAGTGTTGACATCGACAATAATTGATAAAGGACTAATAAAATCCCGAATTGATTTTTGGGCATATAACTCATGGGCAAAGCGGTGCGAAAAAATATTTAAAATTTCTGCACGGCTGACCATCCCTAATGGAGTATCGCCATCGATAACTGGAACACAGCTTAAGCGCACGTCGGCACGAAACATTTTCACCACTGTTTCCGCAAGGGTTGACGATGTCACCTGTTCCGAGTCCATCACAATTTCCCGGACTGTGCGAGTAAAGTGATCTTGATAGCGACGCATTGAATTACCGACATATCCGGCAATCACAGCAGGCAGCTCAACAATCGGCAGAGCCTGCGGGTGTGCGATAAAATAGCCTTGCGCATACTCAACACCCATGGTGACTAGCGTGTCGAATTCCGCCGCTGTCTCTATACCTTCAGCGATGGCCTTATGCCCCATGCGATGCGCTATATCCAACATCGCACGCACAAACTCGCGCTTAACCGGGTCTTTATCGATACCAGAAATAAAATGGCGATCAATTTTTACATAGTCCGGGCAGAGTTCACTCCAAACACGCAAACCTGCATAACCTGCCCCCAGATCATCCAATGCAACCGCAAACCCCTGACGGCGAAAATGATCAGAGGCAGCGCGCAGCAAATCCAGTTCATCCAGGGGTTGACTCTCAGTCAACTCGAACACCAAGCGCTCAGCACTTAAACCAACGCGCTGTAAAATTTCCCGTGTTACGCCATCGCGGTACTGGCTGTCGGTAAAACTGATGGGACTCATATTGAGAAAGAGTTTGCCGGGTAATGCCAATTCAGCAAAACGTTCACACGACACTTCTCTACACGCAAACTCCAGTGCAGCTAACAAACGCGACTCCCGCGCAACAGAAAAAAGCGCATCGGGTTTATGTAATGGACTGTCTTCGGGGCCGCGTATCAGCGCCTCATAACCAATAATGCGCGGATTCTCCACCGCGACTATGGGTTGAAAAACCGGGGTTAGTAGCTTGAACTCAATCAAGCGGCGCAATTCCTTTTGCAGTGTAATTTGACTAAATACCTGACTCTGCAAAGACATAAGATGGCAACTTAATAACAACATGAAGTGAATGGACTGAATATTCCTGCGGAAATATGACAGTTTTATGAATTTCTAAATTTGTTGTCACATTCAATGACGGTTACAATGCGCGCACTTACCTTCTCCCTACTATTGCGCCATTAACCAGTCACGCCTATGCACGAAATAAATCCTGATACCATTTATGCCAATCCGCTGGCAGAGGTTAGCCGCTTCGCATTTGATCAGCGTGTAGTCGATGTTTTTCCCGATATGATTAAACGCTCGGTACCGGGGTACGCCACTATCATCAATATGATTGGCAACCTTGCCGAGCGCTATGTGCACGCCAATAGTCAGTGTTATGACTTGGGCTGCTCGCTTGGTGCAGCGACACTGGCCATGCGCCACCGTATTCAGGCGGCCAATTGCAAAATTATTGGTGTGGATAATTCCGCAGCCATGATCGCCCGCTGCCAACAGGTGATTGCAGCGGACAGCGGCGAAGTTCCCGTTGAACTGATGGAAGCGCAAATCCAAGATGTTGTATTACACAATGCCTCCATGGCGGTACTGAATTTCACGCTGCAATTTATCCCCATTGAAGAGCGGCTTGATATGTTGCGCAATATTGGCAAGGGATTAAATTCTGGTGGTGTATTGATCATCTCGGAAAAAGTAGCATTTGATGATGAGCAACATCAACACCTAATGACGGAGTTGCATCACAACTTTAAACGCGCCAATGGTTACAGTGATTTGGAAATTGCACAAAAGCGCGCTGCCATTGAAAATTATTTAATTCCTGAAACACTCGATGCCCACCGCCAGCGGTTACGCCAAGCTGGCTTCAGCAGTGTCGATGTATGGTTTCAATGTTTTAACTTTGCATCGCTGATTGCGATTAAATAGAGCAATACAATACCGTGACGAATATTAATTACGATCATTTACTGGATGCGTTAAAAGATTCACCACTCACCAAATGGGCAGAGCAACTGCCCGCACAAATCGCCGCAGGACTCTGTGAAAAACGCTATGGAGATTTGGGTGACTGGAAAAAATCGCTTGCGAAATTGCCCGAAGTAACAACATCACAGGTGGAGTTAACGGACGAAGTACGCATCGGCCAAAACAGTGATTGCGATGAAACAACCCGCGCAGAAATTCGCAGCGTACTGCAAGAATTAATTCCCTGGCGCAAAGGCCCCTACTTTGTTCACGATATTCATATCGATACTGAATGGCGCTCAGATTGGAAATGGGATCGTGTATTGCCGCATCTCGCCCCGCTAAAAAATCGGTTAATTCTCGATGTCGGCTGCGGCAATGGTTATCACTGCTGGCGCATGCTGGGTGCCGGTGCAAAACGCGTGATTGGTATAGATCCATCGCCACGTTTTATTGTGCAGTTCCATATGATTAAACATTTTACCGGTGCCGATTATCCAATCGATGTGTTGCCGGTCGGCATTGAGGATGTGCCTGAAAAACTGCAGGCGTTTGACACGGTATTTTCCATGGGGGTTTTTTATCACCGCCGCTCGCCGATGGATCATTTGCTGGAATTAAAAAATACGTTGCGCCCCGGGGGCCAGTTGGTTTTGGAAACCTTGGTGATTGAAGGAAAGTTGGGTGATGTATTGGTGCCTGAGGATCGCTACGGCAAGATGAATAATGTGTGGTTTTTGCCCAGCTGCGACACTATGTTGTCCTGGTTGCGCAAAATGGGTTTTAACAATCCGCGTGTGGTGGATGTATGCCCAACTACCACTGAAGAACAGCGTGCAACGGAATGGATGCGCTTTCATTCACTGCCAGAGTTTTTACACCCTGAAGATTCTTCATTAACAGCGGAGGGTCACCCCGCTCCGATTCGTGCAGTATTTGTTGCAGAGGCTTAAAACCATACCGCAGCGGCAAAGCTTAAAAAAATAGGCGCCGAGTGCGCCTACTTTTTTAACGGTACTACTGTTTTAACGGTACTATGTTTTAACCGTGCTATGTTTTAATCAGCTAGCAATTCCAGCGGAGTGTCCAAACCAAACTCAACGTGAATTTGTGTGCACCAACGATTCAGACGCTCTGCAGTTAAATTTTCTTGTTGATCCTCATCTAGCGCCAAACCGACAAACATCCCCGCACCGGGGATCTCTGCCTTTGAGGCTTCAAACTCATAACCCTCGGTAGGCCAATGGCCAACAATTTCCGGGCCGGTCTGAATAATCACATCGTGCAACATACCCATCGCATCGAGAAAATAATCACCATAACCAAACTGATCGCCCAATCCAAAGAGCGCAACTTGTTTGCCTGAAAAGTCGACTGCGGCTATATCGTCCCAAAACTCTTCCCAATCTGATTGGATTTGGCCGAAGTCCCATGTAGGAATACCGAGAATGATCTTGTCATAGTTGGCAAAATCTAACTGGGTTACATCGGCTATATCGCGCACATCAACTACATCCGCCCCGAAACGCTGTTGAATACGATAGGCGACACGCTCGGTATTACCTTCGTCACTGCCAAAAAACAGACCAATCTGAGCCACGATAACCTCGAATATGGAAAATGGGATAAAGAAAACGGCGCGAATTTTCCCAAGATTAGCGCGCGCAAGCAAGCACGCATTTCCCTGCCCCAAAACAAAGACCCCCGGCAAGCCGGGGGTTCTAATTGAAGAATATTGATTAAAACTAGCTTTTTGCCGATTCGCGTTTTTCTTTGCGCTCCATTTTACGCTCCATACGCTTGGCCTTCAGTTCGGCCATGGTCTGTTTTTGCTCTGCGGTCAGCACTGCAACAAAGGCTTTTTGCGCTTTAGCGCCAGCCAATGCTTGCTCGGCATGCAATTTACCTACAGTTTCACTCAGTGCATTCAGTTCTGCGTCGTTCGCGCCTGCATCAACTGCCACGGCGAGTGCTTCGCGTGCAGCCTTAAGTTTAGTGTGCAACGCATCACGAGCCGGCTTATCTGCTTCACGCTGTGCTTTGAGGGTTTCTTTTTGCGCATCTGTTAAGTTTAACGCCTTGCCTAAATGGCGAGCATCTGGCCCACCCATCCGCCCTTGCTCACCCCAACCTCCAGCGTGATGCTTGTTATCACATTTTTTGCCCATATCGCCCGCCATGCTCGGCATGGCTATACTGGCAGCACTGAGTAATACAATACTCGCTGCAACTAATTTGGCTGATTTCATATCATTTTCCTCTGGGTTGTGAACTCTCATTAATTGATTTGGTGCAGACTCTGCAATCGAGCCAGTGAAATCATTATGGTCGCTATAATGTTAAGATTGGTTAATGAAAACCAAAGAATCATGACTCTCACCTAGGGCTGGTGCACACTCAGCGCCTTCCATCACCGGGACTGTAAATCGCTATGCTTAAAGTTCTTCTCATCGACGACGACAAAGAACTCAGTCAATTACTGAGCGAATATCTACAAACTGAAGGTTTTGCTATTGATACGGCTTACGATGGCCAAACCGCGCTGGAGCTTGCGCTCAAGCATCCGTATTCAGTGATAGTGTTGGACGTCATGCTACCGATTCGCAATGGTTTTGATGTACTAAAGAACTTGCGTCAGCACAGCCAAACCCCGGTCATTATGCTCACCGCAAAAGGTGATACGGTAGATCGCGTAATCGGTCTGGAAATCGGTGCCGACGATTATCTATCCAAGC
>CAXAVL010000170.1:0-9937 GCA_963971905.1 uncultured Cellvibrio sp.
TGAGGATAGCGCTGATTTATTGATGGCCGCGAAACAACATCAATACTCCAAAGATGTTGAAAACAGCATCATAAAACGCATCAACGGTATTCTGGAGCCGGTAGTGGGTGGCGGTAAATTCCGCGCCGAAGTGAGTGCCGATGTAGATTTCACTGCGGTAGAGCAAGCTGCGGAAACGTTTAATCCTGATTTGCCTGCAATTCGCTCGGAGCAAACACTTAATGAAAGCCGCCGTGCGGGTGATGTTGCCGCCGGTATTCCAGGTGCCTTAACCAATCAGCCGCCGGGGGCAGCAGCAGCACCTGAACAAATTGACCCTGCTACGGGTCAGCCTATTGCCCCCGCGCAACCAACTAACAATCGCGAGCAGGCAACCCGTAACTATGAACTGGATCGCACCATTAGTTATACCAAGCATCAACAGGGAACCCTTAAGCGTCTGACCGTCGCCGTAGTGGTGGACGATAAACTAGTCAAAAATGCCGATGGTACAGAAACGCTAGTGCCTTGGACTGAAAACGAATTGGAGCGGTTGTCTATACTGGTACGTGATGCAGTGGGTTTTAGTGCGGTGCGTGGCGATAGTGTCAATGTATTGAACTCTGCGTTTGCCAATCGGGTAGAAGATCCTACACTGGGGCTGGATGTTCCTTGGTGGGAGCAATGGATCATGCCAAACATCAAATATCTCGCCAGTGTACTGGTGATTTTATTGATCGTATTTGGTCTGTTGCGGCCTATGTTTAAAAGCCTGTCCAAGCAGGGTGGTGCGCTCGCGGAACAAGAAGAGGCGAGGCAATTGGCGGCTTTGGAAGCTGCAGGTGCTGGTGGTTTGGATGGTATGTCTGATGAGACCGTGACCTTGACCGGTGGTCATGCGCTGATGTTGCCCAGCCCTGATCAGGGTTATGAAGAACAACTTAATGCAATTAAAGGTTTGATTGCCGATGACCCGGGCCGCGTGGCCCAGGTAGTGAAGAAGTGGATAAATCGCGATGACTGATGCCAACGATAAAGCTGTCGATAAACCTAAGTTCAAAATGCGTTATGTAGATCAAGCGGCTATTTTATTAATGTCGCTTGGTGAGGCTGACGCAGCGGAAATTTTGAAGCATATGGGGCCAAAAGAAGTTCAGCGCATCGGCGCGGCAATGACCCAGCTGCAAAATATTCAGCAGTCAGAAGTACAGGCGGTGTTGGGCAACTTTTTAGATGAAGTTAGAACCCTGACCGGGCTTGGAGTGGGTGCGGACAATTATATTCGCAAAATGTTGGTGACGGCATTGGGTGAAGATAAAGCTAACAGCCTGATCGACCGCATTTTGATCGGCGGTAACACTACCGGTTTGGATACACTCAAGTGGATGGAGGCGCGTTCAATCGCCGATATCATCCGCAACGAACACCCGCAAATTCAGGCGATTGTTATCGCCTACCTCGATTCGGACCAATCTGCCGAGATTCTGACCTATTTTCCTGAAAAGGTTCGCCTGGATATTATGATGCGGGTTGCATCGCTCGATACAGTACAGCCCAGCGCGCTGCAGGAATTAAACGATATTCTGGAAAAACAATTCTCCGGCAATGCGGCATCGCAAACCAAAGCTATGGGTGGTTACAAAGTGGCTGCGGAAATCATGAACAATTTGGATGGTTCTATCGAAGCCGAACTGATGGAAGGTATCAAAGAAATCGACGAGGATATGGGCAATCAAATTCAGGATTTGATGTTTGTGTTCGAGAATCTCAAAGAGGTGGACGACCGCGGTATTCAAGCGCTGCTGCGTGAAGTCTCTTCCGATGTATTAGTCGTCGCGCTCAAAGGTGCGGACGACGAACTTAAAGAAAAAATCTTCAAAAACATGTCGAAGCGTGCAGCCGAACTGTTGCGCGACGACTTGGAAACCAAACCGCCAATGCGCTTGGCAGATGTGGAGGCGGCGCAAAAAGAAATTCTTATTACGGCGCGCCGTATGGCGGATGCGGGCGAAATTATGTTGGGCGGTAGCGGCGACCAGATGGTTTAATGGTTAATTGCATTCCCCGTGTTAATGGGTCCTGGCGTCAATTGAGATAGTGCATTCATGTCGGATAACAATTTGCAAAATCGTATTCCCGCAGAAGCGGTTGAGAGTGCCACGACTTGGGTGATTCCTCCAATCACTGAACACGGCAAAATTTTGTCGTCAGTAGAAAAGGAGGCGCGCGAAAGACGCGAGCGATTATTGCGCCGCGAAAAAGAAACCATCGAAACCGTTGAGATGCCTGAACCGGAAGCGGTGCCACAGATGGGCATGACAGCAGAGGAGATGCAGGCTATTTTTGATACCGCTGAAAAAGATGGATTTGAACAGGGGCACAAAGCCGGTTTTGCCAAGGGCAACAGCGAAGGTTATGAGGCGGGTCGCCAACAGGGTTTAATGGAAATGCGCGCACAGTTAGTTGCCGAACAGCAGCGCTTTCAGAGCCTTGCAAATGCACTGCTAGATCCCATCAATGAACAGGATACTGACGTAGAACATCTGTTGTTAGATGTGATTTGTACCCTTACCCAAAGTGTCGTGCAGCGCGAGTTGCTGACCGATTCATCACACATTGTCAGCTTGGTGAAAGATGCCGTCGATGCCTTGCCCATCGGCAATAAAAATATTCGTGTTTGTTTAAATCCCGATGATTTGGCTGCGGTGGAAACCTATGCGGAAGAGCAGCAATTGGCGTGGAGTTTTTTTGGTGATGCGGATTTATTGCCGGGCGGCTGTCGTATTGAAACACCGGAAAGCCGGGTGGATTTTTCCGTGTCGTCGCGTTTGCAAACGGTGCTGGAGCAATTTATTTCCAAGCAGTTGGCCGGTGGCGACAGCGATGATGACGAAGATGAGGATTCATTTACGAAAGGCAGCCTGTCTGCTGATAGTGAGCTTGGAAATGAGAAAGCAGAAAGTTCTGCGGCAGAGAATGCTGCAAACAGTGAAAAAATTTCTGATATGAATTCTGATCAACAGGATGAGCGCTAATCATGTCGGAGCGCCAATCCATAAGCTCCCGTCTGCGCTCCTACGCGCCACGAAAACTGATACCGGTTGAACCACAGGCCGAAGGGCGCATTACTCGCTCAGTCGGACTGACTTTGGAAGCGGTAGGCTTGAATGTTTCTGTCGGTCGCCAATGTGAAATTATCAATAGCGACAATCGCCGCATAGAAGCCGAAGTGGTCGGATTTTCAGGCGACAAAGTATTTTTAATGCCGATCAAACGTGTTGAAGGTTTGCAACCGGGCGCACGGGTTATTCCCGTCGCCACCCAAATGGGCATGCGGGTTGGCCCGCAGCTGTTGGGTCTGGTGGTTAACGGCATAGGTCAGCCGCTCGATGGCAAACGCCCCCTCATAGGCGATGAGTTTCTCGATTTCACTCCGCAGGAAATTAACCCGCTACAACGTCACCCTATCAGTGAACCGCTGGATGTGGGTGTGCGCGCGATTAATGCTTTGATTACCGTTGGGCGCGGCCAACGCTTGGGCTTGATGGCCGGTTCTGGTGTGGGTAAAAGTGTATTGCTCGGCATGATGACCCGCTTTACCACTGCCGATGTGGTGGTGGTGGGGTTGGTGGGTGAGCGGGGCCGCGAGGTAAAAGAATTTATCGACCATATTCTCGGTGAAGAAGGTTTGCGCCGCGCTGTAGTGGTTGCATCACCGGCAGATGATGCGCCTTTGATGCGTTTGCGCGCATCGCAATTATGTAGCCGTATCGCCGAGTATTATCGCGATCAGGGTTTAAACGTATTGTTGCTGATGGATTCGCTCACCCGGTTTGCCCAAGCGCAGCGGGAAATTGCGCTGGCTATTGGCGAACCCCCGGCGACCAAAGGTTATCCACCTTCGGTGTTTGCCAAAATTCCGCAATTGGTGGAGCGAGCCGGGAATGCGGCGGAAGGTGAAGGTTCAATTACTGCCTTTTATACCGTGTTAACTGAAGGCGATGATTTGCAAGACCCGATTGCCGATTCGGCGCGGGCGATTCTTGACGGCCATGTGGTGCTATCGCGGCGGTTGGCGGAGGAGGGGATTTATCCCGCTATTGATGTAGAGGCGTCCATCAGCCGGGCGATGCAAAACATCGTTGATGATGAACACTTGAAAATGATGCAGCGCTTTAAACAATTGCTCGCGCGTTATCAACAGAACCGCGATTTGATCGCCATTGGTGCCTACACCGCAGGTGCTGACCCGGAAACAGATGCTGCGATTGAGCGGTTCCCTCATTTGCGCGCGTTTATCCAACAGGGGATCAAGCAAGGTGTACGGCTGCCGGAATCCATTGCTAATCTTAAAGTGCTCCTCAAACCTCCTGCCAATACCAAAGCCAATAGCCCACTGGCACAACAGCATCGGCAACGCTAAATCATCTATGCAGCGAGTGTGAAACATGGCTGAATCCCGCGCCAAACGAATGCAGGTTGTCTTGTCGCTGGCATTTCGCCAGGAAGATGAGGCGGCTAAAAAACTCAGTCAATTCCGCGATCAGCTCGCACAAGAAGAGCGACAATTGGCCGAGTTACGCGATTATGCCGATCAGTATTTAACTGCCCAAGGCGCGCTGCGGGAGGGGGTTCTTGCTCATGAACTAATCAATTACAGCAGTTTTATTAATCGGGTTAATGCAGCCTGCAATGAGCAGGCAAACAAGGTTGAGCGCTATAAAGTGTTGTTTGAGTCGCTGCAGCAACAGTGGCGATTAAAGTACCAAAAGCGTAAATCCATTGAGGATTTAATTGCTCGATTGCAGCGTGAAGATAATCTTCTGCTCGATAAACGTTTGCAGAAAGAGATGGATGAATTAAGCTCTCAGCAATTACAGCGTCAGTCAGACAACGCAATATAAAGGCGCATAAGAGGCACAAAAAGTCAGATAAATGGGTTTTCGGGATGATTTTGTTGCTTGCATACTATATTGCATGAAGTCTCCAGCAACTATAATTTTATAGGCTATCCTTAGGTTGTGCTGGGGCGAGGGCTATCCTGGATGGACTGGCATCAGTAATGTTTAGCGTTTTTTGATGAGGTAAGACATGGCGATCACGTCAACAGTTTCCCCTGACGGCAATCAAGTCACTATTTATATTCAGGGCCGCTTCGATTTTAGCTCCCACCAAGAATTTCGCGGTGCATATGAAAAGCTTGCTCAGGCTCCCACTCATTACCGTGTTGATCTACAGGGCACGTCTTATTTAGACAGTTCAGCTTTGGGTATGTTGTTGCTATTGCGTGATTACGCGGGAGGGGAGCAGTCCAATATTCAAATTGTGAATTGTGCACCGGATGTGAAAAAGATTTTATTGATTTCTAATTTTGAGCAACTGTTCGACATTCAATAGGTGGCCGAGCATGCTCTGCAGCATGTTGAGTGATGTATGGAAGCAATTTTATGAATGATGTACGTCGTTTAAAGATTCTAGTTGCCGATGATACAGACACCGACAGGCTCATTCTTGAAAGCATTGTTCGCAAAGAAGGTCATCATGTAGTTTCAGCTTGCAATGGGCTTGAGGCGATTCAGGTTTACTCTGCTGAGAAACCCGATATTGTTTTGCTGGATGCATTGATGCCTGAGCTCGATGGTTTTGGTGCCGCGCGAAAAATCAAAGAGCTTGCGGGCGATGAACTAGTCCCTATTATTTTTCTCACTTCTCTTTCTGATACCGAATCACTCGTGCAATGTTTGGATGCTGGGGGCGATGACTTTCTTTCCAAACCTTACAATCGCATTATTCTGCAAGCCAAAATAAAGTCCTTCAATCGTATGCGTGAAATGCATAGCACTATGCTTACGCAGCGCAATCAAATCGTGCAGTACAACACCCGTCTGCTCCAGGAGCAAACAGTTGCCAAGCACGTGTTTGATAATGTCGCACACAGCGGCTGTTTGAGTGCTAGTAATGTGCGTTATTTTTTATCATCACTCGCTGTTTTTAATGGCGATGTGCTGGTTGCGGCCATGCGACCCAATGGCAGTATGATGGTGTTGCTTGGTGATTTTACCGGCCACGGTTTGCCCGCTGCGATCGGCGCTATGCCGCTGGCATCGACCTTTTATGGCATGGTGCAAAAAGGTTTTTCCATGACCGATATCCTGCGCGAAATAAATGGAAAATTAAAAAATATTTTACCGGTGGGGATTTTTTGTTGTGCCACCATGATGGATATTAATTTCCGTAAAAAGCGCTTAAAGATTTGGAACGGTGGATTGCCAGATTGTTTTATCTATCATCATCGAGAGAGTAATATTACTCCGGTTAAATCAACTCACCTACCATTGGGGGTCTTGTCAAGTCGCGCCTTTAAAGATAATTGTGAATACTATGAGCTCCAAGAAGAAGATCGAATTTTTGTTTGGTCTGACGGTATTCATGAGGCGCGCAATGCAGAGGGGGATATGTTTGGTGAAGAGCGACTGAAAGAAGTGTTTGGTCGCAACCAAAACCCCGAGTATTTATTTAATGAAATTATTGAGAGTGTGCAACAGTTTGTTGGCAATGGTGAAAAAGATGACGATTTATCACTGTTGGAAATTCGCATGGATGAACCTGCGCGAGTGAATAGCTTTGCGCAGGAAGCAAGTCATAAATTTGCCAACTCGGAAATTGAATGGGTCATGGGGTTTGAAGTAAAACCTACGAGTTTTAAAGTATTTGATCCATTGCCCATGTTATTAAATGTATTGATGGAAGTGCCCAGCTTGCGCGCTTTTAGCAGTACGCTCTATACCATTCTTGCTGAGTTGTACACCAATGCCTTGGAGCACGGTGTATTAAAACTGGACTCTGAGCTGAAAAAAACACCGGAAGGGTTTTCCGACTATTATAAGTTGCGCGAGCAGCGTATTAATCAGGTGACGGAAGGCTTTGTACGTATCCGTATCTCTCACAAAACCAACGAAAATGGCGGTTTGTTAAAAGTCCGTATTGAGGATAGCGGTACGGGTTTTGATCATCAACAGCGCGCAACCGATAATCTTTCATCCTTCGGTTATAGCGGGCGTGGTATTGCGCTGGTGGAGAAACTTTGTGGTACTGTTACCTATTTTGGATGCGGTAATATCGTCGAAGTCGATTTTTCATGGGTTAATGATGATTGACGATGAATTGAATCAGCTGTGACTCTTCATTCCAAACAATGAGAAGCCCACCATGGAACATCTGGACTACGAAACGTTAAACACCCTGAAACAAGTCATGGAGGATGATTTTACGTTGCTGATTGATACCTTCGTGCAGGATTCCACTGACCGAATCACTACTCTGCGTAAGGTTATCCAGGGGTCAGACGCCGACCTTATTCGCCGTGCAGCACATAGTTTCAAAGGAAGTAGTAGTAATGTTGGCGCGCTGCAATTATCGGCACTCTGCGCCGTGCTGGAGAAAAAAGCGTTTGAAAATAGTCTCGACGGATTGGCTGTCGATCTTGACTCCATCGAACAAGAGTTCGCACAAGTTCTGAGTTTGCTGCGCTCTTATTCATAATTCACCTTAGCGTCTATCGCTCCTCTACAGCGCCGATTGTCTAAATTGGCACCTGCTTTGCAAAGTATCTCCTGAACCGAATAGTTGTCTGATCAAGCGGCAAAGCCTTGCCGTGATCAAGCGCAGGAGCAGCAGATGAACAATAGTAATTTTTTAAATAGTTTACTGGGTTTAACCAGTGCTAATCCGGCGGCGACTAAAAGTACGACGGCTAAGGCGCGTGTGGAATCGACTGAAAAATTTCATCAGGCACTGGAACAGGTGCGGCCAGAAATTGCCGCTCGTAAACCTGTGGCGCGCAAAGAAAGCCCTGCTGCAGAGCCCACTGGTGCTTCCCGACCGATTGTTAAACCGCCAGCTCGGCAGGATTCGCAGAAAGAGGTCGGCCGGTTAGAGACTCCCTCAAAAACTTCCAAAGATAATCAGCGATCAACCGATGTAACTGATCAGTCTGTACAAGGAAATGGTGTGAATGCAGCGCGGGGAAAAAAATTAAGCGAGGAACAATCTGCTGAGCTAAATGATCAAGCGCCTTTGGGAAATGAACTGCGGGTGAAGGATCCAGATAAGATTGCGGTTGTAAAGGCAGATAGTGCGCTGGATGACTTAATGCTAGCTGCTACAGATTCAACTGAAGTGGATGGTCAGCTTGATACATCTGCAAACCTGCTTGGTCAAGTTTCTATCCAGCCCGTAGTAGTAGAAGCGCCTGCCAATGAAGATGAGATTGATCCATCTGTATCACCTGAGGATATGTCGGTCATAGATCCGAGTCTTGTGGCGATTAATACGCCCTTGCAGCCCATCGAAATAGAGGGCGATGCGGCAGTTAATGGTGAGCAAGCTGTATTGGTTGGTCTTCAATTTGTTTCGAAAACCCAGTTAGTTGCAGGAGGTGCTGCTACTGCTGGAGTTGATGCCCAATCCGCTCTGGCTGGAATAGCTACAGGTGCATCGCAGGGCGGAGGAAATGCTGAAATAGATCTTGCTCCCAATTCAGATGCAGATGTTTTGCTAGATGCAGAAACAGGAGACAACCCGGATTTTGCATTACTGAACTCCAAAGCAGCATTAAATAAGCTGGCCGAAACCACTATGGCGGCAGCGACTTTGGATAAAACGGCTCCCGCCGTCGATGTAAAACCCGCAATCATTAGTGCTGCAGTAGAAGCGATGGCACGTTTAACCGAAGCGCAATCACCTGCCGCCCGTGCATTTGTTGTTCAAACCGGTGTGCCGGTCACCGTCGGCAGTCCGCAATGGAGCCAAGCGGTGGGCGATAAAGTGTTATGGCTTGCGGCACAAAATGTGAGTGCGGCCGAAATTCGTTTGGATCCACCGGAACTTGGCCCAATGCAAGTGAAGGTAAGCGTGAATCAGGATCAAGCCAGCGTTACCTTCAGTAGTTCGCATCCTGCCGTGCGCGAAGCATTGGATCAGCAATTAAACCGCTTGCGTGAAATGTTTTCCGAGCAGGGATTAAATCTGGTTAATGTCGATGTCTCGGACAAATCATTTTCTAAGCGGGAGCAGGAGGAATCAAGCAAACAGCAAAATTCAGGAATTGAGGATGATGAAGAGCTAACACAGGTCGCTGTTAGCCAGGCGATATCAATGCGCTTGGTCGATCATTACGCATAACTTTTATTTGTTTCTCTTGTTTATGTCTGTCTTTTTGTAAAGAAGCTGATCATATTGATCAGCTTCTTTACATCTTTGTTTTGCATCACAATTTTTTTGCTCATTCTTATCTCCCTTTGTGTGCTCTTGCTCGCAAACCCCTAATCCGCTGCTAAGCTTTCAAGGGTAATACTGGCATAGGTATTGCTCAACCCATTTTAGTCTTTGAAAGTGACGGAGTTTTGACATGGCGGCAGCCCCAAAAGCAAAAGCAGACGCAGGCAGTACGGAGTCAGGTTCTAAAAAGAAACTGTTTTTAATGATTGGCATTGCGGTGGCGCTGATCATCATCTCTATTGGCGGTACTGTAGTGGCGTTAAAGGTCTTATCACCTGCACCACCAGCAGGCGAAGCAGTTGCAGCAACAAAGCATGCCCCCTCAACACTGGCACCTGCTATTTATTATGAGATGACCCCTAAATTTACGATTAACTTTAATGTGAATGGCCGTCAGCGCTATTTGCAAGCGTCTATTACATAGCTGTTTCGTGATCCGCTGTTACAGGAGCTGCTGACGTTACATATGCCTGCCATACGTAACGGTTTGGTCATGTTGTTTAGCGCGAAAAGTTTTGATGAATTACAAACTAATGAAGGTAAAGAAATATTGCGCGAAGAAGCATTGGAGATTATTCGCAGCCAACTGCAAAAAGAACAAGCGGCACTCGCTGCTAGCGGTAAGGCGGATAAGGTTTCATCGGCGAATGTCGAACAAGTATTGTTTACCACCTTTGTA
>CAXAVL010000171.1:0-9924 GCA_963971905.1 uncultured Cellvibrio sp.
CTCTGGTCAACTCCTTTTCTAGCACTTTTCCTCGCGTTAATTTTTACCACCCCCGACTTCAGTTATACCGGTAAACTCATTTACGCCTTTGTCATTTATTTTTGCCTGACCCTCGCCTACACAGCGAACAATGTTCCCTACGGCGCACTAATGGGAGTCATGACCGATAGCGTTAAAGAGCGCGCCAGCTTGTCCAGCTTCCGCTTTATCGGTGCATTTGCCGGCGGCATGCTGGTAATGACCACTATGCCGGCCTTAGTAGCAATGTTGGGCAAAGGCGACCAAGCAGTTGGCTACCAGTACACAATGCTAATTTTTGCAGCACTTCTCACTGTTTTTATGCTGATAACTTACAAGAGCACCAAAGAACGCATCCAAGCGCCGACACAACCTGACGGTAGTCTATGGACTGAGATGAAAGACCTGTTTACCAATTTACCGGTGATTTTAATCCCCGTATTGGGAATCAGTGTGATGATTATTAGTCTTGCCCAAAATAATTGGCCATCTACTTACAAATACACTGCATTAGTATTTATGTTGCTGTGCTTTTTGTTTTCGGTGTATTTGCGCAACAAAATTATTGCCAAGCCGCGCGAGCATTTAAGCAACACCCAAAAGGATCTGGCCGATCTGCTCACTAACAACCCTTGGTTGATCCTGCTATGCATCGGCATAATGTTTGGCCTCTTCACTGTAGTGCGCCCCAGTGCGGCCAGTTACTATTTCATGTACTACTTAAAACGCCCGGACTTGATTGGCATTTATTTTTTCCTGACGCTGGCAGCGTCGCTCGTCGCAGCTATTGCCACCGGTTGGTTGTCCAATCGCTTTAATAAGCGAACCTTAATGATTGCAGCATTTTCACTAGGTTCAGTTTTCAATGGTGCAATTTATTTCGTAGCCCCCGACAACATTTATACAATGATGACCCTAGCAACCATAGGCGAGTTTTTTGCTGGCATGATGCCCGTGCTCTTTTTCAGCATGCTGGGGGATACAGTGGATTATTCTGAATGGAAAAATCATCGCCGCGCTACCGGTTTGATTTACTCAGCAGGCACTTTCATCAACAAAACCGGCCACGGGTTTGCCGGAGCGATGGTACTGATTGTACTTGGAATGTATGGCTACGACGCTAAAGTAGAAAGCACAATTATCGATTCACTGCCGGGAATGGTGCTCCTGATGAGCGGAATTCCGGTGGTAATCGGTATAACGGGAACGATTTTTACTCTTCTCTACACGCTTGACGACAAAAAGATGAAAAGAATTGAAAACGATCTGATTGTTCGTCGTCAACAAAATGCTGGCTAACAACCCGGTTTTATAATCGATAAAAAAATCCCCGCTACAGCAATGTAGACGGGGATTTTTTTATCTAACTTGTTTTGCACAATAATAGCTAATGCTGCGCAGCACCATCAAAGTTAGCCGAGTAGTGCTCAATCCATTCCAACGCCGCCTCCTCACTGCTCAACTGCCGCCCTTTGAGCGCCAGACGTTGACGATAGTCCTCAATCTGACACACCTGCTCCACCATACGCGTGCGAAAAAATTCGTCGTCACTGGTAAAGCGCACTCCCACTTCATAGGACTTGGATGACCGCTCGCGGCGCCACACAATCACCCCGCGCCCGTGGTAATCCGGGTTGATGACAGGAATATCAAACTCTACCAAAGTACCCACTTTGACCGGCTTGTCGGTAATAAAACACAGCCCGCCCGCGCTTAAATTGCGCACCCGTACACGCGAATCTTCATCGCCACCGGCGCAGACTTGAATGGGAATAGATGTGGGGTGACGAATATAAGTGCGCATAACCAATAACTCCCGCGATTGCTGGATCACACTCAAAGTGTAATCCAGCAATCGCACTGAACACGGAAGCAATTGTTATGAAGATACGATTGGTTAGACCAAAAAAGGTTGGCTCAGCAAGGCTACCGTCAGCCCCCGGCAAAAAACTATAACGCTACAGACTCTGTTGCATCGGCTATATTGCCACGCATTTTAACTTGCAGACCTTTAAGAAAATTGCGCAGCACTTGCGCTTGGCACTCGCGATAATTATTGTGCCCCGGCTTGCGGAAAAATGCGCTCAGCTCGTGTTTACTCAACGGAAAGCCAGCCAGTTCCATCATCTCCAGAATTTGCTCATCTTTAAAATCCAGCGCGATTTTTAATTTGCGCAGAATAATATTGTTGTTGAGTTTTTTTTCCGGCTCAGGCTGCTCACCTTCACGCTTACCGCGCCTTTTAGTGATCAAACCATTTAAAAATATCGCCAGCTGTATATCGCGCAGCTCTTTGAACTCAGGCTTATCATCCGACTTTAACCAATCGCTCACCTGCTCGCGCGACGCATTAAAACCACCTGCCGCAAACAACGCTATCATTTGCGCATCACCAAAATCAAAAATAAAACGTACCCGGCGGAGAATGTCGTTATTGGTCATGGCGAGAATCCCGAAGTTAAGAGCATCACAAGGGTTGGCGACAGACATCCGAAGCACCCCGCACCCGTTTTGCGGCGCAATCCCGCACCTTACTGTATTTTTTCTTATATATCAATAAGTTAGCAAAACATCCCAACACCTACCAATCGCCCTGTCGCGCAAACCCACCCCCCCCCTTCAAACAAAAAATGATACGCAGACTGTTACTTTTTTGGATAAAAGGATTACCAATGTACACACTTTTGGTATTACCAATAATAATTTTGGACAGCACCTTTGGTAAAGCAAAGGCCTATGCTATGTTGTTTATGCGGTCAAAACTTAACTATAAAAGTTCCTGGGGATGAAATCATGACAAAGTTACGTACAAAGGTTTGCAGTTTATCGCTTGCGATTTCTGCTGTGTCATCCATGGCATATGCGCAAGAACAAGCAGGTGCAGTAGAAGAAGTAATGGTTACCGGCATCCGGGCCTCCTTACAGAACGCGATCGAGGAAAAGCGAGCTGCCACCAATCTGATCGAAGTGATTCAATCAGAAGATATTGGTAAGTTACCTGACCAAAATTTGGCAGAAGTCTTGGAAAACGTTACCGGCGTGCAAATCACTCGCTCTGCAGGCGTGGGCACTGGCGTTCAAATTCGTGGTACCGATGCTAACCGTACCGAGATCAACGGTGTATCAACTGTTGGTTCAGGTGCAGGCCGCAGCGGTATCAACTTCGAAGACGTACCAGCCTCAATCATTTCTGCTGTTGAAGTGACCAAAGCCCCTCAAGCAAAAACAATTGAAGGCTCTGTAGGCGGCACAGTTAATCTGCGCACTATTCGCCCACTTGACTTAAAAGAAACATTAATTGCCGCGCGCATCCAGGGCGAGGACAGCAGCTTGTCTGCAGATGGTTCTTTAACCCCTCGTGTCTCTGGCTCTTTCGGGACAAACTGGGAAACCGGAATGGGTGAAATGGGCGTGGTGATTAGCGCGAGCTACGCCGAACAAGATGTTACCGCCTTCCGCCCTCGCGCAGACCGCGATAATTTGGTTGTGGGTGATAATGACGCCAACACTCCGAGACCAGATTTCAGTTTCCTTCCGATTCAATTCTTGAATCAAGACTACGATAACTACAAGTACGAAACCTCAAATGTTACTGCCTCGTTTGAATGGGCTCCCGACGATAACCTCAAGCTCTACACCGATGTTATTGTTAACCAACAGGAGCGCAGAGAAGAAAGTTCCAGGATACAGGCTTCCGGTGTAGGGACAGCTGAAATCACAACCACATCCATACCCACTCAATTTGAAACCGTTAATTTTGGCACACTGCAAGGCGCGGATGGCTCGCAAGAGCTAGGCTCCATTCAGGCGGCTTTGGTAGGGGTAATCAACACGAATGCCAGCGGCCGAGGCCCCGTGCTGCGTATGTCAAGTGATACCAATTCCCGCATTACGGATAGCGATATTTTCAGAATCGGTGGTGAATATTCATTTGAAAGATTCTCCGTCCGCGTAGAATCTGCGTTGTCGACTTCCGAGTCGAGCACTCCAAGCCTCAATACTACGCTCAACTTTATTAACCCAAACTCTACGCAACCTACCGCTGCTCTCAATGAGAACGGAACACCATTTGCTTACGACCTCAGCGACGGACTTACCTTCGGTATTGCACAAGGTTTGGCCAGCAGCCCAACAAAAGAACAGCTACTAGATCCAGCCAACTACCGACTGCGCGATGTAAACGTAACGCTTAGCACAGTTGAGAACAGTGAAGAAGCCCATCGCATAGACTTCATCTATGATCTGGATCAAGCTGGTATCACCACTATTGATTTCGGTTATCGTTTCAGCAAAGCCGAAAGCACCAACGATGATATCCAATCAAACAAATCCTTCAGAGCAATGAATCATTCAGCTCCAGGCAACCTTTTTGCAGAGTTACTGAGCCCTGGACCAACAAACTTCAACGCCGCTGATGGCCGTGAACTCTATGTGCGCGACTTCCTATATATCGATCCAAAGTTGGTCGCAGCCGATCTTAATGGTGCATTTGACACACTTAGCGCCGCGACCAATACACATCAAGCGCCGCTGACTACCAAAAACCCACTCAGTGCGCCTTCATCGCAAAACAATTCCTACTTCAATATTACCGAAGAGACTCAAGCGTTCTATGGTCAAGCCAATTTTGAGTATGGAATTCTGCGCGGTAATGCAGGCGTGCGCTATGTCGCCATTGACACAACCTCAGTCGGTCGTTCTACCGTCACCGGCGGCGCCATTGTAGATGCAGTCAATACCAACGATTATGATTTCTGGCTACCTAGACTCAACTTGGCCGCAGATGTTGCTGAAGATGTAGTTGTTCGCGTAGGTTACGGATTCGACATTAGACGTCCAGACTTTGATGATCTATCGTCATCAGCATCCTACAGCACTAGCCCAAACCCTCCCGTTGCAATTGGCAACCCTTCCCTGTTGCCGGAAGAAGTAGAGTCCTATGATATTTCCGCTGAATGGTACTTTGCACCGGCTGCTATGGTGAGCGTGGGCTACTTCCACAAGATTCGTAGCGATGTATTCCGCAACAAGCAGGTTGACCCCTACTCAGAGCCAGGTACAAATTACCGCGACATTACCGCACCTTGCGAACAAGGCGGTGTTTTTAACCCGATTGCAGACAGGAACGTATTTTCAGCAACGCCCGGTACCGGTATTTGTGTCCCCTCACAAACAACCATCAATGACACTGCAGAAACAACTCAAAAGGGTATTGAACTCGCCGTTCAATATGACCTGAGTGAATTTGAGCATGTTTTGGGCTGGGCATCAGGTTTCGGCGTACTTGCAAACTACACTTGGCAAGAGTTCTCGGGTGGCGACACTGTAGATGTTGCATCATCGCGCGCCAACCAAATCTTCGCAGTATCCTCTGGCGGCGCGATCACAAATGCAACCTTCAAGCAGTCGCTAATCAATCTGTCGGAGAATGCCTACAACATCACTGCCTACTACGAAAAATACGGTCTTTCCGCACGTCTTCGTTATACCTGGCGTGAAGCATATCGCTCGGAAGATTTTGGCAGCACGTCAAGCTACCCATGGGGCTTCCCAGTTGTTCAGGAAGATCGTGGTCAGCTTAATGCCAGCATCACCTACGACATCACAGAGCAATTCAATATTGGCATTGAAGGCGTAAACCTAACCGAATCATCAGTAGAGCAATCTTGTGTCAACAACGGGTCTGTACTTTGTTTCCAAGGCTTAACAGACCGTCGCATCACCGTAGGCGCAAGCTATAAGTTCTAATTCATTACGAGAACTTAATAGCAATACCATCGAAAAGCCGGGAATTTATTCCCGGCTTTTTTATTGTTAATTGGCTCGTGGAGTGAGCAATGCCAAAAGCAATCGCCCTCTGGATATTGTCCTATATCGCCTGTAATAGTTTGGCCACTAGCGCGAGCGAAGCATTGGTTTCCGCCTATTGGGAAAGCGATGATTCAACCTACACACAAACGAAGAACCAACTGATAAGTGCCGCCGGCGGTGATGCACTTAAACTCTATCAATGGCTTAAACGAGGGCCAGATTATCGCACAGATGCCCCACGTGGCATCCTTGAGCAGCAGCGCATCGCAGATGACGGAGCTCGGTTTCCTTACGTAGTTGTAGTACCAGAAACTTATAACGCGCAGCGACCTATTGCCGTAGAGTTTATGTTGCACGGCGCCGTTAATCGGCCACGCTGGGGCGCCGGAGGCAAATGGTGGAACAAAGGGAAAAAATATGAAGCCTATTTGCAGCGCGACCAAATAACCGTATTTCCCGCAGCCTGGCGCAATGCAGTCTGGTGGAGCGATGCACAAGCCGATAATCTCTCCAGCATATTGCGCAGGCTAAAATCGACCTACAACATCGATGACAACAGAGTTTATCTCTCAGGCGTTTCTGACGGCGGCACAGGCGCTTATTTTTTTGCGTTTAAACAACCGTCCGAATGGGCCGCATTTTTGCCCTATATCGGCCATATGGGAGTGCTTACACTTAAAAGCGAACAGCAGACCGGCAGGATAGATATTGAAAACTTAGTTAACTCCGCACTCTTTATTGTCAACGGCGAAAACGATCCCGTATACCCAGCCAAATCTGTTGCCCCTTTCATACAAATTCTGGAAAAAGCAAAAATAAATCACCGCTACACACTGATCGAAAATGGCAAGCACGACATGAAATGGTTCGGAGCAGAACAGTCGAATATTTCAGTATTTAAAGACCAGCACGTACGCGACCCACTACCAGAAAAAGCCAGATGGATAACTGATCGCGTAGACCGCTACGCACGCATTCATTGGTTAAAAATAGATGAACTCAGCAAGCGCAAAAACCCCGGGTGGATTTCGGCACGCAGAAATGGCAATGCATTTACGGTACTAACTCAGGATGTCTCGCGCTTCACACTACTACTCAACCCCGACATGATCGACTTCAATCAACCCGTCGCCGTTACCTTAAACGGCAAGCCTGTTTTTAATGGACTCGTAGCACAAACGATAGAAATATTATTTAAGTGGGCGAAAAATCGGGATAGAGCACAACTGTTTACAGCTGAATTGACACTGGAATTAGCGAAATAGAGGATAAATTTCGGGCGCAGATTACAAACACCCAAACAAAAAACCCCGCTATTAAGCGGGGTTTTTGACGATACAAAGCTGCATCGATTTTATATGGTGCCCAGACCCGGAATCGAACCAGGGACACGAGGATTTTCAATCCACTGCTCTACCGACTGAGCTATCTGGGCGTGTCGCTTCTTGTTCAGTGTTTGCTAAGCGCTGCACTGCAAGAGGCGCGTATTAAACCTGTTTGGCCTTTTTGAGTCAATAGTCGGGATTAAAAAAAATTGAATCCTGACTGATATGGTTATTTTCACGGCGCAAATCGCTCACTTAATACACTTGTGTATTTTCCGGTGCGCACACGTTCTATCAGCTAACCCTCTATTCAAGCATTCACTCATCAGATCACAGGGCAAACAGCCTATTGTTTAAAGTCGTCGCCATCCTTTGCGCGCGCAATGGTATCGGCGATTTCGCTGCCCTTGCCCTGCAAAATTTCCTGTGGGGTCAAGCCGCACAATTCGTGCGGAAATACTAACCAGCGGTCGGTGGCGTGCACGTAAAAATCTGGGGTTAACTCGGTGACATTGCGCGCGGGTTTATACCAGGGGCAGGCAATTTTTATTACGTTGGGTGTATTGCGGCGGGACTTGCGTTTGATTTCGTCGATAATGGCCTGTATCGAACGACCGGAATCAAACACGTCATCGACAATCAATAATTCCTGATCGGCATTAACATTTTTAATAATGTAATCCAAACCATGGACGCGAATATCTTTGCTCTGTTTATCGATACCATAATAGGACGACGTGCGAATTGCGATATGATCGGTCGCAATACCCATGTATTCCAAATATTCCTGCACCGCAATGCCCACCGGTGAGCCGCCACGCCAGACACCAACAATAAAATGCGGGCGAAATCCGCGCTGATAAATTTGCTCGCCCAATTTGAATGAATCGAGCAAGAGCTCATTGGCGGTTATAAAATGTTTATCCATCGCGCTTACCTATTGTCGAAATACGATTGGTATTGAAATACTAACGGCATTGAAATACTACTGAAAATTGTTTGCGTAGTTTTTTAGCTGTGCAATAAACCCCAGCTTTTCATCATCGCGAATAAAACTCGAGGTAAAACTATGGTGAGCTAAAAGCAACGCCTGTTCGCGGGTTACGGGAAACGCATCGGCGAGAGCAAAATAGTTGTCGTTGAGATATCCACCAAAATAAGTGGGATCATCCGAGTTAATCATTACACGCAAACCTGCATCCAGCAGCGTAAATAGATTATGTTCGGCCATAGTATCGAACACACACAAACGCACATTGGAGAGCGGGCACACAGTGAGCGGAATTTGCGTTTCGCGCAAGTAGTCCATCAACTTCGCATCTTCATCGCAACGCACACCGTGATCGATGCGTTCAACATTTAATAGTTCAATCGCCTCCCAAATATAACTCGGCGGGCCCTCTTCCCCTGCGTGAGCAACTACGCGATAACCTTCTGTGCGAGCGCGGGCGAAGACTTCGGTAAATTTACTAGGAGGATGACCTAACTCAGAACTGTCCAAACCGACGGCGATAATTTTATCTTTCCACGGCAGGGATTCTTCCAGCGTTTTCATCGCACTCTCGGCACTTAAGTGACGCAAAAAATCCATTACCAATTTTGAACTAATGCCCCAATCTTTTTTTGCATCATCCATCGCCCGCAAAATGCCGCTGATTACCGTGGCAAACGCAATGCCACGCTCGGTATGAGTTTGCGGGTCAAACGACAATTCCGTGTGCAGCACATTATCGGCTTTACATTTTGCAAAATAATCGCGGGTGAGATCGTAAAAATCTTGTTCAGTATTGAGCGCCGACGCGCCGCGATAATACACATCTAAAAAACTTTGCAGATTGGTGAATTGATAGGCGGCTTCAATTTCCGCGATGGATTTATAGGGCAATTCCACCTGGTTGCGCTGCGCCAATTCAAACATAAGCGCTGGCGACAAAGCCCCATCGAGATGCAAATGCAACTCCGCTTTGGGCAGGCCAGCTAAAAAATCGCGCGAGGCCAATTCATTCAGTTTAGGTATGCCGGAAAAATCCGAAGCAATCACCGATGGAATCATATTTATTCTCTTTTCCCGATAGGTTCACTGTTTATCGCCGTTTCAACGCAATCCAAATTAACTGCTCGCTTCACATAATTCGCAGGCCAGTTGCAGCAAGGCTTTATCGCTACCTGCTTTACCGAGCAGCGATATGCCGCAGGGCGCATTCTGATCCATTAACACCGGCAAATGTACTTGTGGCAATCCGGCCAGGCCAGCAGGCGCCGTCAGCCCCATTAATTGGCTGCGATAGCTATCCATCCAATCAGTTTTTGCACTGAGCAAAGGAGCGGCACCGGGTGTGGTGGGCAACAAAATTAAATCGACATGAGCAAACCAACTGTTGATATCGGCACACAAGCTGGCGCGCTCGATCTCTGCCGCGCGCTGATCCGCCTCTGTGAGCGTAGCGCACCATTGCAAGCGCGCGTGAATATCCGGTGCAAAACTGGGGTTGTGCGCGGTAATCCAATCGCCATGAGTGTGCCAAATTGCTCTACCCTGCAAGGTGCGAAAACACTGACTGGCGCGACTGAGCCACGCGCTATTGAGTGCGATAGATTGACTATTTTGCAGCAGTAACTGATTGTTCAACCAAGCCTGATGCGCAGGCGTCCAGAGCGCGCGATCTTGAAAGGGCAACAACAGAGCGATGCGCAGTGATTTATATTCGAAGGAACGCGGCAGATGATCGGGCAGCAATGCCTCGCCCACTTGCGCAAGGGTTTTGGCATC
>CAXAVL010000172.1:0-9851 GCA_963971905.1 uncultured Cellvibrio sp.
ACCGACATGATTTTGGAGAAGCGTGTTGATGGTGTGATGTTGACACCGCCGCTATCAGACAATATGAACGTAATCAATTTGCTGAAGAAGATGAATATTCCATTTGTGCGTGTGGCGCCGACGGAAAATAAATCAGCATCACCTTATGTTGAAACTAACGATGAAGAAGCCTCCTACGATATGACTTGCCAGCTTATTGCCATGGGGCATACACGCATCGGATTTATTTGCGGCCATCCAGATCACCGCGCCATGTCATTGCGCTATGAAGGCTACAAGGCTGCGCTGGTAGAAAACGATATACCCTTGAAAAAGAGCTTGGTGGAGCAGGGCGATAATTCATTTGAATCAGGTGAGATGTGCGGGAAAAAATTATTGGGCGATGCCCAGCGACCTACAGCTATTTTTGCTGCGAACGATGATATGGCAGCAGGAGTAATGATGGTGGCGCATCAGATGGGCATTAAAATTCCAGGGCAGCTATCGGTTGCCGGGTTCGATGATACACCCGTCGCGCACCAGATTTGGCCTGCATTAACCACGATTCGTCAGCCTATTCGGCAAATGGCAAAAAAGGCAACTGATTTGCTGCTTAAGCAATTAAAAGGGCGTGAGATTCAATTGCCTGCGAGTATGCTGAGTTCCAGTATCATCTCTCGCGAGTCAACCGGGCCGTTGCTTAAGCCCAAAGATAAACATTGAAAATATAAATGTTGCTCAAATAAAAAATGCACCCGCGGGTGCATTTTTTATTAACAGGATATTGAACTATATCAATGCGCTTTTAATTCGGGAGTGTTGTGAATTAACCAGGCGGCAGAGCCAACTAGCGCAGCTTTGTCATTCACAATCAGGCGAATAGAAATGTCGCTCACATATCCTGCCATCGGGCCTTTGTTTTTGTAGCGCTCAAGAAAGTGAGACTCGGGCAACAAATCTTTCAGCTTGGGGGTAATTCCTCCGCCGATAACAACGCCGCCGCGTGCACCAACTGACAGCGCTTTATCGCCAGCCACTTCACCCAATACATCGCAGAAAGTTAACACTGCTTCGCGGCATAATGGGTCTTCATTGGCGAGGCCTTTGGTGCTTACGTCGGCGGGAGTATAGGGTTTTGCTTCAACTCCCGAGTTATGGGCGAGTGCGCGATAAAGTGTCACTAAACCACCGCCCGACAAAATATTTTCAACTGATACGTGAGCCTGCTCCTTCAATAAAAATGATTTTATCGCAAGCTCTTTTTCGTTGGTGGGGGCAAAACTGGCGTGACCACCCTCGGTAGGAATGATTTTCCATTTGTTTTGGCTTGGAACTAGCGCTGCCATACCAAAACCTGTGCCTGGCCCCATGACTACAATCGGCGCCTCAGTGTTGGATTTGTTTGACTCATACAGCGTGACGAGTTCGTTTTCTTGTAAAAATGGAACCGCATAGGCGAGAGAGGCAAAATCGTTAATAACGTGTAGGGTTTTCATGCCCAGCTGATCGCGCAAACCATCTATAGAGAATTTCCAATTCAAGTTGGTCATAGATGCCTGACCATTTTCAATAGGACCTGCAATTGCAAGACAGCCATATGCGGGAATATCAATTCCAAATTGACTACAACATGCTTTAATCATCGCTGCCATGTCGGCATGCTCAGCACACTTGAGTGTTATTTGACGCTCTGCTGTGTAATTAATTTGGCCATTTGCGCGAACATTTTCTGCATCGTATTCGACTAAACCAAAACGGCCATTGGTGCCGCCGATATCTGCAACCAGTAACAGGCTCATGTGACTCCTCAACTTCTTTTATATAGAAGATTAAATAGTTATAGGGGGTATGTGTTGTTGGGTAGTGGTTAGGCGCGGGAGGATAACATTAAACTGAATGGGCGGAAATTCACTTTACTGACATATGTTAGGTGAGTGCGGTGATTTTTTCGGTGCACATTTCTGGTGCTTTCTGGATGGTCTGTTCATATACGCTATCAATCAAGTCATTTTTTCGAGTTTTTGCAATGCTGCTTGTCGACTGTTTATTCACTGGTTGACAGCGCTGTCATTAGGTAGTAGCTTGCGCGAGCTTGGAAGTAATATGAGTCGTATTGTGGTCGTAATTACATAAGAAATGTGATGTCACACTAGGCGCTCACTGATGAGTGCTCTGCATAGATAAGTTCTCGCCCCGATAAGATATTGCTCAACGGGGAGCTCAAGGAATCTTCCGTTAAATGGTCAAATGGCTGCTACTTTAAATAGGAGTCACCCATTAGGCTGCCATGCCAGTTTAGATATCGGTCAATACATTAACTATTATTAGCTAGACACCCCAGCGGAGGTTGCAAACGTGCAGTGGCCCAGTATCACCAGCAAAGTGAAAAAAGATCCAGCGCTTGAGGCGAAAATCGATGAATTGCTCGCGCAGTTAAGTCTTGAGGAAAAAGTGGGGCAGATGATCCAGCCGGAAATTCGCCACCTGACACCGCAAGATGTTAAGGATTACCACATTGGCTCGGTGTTAAATGGCGGCGGCTCGGTTCCCAATGGCAATCGTTATTCAAAAGCGGCGGATTGGCTGGCAATTGCTGACGCTTATTATCAAGCATCCATGGATACCAGCGACGGTAAACTGGCTATTCCAATTATGTGGGGTACAGATGCTGTACACGGGGTGGGGAATATCGTTGGGGCGACTTTGTTTCCACACAATATTGCTCTTGGTGCAGCGCGCAACCCTGAACTGATAAAAGAAATTGGTCGCATTACGGCAACTGAAATTGCCGTTACTGGCTTGGATTGGGATTTTTCTCCCACTGTTGCCGTTGCAAGAGATGATCGCTGGGGGCGCACTTACGAATCCTATTCTGAACATCCGGAGCTTGTGCGCGAATACGCAGGCATGATGGTAGAAGGCTTGCAGGGTGATGCGCGTGATGCCAGCTTCCTCTCCAAATACAGTGTCATTTCAACTGCAAAACATTTTATTGCCGATGGCGGCACCCATAACGGCATCGATCGCGGCAATTGTCTCGATGATGAAGAGACATTATTTCGTGTGCATGCAGCGGGTTACTACAGCGCAATTGAGGCTGGAGTTCAAAGTGTGATGGCCTCTTTTAATAGTTGGCATGGCGAGCATATGCATGGACATCACTATTTGTTGACCGACGTGCTGAAAAATCAGATGGGTTTTGATGGTTTGGTGGTGGGTGATTGGAATGGCCATGGTTTTGTGGCGGGTGCAACGGTATTGAACTGCCCGCAAGCGATTAACGCCGGGCTAGATATCTTTATGGTGCCTGATCCAGATTGGAAACAGCTTTTTAGCAATACAGTCGAGCAAGCGCGCACAGGTGTTATCCCCATGGCGCGAGTTGACGATGCTGTGCGTCGTATTCTGCGCGTCAAGCTGCGTGCAAAGCTATGGGAAAAAGGCCTGCCATCTACGCGCCCACTTGCGGGTAAAGATGAATTGCTCGGTGCTCGTGAACATCGCGCCATTGCGCGTCAAGCGGTACGGGAATCTATCGTACTACTAAAGAATAAAAATAATATTCTGCCCCTGTCTGCCAAATTGAATATCCTTGTGGCTGGTGATGGGGCAGACAATATTAGTAAGCAGACCGGTGGTTGGTCAGTCAATTGGCAAGGCACTGGCAACACTATGGCCGATTTTCCTGGCGCGACTACCTTGTGGTCGGGTATCCAGAGTGCGGTTGCTAATGCTGGTGGAAAGGTCACTCTAAGTGTCGATGGTGCTTTCAGTGAAAAGCCGGATGTTGCGATCGTTATATTTGGAGAGGATCCTTACGCTGAAATGCAGGGCGATATTCAGCATCAGCTATTAAAAGCGGGTGATACCAGCGATTTGGATTTGCTTAAGAAATTAAAGTCTCAGGGGATTCCCGTGGTGGCATTGTTTGTCACTGGTCGCCCCATGTGGATTAACCGTGAATTAAATGCATCCGATGCATTTGCGGTAATTTGGCAGCCGGGTACTGAAGGTGCCGGTGTGGCTGATGTGATCTTCAAGAATGCTAATGACCAAATTAATTTCCCAGTGCAAGGTCGCTTGGCATTTTCCTGGCCTAAGTCGCCAGATCAAGGCACGTTAAATATTGGTGATAAAGATTACGATCCTTTGTTCGCCTACGATTTTGGTTTGAAATACGGTGATGTAGATACCTTAGGCGATAATTTGTCGGAAGAGGGAATCGTTTTTGAAGCTAGTTCTGCGGTGTTAGAGCTATTCAATCGTCGCCCCATGGGGGCTTATGGCATTATTTTGGAAGGCAAAAATAATGACCGAACTAATCTTAATGGCAATGTCGCCAGTGTAACGACACTCACGGTAACTTGTGTTGATCGCGATGTGCAAGAAGATGCGCGCCGCGCAGTGTGGAATGGAGCAGGGGAGGGGCTAGTGGCTATATCGACGGCCAATCGACAGGTGTTGAGCGATTATTATGAATCCAACTCGGCATTGGTAGTGGATATTAAGGTAGATCTGGCGCCGGAGCACAAAGCATGGGTGCGAATCGGTTGTGGCCCTTCCTGCTATTCGCAGGTGGATATTACGCAGGAGTTAACTAGCATCGCGGGTTGCGGATGGCGCAGGCTTATGGTTGACCTTAAATGTTATCCTGATGCAGGTACTGATTTTGGTCTGAAGAGAACGCCGCAAGAGCTGTTTGCATTGATATTGGAGCCTTTTGCGTTGGTAGCAAATGGCCAAATGGATGTGACCTTTTCACATGTGCGGATAGAAAAAGATTTGGCTCAAGGGGCGAGTGTACGTTTGAGCACACTTTAGTTTTCTTTATTGCGTGGTAACTATTATCAGAGAGCCGCACAGACATAGTGCGGCTTTTTTTATCAGCTAAATATACCTTTTTTCCTTTTCCATTGTTTTGATCCGTTATTGTGCATGATAAAAAGTTGGCGTGCATTTTTGTGATCCAAAATTGCCCTGGTTAATAATCCAATTTGATTGAAAATGGCGCGCTAAAAAATCCCATGTCCCTATAACAGGGCGAGCTAAAAAAATGCATTTTTTTTAAAATGACTTTTTTAAAATTTATATCCTATTGATAAATAATGAATTGTTTCATTGTTTCTGCTTTAAAAAATCAATTGGCATAAGCCTTGCTCTACTAGTTATCAGTCATCCCCATGTTGTGCATGCAAATTAATAAGCTTCATTTTTAGTGCACAACAAGCAATAAATTTGAAATTAAATTTATTAACGCGGTGCTGATTATCTAACACACACATCGAAAAACTTTGGAGAAGGTTCTATGAAAAAAAATACGATTCATCTTCTTGCTGCGGCCGTAAGCTCACTTATTTGTGCAGCGCCAGGTGTCTCTGCAAAAACATTCACGGAATCTATGCAGCAGGGCAGTGTAATAAAAGTTAATTTTCGCACACGTTATGAAGACGTCACTGAGGATGTGTTGAATACGCAGGGTAATAAAACTGGCGAGAAGGAAGCCGATGCCTGGACAACAAGATCGCGTTTGTCTTATCAGTCGGGTCCATGGAATGGTTTCGGATTTTTTCTGGAAATGGATAATGTCAGTGAGATGACCAACGAAATTGATTATCGAACTGCAGGTAACGATCCTTTGAATACCAATAAAGCGGTAATTGCGGATCCCATTGGAACTGAACTTAATCAGGGGTTTGTTTCATACACTACTTTTAATAATCAAGTTAAGTATGGGCGCCAACGTTTGGTGCTCGACAATTCACGTTTTATTGGTAATGTGGGCTGGCGCCAGAACGAGCAAACTTATGATGGTGTTTCTTGGGCCAACAAAGCAGTTCGTTATACCAACGTTACTTACGCCTATATCAAAAATGTTAACCGTGTATTTGGTGAAGCAAATGCGGCATTAGGTGATTTAAATATGAATAGCCATGTATTGAATGCCAGCTACACCGGTTTTGATGCGGGTAAATTAATTGGGTATGCCTACTTATTGGATGTAGAAAATCCTATTGCACAATTTGGTCTGACAAGTGATACCTATGGTGTGCGCTGGCAGGGTGCCGTAGGTGATGCTTTTACTTACAATTTGGAATATGCAACACAGCAAGATGCGGGAGCAAAGCAACTTTTTGATGCGGATTATATGCTCGCTGAGGGTACTTTTAATATTTCTCGTTTCAGTGTTGGCTTGGGGTATGAAGTGTTAGGTTCTGACAATGGCGCTTATGGTTTTGCAACTCCCTTGGCAACTTTGCATGCATTTAATGGTTGGGCTGATAAGTTTTTGGCAACCCCAAAAGATGGTTTGCAGGATAAATACTTGAATCTCGGGATGACCTTTGCGGGTGCTCAAGCAATGGTTAGTTACCATAAATTCGATGCTGATTTTGGTAGCGCAGACTATGGTGATGAAATCGATATTAGCCTCACGAAAAAAGTCGGTGCCGTGGTTTGGACTGCAAAATATGCTCAATATGCAATGGGTGATGCGGCAACTAAAGTGGTAGATACCAATAAGTTTTGGTTGATGGCAGATTGGAATTTCTAAGCTTTAATTTTTCTTTGGATTATCGGTAACAAATATATTCCGAAGTGGCTTGTTTGTTGATTGGCTACAAATCCCGGCTGGTTGCAGTCGGGATTTTTTTATGGTTCTGATGGGGCTTTATGTTTAATAATAAAAAAAGGCCGCAATGCGACCTTTTTAAGTTTACCTGCAATCGCAATTATTTTTGTGGGTAATCGCGTTTCGGGCTGCCGGTGTACTGTTGACGAGGGCGCCCAATTTTATAGGGGCTGCTGACCATTTCATCCCAGTGAGAGTACCAACCTACTGCGCGACCAAGTGCAAAAATCACGGTGAACATTTCGGTAGGAATACCGATTGCTTTCATAATAATGCCCGAATAGAAATCAACATTTGGATACAGCTTTTTGGAGATAAAATAGGGGTCTTCCAGAGCGATTTGTTCCAGTCGCTTGGCAATCGCTAAGAGTGGATCGTTTTCCAAACCCAACTCAGCTAATACTTCATCACAAGTTTGTTTCATTACTTTGGCTCGGGGGTCAAAGTTTTTGTAAACGCGATGACCGAAGCCCATCAAGCGGAAACCAGATGTTTTATCTTTTGCGCGTGCTACACACGCTTCAATATTTTCAACGCTACCAATTTCTTCCAGCATCTCTAACACGGCTTCATTGGCGCCGCCATGTGCAGGTCCCCATAGGGTTGAAATCCCTGCGGCTATAGCTGCAAACGGATTGGTGCCTGATGAGCCAGACAGGCGCACGGTAGATGTTGAGGCATTTTGTTCATGATCTGCATGCAATACAAAAATGCGATCCATTGCTTTGGCAATGGTTTTGCTCACGTTAGGTGCTTTGCCTGCGGTGCCAAAAGTCATGTTCAAATAATTTTCGGCGTAGCTGAGGCTGTCGTCTGGTGCGATGAACTCTTCACCTTGACGATGCTTGTAAACCATTGCAGAAAGCGTTGGCATTTGGCCAATCAACCGATAAGCAGTTAGTTTGCGACTTGCTTCATTGGTAATATCGATTTCGTCGTTGTAAACCGCTGCGAGTGCGGCAACAGCGCTGCACAAAATCGCCATGGGATGGGATTCGCGCTTGAAGCTTTTAATGATATTGGCAATGGAGGGGTCTACAGCGGAGTGTTGCTTGATTGCGGCAGTAAATTCTTCTTTTTGTGCTGGTGTTGGCAGTTCGCCATTTAATAAGAGGTAACAGGTTTCGAGGTAATCAGAGGAGACAGCCAGTTGTTCAATCGGGTAGCCGCGGTGGAGTAGCACTCCTTCTTCGCCATCAATAAATGTAATACCTGATTCGCATGAGGCGGTGGACATAAAGCCCGGATCAAATGTGAAAAAGCCATTCTTGGTAATACTGGTAACGTCGATGACATCGGGGCCGATAGTGCTTGAATAAATAGGTAATTCAATCGTCGTATTAATGCCATCAATCGTGAGATGTGCTTTCTTGTCAGTCATTACTGACTCCTGTGCTTACTGATTGGACTTAAGGCTTGAGAGAAGCATGTTTCGCTCTGCTCAACTGATAAAAGCTGTAGGTGGCTGCGCGTTGTGCAAGTAGCCCTACATTTAATAGCGTCATAGGCCGGCTATATTTTTATGGGCTGGTCGACTTCTTATGTAGTAGGTCGACGCTGCCGTGTGCGAGCGGCATTATAGATGACTTAATTGTTAAGGAGAAAGTTTTTGGCGCATCTCCGGGGTAATTTCTTTTATCTTTTTGAAAAAATTTGCGTGGTTGAGTGTCGCTTCAGTGGTGGTGCGTTAGGTTATCTCTAGGGTCTGTTTAGGTGGTTGCACTCATCTGGAGCGGTGCGCCTGAAAGTGCGCGCTTGAGGTGCGTTTTTGTTGGAATCTTTTAATGTAATCAAGGCGTTGCGTAAAAGTGCCGTTAAAAAAATGGCGATATTCTGATGTTGTAATTTGGGTTGGTTTCCATTGGGGTTTTTGTTTGTGTTTCCAGAGGCCAATCTCTATAATGCTGCGCGACTTGCAGGGCGTGTTTCATTTAAGGTCATTTTTAAATGATAAAAAATGAAGCGCTTATTCTTAAACCTGCCCGCGATGGGCATAAAGGTGAGATAGACCGTGAACAAGAAAAGACCTGTCAACCTAGATATAGCGACGATTAAACTCCCCATTACTGCCTACGTTTCCATTCTTCATCGTGCCTCTGGTGTTTTCCTTTTTGCCGGTGTTGCTGTCCTTTTGTGGATGCTCGATACCAGTCTTGATTCGCAGGAAGGTTTTAACAGCATGAGTGATATGGCTGCAAACCCTATTTGTCAATTTGTCCTCTGGGCTGTGTTGGCGGGGTTGGCTTATCACATGGTGTTAGGTATTCGCCACTTGATTATGGATTTCGGTATTGGTGAATCACTTCAAGGCGGTCAAACCGGCGCTAAGATTGCGCTGTTTGTTGCCATTGTTCTGATCGTATTGGCGGGGGTGTGGGTATGGTAACTTCAGTAACCAGTTTCGGGAGAAGTGGTCTTTACGATTGGCTGATCCAACGTGTTGGTGGTGCTGTTATGGCGGCATACACGATTTTTATTGTCGCCTATTTGGCATTAAATCCTGAGCTGACTTTCGAGCAGTGGCAATCCCTTTACAATCAATTGTGGATGCGCGTGCTTACTCTTGTCACTCTTCTTTCCTTTATATCCCATGCTTGGATTGGTTTGTGGGCAGTGCTGACTGATTATTTAACTACTCGTCTATTAGGCTCCAAAGCAACTTTCTTACGTATATTTGCCCAGATAGTTCTGGGTGCAGTTGCAGTCACCTATTTGGTTTGGGGTGTTCAGGTAATTTGGGGTGTTAACTAATGGCTACTATGCGCACGATTTCTTTTGACGGTATTGTGGTTGGCGGCGGTGGTGCGGGCATGCGCGCAGCTTTGCAATTGGCTCAATCCGGTTATAAAACAGCAGTAATTACTAAAGTATTTCCAACCCGTTCACACACTGTATCTGCCCAAGGCGGTATTACTTGTGCAATTGCGAGTGCTGATCCAAATGACGATTGGCGCTGGCACATGTATGACACTGTAAAAGGTTCTGACTACATCGGTGATCAGGATGCTATTGAATACATGTGTTCAGTCGGTCCAGAGGCTGTGTTTGAGCTAGAGCATATGGGCTTGCCATTCTCTCGTACTGAAGAGGGGCGTATTTATCAACGTCCATTTGGCGGTCAATCTAAAAATTTCGGCGAAGGCGGTCAGGCGGCACGTACATGTGCTGCTGCAGACCGTACCGGCCATGCATTGCTGCACACTCTTTACCAAGGCAATCTGAAAAATAAAACTGTATTTCTGAA